>JABCZC010000008.1 GCA_013289875.1 Acidobacteriota bacterium | reverse complement strand
AACTAACCTTTCGGGCCGGATGTAGCATCTCAGTAATGCCGGAGGTGTGGGGGAGGTTGGGCCATGCAACACGTCTTCTCGAAAAACTCAGTGATTCAGGCCTCGGCAGCCCTGGCTCTGGGATACCTTCTTCTGCTCCCAGGTCCTGTGCTGTCGGCTGCCGCACCCGTCATCGCATCGCCGCAACAGAACAAAGACCCTCTCAACGAACAGGAAGCCGACCAGATCGCCGAGGCGCGCGACCAACCCGTAGTGCGCATCAAGCTCTACCAGAAATTCATCGAGCAGCGCATTGCCGTCATCAAAGAACTGGGCCCGAATCCCAAAGCAGAGGATCGCAAGGCGCAACTGCGCGCCCGATTAGAAGAGTTCACCCGGCTATCCGATGAGTTACAGGACAACCTCGACACCTTCGACGACGCGCACGCAGACATTCGCAAGGCGCTCAAGGAACTCGTCCCAGCCTGCGCGAAGTGGCCCGATATCCTGAAGCAGGCCACAGACGATCCGGCATACGATTTCTCCCGCAAGACGGCGCTCGACGCTGCCGAAAGCACCAGCGACGAGGCTAAGAAGCTTCTGGAGAGTCAGACAAAATACTTCGCCGAACATAAAGACGAAGCCGGCAAGAACGGCACCGGGCCGGGCTAGGCTTGGCCGCGTCCCGTCCCAGCCCTTCCTTGATTTGACAAGTATTTGATGTAGTCCGTCACTGCAATTACCCTACGGCATTGGCCGAATCCCTGCTTCGCGGCCAGGCAATCCGGGTTGCAGAATTCCTCAACGGTCCGGAGCAAGCTGTCCTGATCATCACTCCATGACGCGAGTGCATTCAGACACCAGCTCCGTGTGCATTCTACGAAGAAATGCTTTACGCTCACCCCAGTGAACCCTGAAATTGCCCACTGGTTTGAGGAGGAGTATCGGTTGCTGCGTCCCCGCGCGCCCATGCCTCCATTTGACGTTCGCTTCTACCACTTCACCAGCCTCAACACCACTATCCGCCTGCGCGAAGGCCGCATCAAGGTGCATCTCTCCGACATCCTCGAGGGTGCGCCGGAGCCCATCCTGCGAGCCATCGCCCACATCCTCATCGCCAAGCTCTACCGCAAACCCATCGATGCGGCGCGCTCCAACCGCTACCGGCGATTTACATCGAGCGAGGCCGTCGTCCGCCAGAGCGAGCGCATCCGCCAGACGCGCGGACGCAAGCGCATCTCAACCCCCAGGGGAGACCATTACGACCTCGACGAAGTCTTCGAGGCGCTTAATCTCCGCTTCTTTCATGGATTGATGGGACGCCCGCAACTCACCTGGAGCGAGCACACCGCGAAGCGCCTGTTAGGCCATTACGACGCCGCGCACAACACCATCATGGTGAGCCGCGTCTTCGACCGCAGAAACACGCCGCGCTTCGCCATCGAATACCTGATGTACCACGAGATGCTGCACCTCAAGCATCCAGTCAAGGCGAAGAACGGGCGCCGCTGCGTGCACGGGCGCGAGTTTCAGGCCGAGGAGCGCCTGTTTCCAGAACTGGATCGGGCGAAGGCATTCCTGAAGACTCTATGACGGCGAGCGACGATCCCGAGGCCCATCCTCGAAAAACTCAGAAGTGCAGTTGTCGGGGCCACCGGCTGATGGGCAATTTGCGGCGAATCGATATGCGTCTCCACTCAATCCAGCCAACCGTCCACAAGCAACCGAGCGAAAGCCATGATCCACTCCAGCCCGATGACCAGGCTGCCATCAGGAATATTGCCGACAAAGCCGCCCATTTAAAACCGCGGTAGATGCGAGACCGCAGAGGAGTGTAGATGGGGAGAAACGGGCCATGCAAAAGCACGGAAAAACAAAAGCTGACTAGCAAGAGTTCAGCTGCCAGGTTATTCGATCGACAGAACAATGCAATAATGCCTGCAAGAAATACAGCCACCGGCAACGCCAGCACAAGCCATCTGAGAACGGGTCGCGAGCAGATTGCGCGCACTTCCCAATTTCCTTCGCGGAGGAGTCTTGCCTCCGACGATGTCAAAAGAGATTGCCGGTAGAGTCTATTGGCCTCTGCCGGTTCACCGAGGGCGCGAAGCGCCGTTGCTTCCGCCTCTTGCAACGTCGCACCGCTGCCTATCGCCTCATCGCGGCTCGCTCCATAGTGATCCAGGATTTCAGACCTTACCTTGGTGCGCGACTCCTGTGAGAGACACCTGGTTGCCCGCATCAGCCACTGCTCCAACGCCGTCATGTTATGCCTCCCCCAGAATCATTGTTACTGCCCTCGATAATTCGCGCCATTTTGCCCGGTCCTTCGCGAGTACCGCACGACCAGCTTTGGTGATGCGATAACAGCGGCGCGACCTGCCATTCTCAACAGTTTCATACGACTCCACCTGCCCCTCGTTTTCCAACTTGTGAAGGGCTGGGTAGAGTGTTCCCTCTTTGAAATCCAACACACCCTGGGAGCGTTCCTTGATGCCCTGCGCAATACGATAGCCATAGCTGGGCTCGGCCGCCAGAGCTTCGAGTATCAGAGTGGGAAGAGTGCCTTTGAAATTCATTGATACCTCTATATCCTATGCATAGGATATAAGAGAGCGGCGGATTGTCAAGCGAAAGATTCGGTGTCTCGCCGCAGCACCCTTCCTAAGAAACAGTTCGCGGCGAATTGCCCAATAGAGGACCTAATGCGAATCCGCCGGAACAGCCTCCGGTTGCGCGCTCAGCGGCTGAAAGGCCCCATGGCGGCGCGTCCAGAGAATCAATCCCAGACCAGCAATCACTGATCCGATGCTCGCCACCTGCGCATTGCTCATGCCCCAGTAGATTTTCGGATTGATGCGGATAAACTCCACTACAAAGCGCGCGATGCCACTGAGGACAAGGTACTCGCCCGTCAACTGGCCGATAGGTTTGGGACGCTGCGGCGAGCCGCGCCGCCACAAAATCCAGGCAATGAAAAGCGCGACGATTAACTCGTAAATCGGCGTCGGATGCACGTGCACTCCCGGATCGGTCGGCACCAGCCCATGCGGGAACGCCATGCCCCAGGGCAGCTTTGTCGGGATGCCGTAGTCTCCGTCGCCTGAAGTGAGGCAGCCAAGCCGTCCCACCCCATACCCCACAGCCGCTGCTGCCGTCGCCAGGTCGAGCATCGCCAGGCGTCCTATGCCGTAGCTGCGCCCCTGCCAGATCAGCGCCAGGATGCCGGCCGCCAGCCCGCCGAACCAGGCGAATCCCGCCCGGTCGAAGAGCTGGGCCAGCGGATTATGAATCAACGCCTGCGGATCTTCGAGCACATGCCAAAGCTTGGCGCCGACCACACCGGCGACCGTGGACACGGCGATGATGCCGATCGCGTCGGCATCGATTTTCCAGCGGCGAAAGTTCAGATGGAGCATCCATCCGGCGCAAACTGCCGCGAACCAGAGCATAATGCCAAAGGTGCCGATGTCGCCCCCAACCGGAAGGCTCCGGCCGAAGAAATGGATGGTAAATAGAACGGGAATATGGATGTATGGATACATGCGGAAGTTACTCCTTCAAGTATAACTTCCGCCGCGGGTTTTGGAGACAACCCTGTATTTCGCGATATCCTAGACCCTGTGAGTCACGCCACCATCCACAAAGAATTTCCCGTCCTCTTCAGTGAAGAACAGATCGCAGCGCGCACTGCGGAAATCGGCCGCCAGATCGACCAGGACTACGCCGGCCACGCCGTAGTGCTGGTGGGCGTTCTCAAGGGTGCGGCGATTTTTCTTGCCGACCTGGCGCGCTGCATCACCGTCGAGTGCACCTTCGACTTCGTAGCAGTCTCAAGTTATGGAAAAGGCCAGCGGACAAGCGGGGCGGTAAAAATGATCAAGGATCTCGATCAACCCATCGAAGGCAAGCACATCATCATCGTTGAAGACATCCTCGATACCGGCCTCACCCTGTGCTTCCTGCGCAGCCTCTTCGAGCAGCACAAGCCGGCATCGCTGCGCATCGCCGCCCTGCTCGACAAGCCCTCGCGCCGTCTGGAAAAGATCGACGCCGACTACGTAGGATTCCACATCCCCAACCATTTTGTGATCGGATACGGCATGGATTATGCTGAGCGCTTCCGCAACGTGCCCGATATTCGCCTCATGCCGCCCGATTATCCCGAACTGCACTGAGTTGAATTACAGACCCGGCGAAAGGAGCCCGATCATGACATCCACTACTGCTGAGGAAATCGACGTAAACGAAAACGCTTTCGACACCGCGGGGTTCGCGAAGCAGGCTCTCGCCAGCCCCCGGGCTTTGGCCTCTGCCATCGATCACACCCTCCTGAAGCCGGAAGCCACGCGTGAGCAGGTGCTGAAGCTCTGCGCTGAGGCCGCCCAATACCGCTTTGCTTGCGCCATGGTCAATCCCGCGTGGATAACGACCGCGTATGCGGCTCTGGTCGGCACAGGAGTGCCCGTGGGAGTGGTGGTGGGCTTTCCGCTGGGCGCGAACCTCACCACCACCAAGCGCGATGAGGCCGCCACGCTCGTGCGCCTGGGCGCGCGCGAACTGGACATGGTGCTGAACATCGGGCTGCTGAAGTCGGGCGAAAACGCGCTTGTCCAGAATGACATTCGCGGTGTCGCCGAGATCGCGCACGAAGCCGGCGCCATCCTGAAGGTCATCCTCGAAACATCCTTGCTGAACCTTGAAGAAAAACTCCGTGCCTCCGAGCTGGCTTGTGCTGCGGGCGCAGATTTTCTGAAGACCAGCACCGGCTTTTCGACCGCCGGGGCGACGGCTGCGGATGTGGCTCTGCTGCGCGGCATCGCTGGCAATCGCTGCGGCGTGAAAGCTTCGGGCGGCATCCGCACTCTTGACGACGCCCGGACCATGCTGGAAGCAGGCGCGAATCGTATCGGAGCCAGCGCCAGCGTAGCCATCGTGCAGGCGCTGGATGCCCAACCCATGACCCGATGACCCGTTCCTGACACTCCCACACGCGCATTGGGGACATCCATAATATGTGAGGGACGCGCTATCATGGCTCGTCTGTGAACTACTTCCCTGCTTGCCGTTTGTAGGGTGCGGCCGAAAACCGCGAACGGTATGTATGCCACGGCCTTAGATTCAGGAGATTTGTGAGCGAAGAAAAGACGCGAGTGGGCGCAACTAGCGCGACCCATGAGGGGTTCGAGGGCGACTATCGCCCCAGCAACCCTGCGCCTCCGGAGACTCAGGTCCGCGTTGAGCCCATGTCTACCGAGTTCCTCACCCGCGTCGCCGATGCGCTGAATACCACGCTCGACCTGCAAACCCTGCTCAAGCGCACTGCCGACCTGGTACGCGTGGTGATCGATTACCGCATCTTCGCCATCCTGCTGGTGAACGACCGCACCCGTGACCTGAGAATGCGCTTCCAGATTGGCCACACCCCCGAAGCACAACGCCTGCGTATCAAGATGGGACAGGGCGTTGTGGGCCAGGTGGCCCAGGAGCGACACGCCATTCTGGTCAACGACGTCCGGACGGCAGAAAACTACATCAACGCAAATCCCGGTGTGCGCTCCGAGCTGGCCGTTCCGCTCATCGTCAAGAATCGCGTGATCGGCGTCCTCGATATTCAGTCCGAACAGCCCGGTTACTTCTCACCCGAGCACATGCGACTCCTGCAACTGGTGGCCTCGCGCATTGGCGGAGCTATCGAAAATGCGCGGCTATACACGCGCGTTGCCCGGCAGGCACAGACGCTCGAAGTGCTGAACGAGATCAGCCGCGAACTGACCTCAATCCTCGACGTTGACGCCCTTCTCGAGCGCGTTGGCCAGCTGTTGCGAAGGATCATCGACTTCCAGATGTTCTCCGTCTGGCTGATCAACGAGAGCGAGAAGCTGCTGGAGAATCGCTACGCGGTGCGCTTCGGCGAGCGCTTCTATCCCACCGAAAAGGTCCCAATCAACCGCGGCCTGGTGGGCGTGGCCATGACCGAGCGGCGGCTGGTGCATGTGCCCGATGTGCGCAAGGATCCTCGCTACGTGATGGTCAACCCCGAGGCGCGGTCAGAAATGGCCGTACCCCTGATCTACAAAGGCAAGGTGATCGGCGTGCTCGACCTGGAGCACACGCGTACCAACTACTTTAACGAAGACCATGAGCGCGCCATGAGCACGCTAACCGCGCAGATTGCCATCTCCATCGAAAACGCCCAGCTTTACCAGCGTGTGGCCCAGCAGGAGCAGCGGTTGGAGCGCGACTTGGCGCTGGCGCGCGAAGTGCAGCTGCGCCTGCTGCCTCCGCTAAAGCCCAAGCACAAATACGCGGAGTTTTCCGCCCGCTTCGTCCCAGCCCGCTCGATCGGTGGAGACATCTACGACTTCGTGCAATACGACTCAAACCGCAGCGCGATCGTCCTGGGAGATGTTAGCGGCAAGGCCACTCCGGCAGCGCTGTATGCGGCGCTGGTGAGCGGCATCATGCGCTCGGCGGCCAACCAGCTTTTGTCGCCCTCTGCACTGCTCGAATCCCTGAACGACTCACTTCAGGAGCGCAAGCTCGATTCTCAATATGTTGTCATGCTTTATTCGCTGTGGAATGACGAGAATCGCACCCTGCAGATTGCTAATGCCGGCGCCTCGCAGCCGCTCTTCGTCCGCAACGGCGAAGTGGACACAGTGCACGCCGAGGGCTTTCCGCTGGGCATGTTCCCCAACGTGAAATACGAAGAATTCACCCTCTCCACGCAGCCCGGTGACTCGCTCATCTTCTTCAGCGATGGCATCACCGACGCGCAAAACGCGGACGGCGACATGTTTGGCGACGATCGGCTCAAGGCCATCGTCAAGAAGAACTCTCAGAAATCGGCATCGAAGATCGCCGACGCGATCCTCTCCGAGGTTTCGAAGTTCCAGGGCGAACGTGACCGCTTCGACGATGAGACGGTGGTCGTCTTACGGGTGCTTTAGGATAAAAAGAACATTCTCTGGAGCCGTCCTTGACCGAAGTCGCAACTGAACGCATCATCGAGCCCGCGCGCAACATTCTCGGCAGCCTGCGCCTGCCCGGCGATAAGAGCATCTCCCACCGCTACGCCCTGCTCGGCGGCCTGGCCCATGGAAAAACCCGGCTCGCGAATTTCTCATCCGGCGCGGACTGCGCCAGCAGCCTTGCCTGCGTGGCGGCACTCGGCGCAAAGGTCGCCCGCGCGGCCGATGGCACGATCGAGATCACCGGAACCGATGGGCACTTCCGCCACTCCGAATTTCCTCTAGACTGCGGCAACTCCGGCTCCACCATGCGCATGCTCGCCGGTCTGCTCGCCCCGCAGCGCTCCGCATATACCCTCGTGGGCGACACATCTCTCAGCCGCCGCCCCATGGAGCGCGTGCGCAAGCCTCTTTCGCATATGGGCGCGGATATCCACCTCACCGACGGGCACGCGCCGGTCATGATTCGCGGCAACCAACTGCACGCCATCGACTACACCACTCCGGTGCCGAGCGCGCAGGTAAAGAGCGCCGTTTTATTCGCCGGATTGCAGGCATCCGGCACAACCACCGTGCGCGAGGCTGTGCGCACCCGCGACCATAGCGAACTCGCGCTTCGCGCCTTCGGCGCGGATGTCCAGCGCACCATCGACTCCGTCTCCATCGCCGGCGGACGGCAACTCCACTCCATTGAAGCCGCTGTTCCCGGAGACATGTCCTCGGCGGCATTTTTCCTGTGTGCCGCCGCGCTCTTCCCGGAATCGAACCTCATCTTTGATGACCTGGGATTGAATCCCACGCGCGCCACCCTGCTCGACGTTCTCACCGCGCTCGGCGCGCACATCGGCATGCTCAATCTGGAGGAGAAAAATGGAGAGCTCGTGGGCACGGTCCAGGTGCATGCTCCCCAGGACGGCATGACCGGCACCACCATCTCCGGCGCACTGGCCGCACAGTTGATCGACGAGCTGCCGGTCCTTGCTGCCATCGGACCCTTCACAAAGAACGGCATTCGCATCCGCGACGCCCAAGAACTGCGCGTGAAAGAGTCCGACCGCATTGCCCTCGTCGCCCGCAATCTGCGCGCAATGGGCGCCGAAGTCGAAGAGTTCGAGGACGGCCTCGATGTGCCCGGTGGCCAGCGCCTGCATGCCGCCGAGATCGACTCGGGCGGCGATCACCGCATCGCGATGGCCTTCTCTGTAGCCGCTCTCCGAGCACGCGGCCACAGCGTCATTCGCGGAGCCGAATCCGCCGCAATCTCCTTCCCCGAGTTCTTCGATCTGCTGGATCGCGTCGCCGAGCGCTGAATCCGATCCAGCCGATAAAGTCGATCAACAGCCCTCAGCTGCCCAGCCGGGATGATCCCTCCTGATCCCGATTTGTCCGGTCTCTTGAGGGAGAGAGCTGGACCTGTGCGGGCCGAGCTTCGGAGCTTTCCCTCGATTCCGCTCTGGCACGTCGAGACCTCTGGCTGGTATGCTTCCACGCCTATGAATCTCAAGCGGTGTGCCGTGCCCTATTTGCTTGCGCTGGCAGTCATGGCGCCGGGGTCTCTTCCGTCCGCCCAGGAGGCCACCCCGCCGCCAATTTCCTCGCAACCTGCCCGCACATCTCCGGCGTGGTTGAAGTCGGGTGTTATCTACCAAGTCTTTGTGCGTTCGTTCTCGCCAACGGGAGATCTGAACGGCGTCACCGCCCGCCTGGATGAATTACATGCCCTCGGCGTCAACATCCTTTGGCTGATGCCGATTCATCCGGATGGACAGATCAAGAAGAAGGGCAGCCTCGGCAGTCCTTACGCCGTGCGAGACTACTATGCGATCGAGCCTGCACTTGGCACGAAGGACGATCTGCGCCGCTTGGTGACCGAAGCTCATCGCCGGCAGATGAAAGTGATCATCGATATCGTCGCCAATCACACTGCGTGGGACAGCGTGATGATGGCGCATCCGGATTTTTATAAGAAGGATAAGGAAGGCCACATCACTTATCCCCACGACTGGACCGACGTCGCGTGGCTCGATTATTCAAATCCCAAACTGCGCCAGTACATGCTCGACATGCTTATCTACTGGATCAAGGATTTCGATCTCGACGGATACCGCTGCGATGCGGCGGGGGAGGTGCCGACCGATTTCTGGGAGCAGGCGCGCGTGGCGCTCGACAAGGTCAAGCCGGACATCATGATGCTCGCCGAAGCCAACAAACCGGAGCTGCTGAAGAGCGCATTCGATATCGATTATTCATGGCCGCTCATGCACACGCTGAACGACGTCATCATGAGCGGTGAACCCGCAGTGGCGATTCGCGCGAACATCGAACAGCAGCAGGCGCTCTTTCCCAGGGGTGCGCTACACATGCGCATCAGCGACGATCACGACGAGCTGCGGGCGACTACGCGGTACAGCTATCCAGGAGCCATTGCCGCTTCTGCGCTCATATTCACGCTCGACGGCGCGCCGCTGATCTACAACGGCATGGAGGTCGGCGACTCGACGCAATCTGCCGCCCCGGCTCTCTTCGAGCCACAGAAGATATTCTGGCAATCGGTGGTGTGGCATCCGGAGTATCCGAAGTTCTATGCAGCGATGGCTACTCTGAGGGAGCAGCATCCGGCGCTGCAGCAGGGAGAGATCGTCTGGCTTCATAATTCCGATGAGCAGCATGTGGTCACCTTCCTTCGCCGGGCCGCGCAAGAAGAGTTCCTTGTGGCCGTCAATCTTTCCAATACGCCATTTCGCGGAACCGTCTGGGTCGATACCCGGATATGGAAGGAGATCGATCTCCCGGTTTCGAAACCTGAAATTGTAGCCGTCCCATTTGTCGCGCTGGACGCATTCGGGGTCCGCATCTATCAAAGGGCCACCCCGCTGGATCATCAGCCATGAAGACATCAAACCCAACACCCGGCATCGAAACCGCGGAAGGCGCTCCCCCGCGTGACGGCATCGCCGCCGCACAGGTAAAGCAAAGAGCCCAATTCAAGAAGCCGAACCGGAGTTTCTGGCAAATCTGGAACATGAGCTTTGGTTTTCTGGGCATTCAGTTTGGCTGGGGTCTGCAAATGGCGAACATGAGCGCCATTTACGAATACCTGGGAGCGAGGGCGGACCAGATTCCGATTCTCTGGCTGGCGGCTCCGCTGACGGGCCTGCTGATTCAGCCGATTATTGGCCACGCCAGCGATCACACCTGGGGACGGTTGGGACGGCGGCGGCCGTACTTTCTGACCGGCGCGATTCTCAGCTCATTGATGCTGATTTTCATGCCGAACTGCTCGAGCCTCTGGATGGCGGCGGGCATGCTGTGGATCCTGGATGCTTCGATCAACGTCAGCATGGAGCCGTTTCGCGCCTTTGTCGCGGACATACTGCCGGAAGGGCAACGTACCCGGGGATTCGCCATGCAGAGCCTTTTCATCGGACTGGGCGCAGTGATCGCATCGGCTCTTCCATGGCTTCTCACCAACGTCTTTCACATGACCCAGGCAGTGGGTGACACAAGGGCGGTTCCGACCACGGTACGGCTGTCGTTTTATATCGGCGCGGCGGCGTTTTTTGGCGCGGTGTTGTGGACGATTGTGAGCACTCCGGAATATCCGCCTGAAGACATGGAGGCTTTTCGCAGAGCCAAGACCCAAAACGTCGGGCTAATGGCCAACGCGAGAGAGATTTTGACGGCAATCAAGGAAATGCCGGAGACGATGCGCCTGCTGGGCCCTGTCCAGTTGTTTACCTGGCTCGGACTCTTCTGCATGTGGCTGTATTTCCCGGTAGCCGTGGCTCACAACGTTTTCGGAGCGAACGAACCCGCCTCACCTGCTTACAAAGCAGGAATCGAATGGGGAGGAATCTGCTTCGCGGCTTACTCGGCAGTGTGCTTCGGATTTTCGTTCGTGTTGCCGAGTCTCGCCAGAAAGCTGGGCCGCAAAAAGACACATAGCCTGTGTTTGTTGTGCGGAGCCGTTGGGCTTATCGCCGTGGTGGTGATGCACAACAAATACATGCTGCTGTTCACCATGCTTGGAGTGGGCATAGCCTGGGCAAGCACGCTTTCGATGCCGTATGCATTGCTTGCGGCGTCGTTACCGCCGGAGCGGACCGGGGTCTATATGGGCATCTTCAATTTCTTCGTGGTGACTCCGGAAATCCTTGCATCGCTCTTCTTCGGATGGATCATGATCCATCTTCTGCATGGCAATCGCCTCTACGCCATTATTGCGGGCGGTGTCTTCATGCTACTTGCAGCCTCGTTGATGCAGCGGGTTACAGATCCGCGCACGTTGAGTATCCAGGATATTTAGTGCAGATATTTAGTATGGATACTTAGCCGTCTACTCTACTCGCAGCGCTGGCGGAAAGCGAAGCGAAGGTCCTGCAGGAAGGTAGGCATCGGCACCTCCAAAGAGAATTCAGCAACGATCCAGCCATATTCCTGCAGAAAACTAAGCGGTTGATTCCATAAGAAAAGGCGGTTGGCGAACAGTTGGCCAGGTGCGTGGGCCAGCCGTCCATTTCCGCACAAGAGTCTCCAGGAATGGACACGGGATAAAAACAAATACCTACACAGACGGGTCCTGCACTTCTCATCCGCCCTCAAGCGTGGGGCGAGGCCGGAATCAGGGCAGCTTGCCAAGACTTTCGCAAGCCGGTTTGAATCCGCCGTCGCAGGCCTTCTTGAACAGGGTGCGTGCCTGCCCGTAGTCCTGCGGTACGCCCAGGCCTATTTCGTAGAGCCTGCCGAGCCAGCTGCAACCGACCATCTCTCCGCCATTGCAGGCCTGCTCATACAACGTGCGCGCCTGTCCAGCGTCCGGTAATGTGCCCTGGCCGTTTTGATAGAGCGAACCGAGGGCGGTGCAACCGAGCATGAATCCTCCATCGCAGGCCTTCCTGAAGAAAGCGCTCGCCTCTGCATAATCCCGGTCGCCTCCCACGCCATTCAGATAGAGCATCCCCAGCGACGAACATCTCGCCATGGACCCACTAGACCCGCCGTTACAGGCCTTCTTGTAGAGAGAGCGCGCCGCTGTGTAGTTCGTCTTCCCACCCAGGCCCTTTTCGTAGAGCAAGCCGAGATTCCCGCAGCTCTCTATGCTTCCGCCGTCGCAGGCCTGCTTGTCGAGCAGGCGCGTCTGTTCGAAGTCCTGGTCCACTCCGCCCCAGCCGTAATAGTAGAGATCGCCCAGCAGCCCGCACGAGTCCGCATTGCCGATGTTGCAAGCTTTCTCTAGAAGAGGTTTCGCCTCTGCGTATCGCTTTCGATCGAACAACGCACGCCCCTCTTTCGAACTCTGCGGAGCGATCGTCACGGGTGCAGCAGGCTTGGGATTCTCCTTCGGAGCGGCGTTTTCCTGCTCCTGAGGCATGGCGGCTGGCGCGAAAAGGAAAACGGCGATCAGAGCAGCGACAGCGATCATGCTCCTGCGCAACTTCCGACGCTTGGGTGCCCCATATCTGGCGGTTTTATCGCCAGATGTGGGCGTGTGCATCGCCGGAAACAACGGTGGCCCACTCAAGCCTTCTATTGGCTTGAGTGGGATAGTTCCCGCCCAGCGTCCGTTCGCGTTTTCTGCCCGTCCATTCGGACTCGATCTCCACGCACGTCCCCTCATGTCCAGTAGCATAGTGCGAAAACTGCTCCATTCCCATTCCTCGGGAGCATGGTCCTTGGGTGACCATTTGCCCCGATTAGAATGAACCTTCGCTGGCGACCGCGCCATCCTGCGATCGAAAGGACAACATGCTGGACCATGTCATTCTCACAGTGAGCGATATCCAGCGCTCGACATTGTTTTACGAACAGGCGCTGGCTCCTCTCGGCATCAATGAGCGCTTTGATTACGACGGCAGGAACGGTCCGCCAGGCCATCCTGATCTCAAAGGATTCGGTGCGAACGGACGCTTGTACTTGTGGCTGCGCGAAGGTGCGGCGGATAGCCATGCCGCGCATATCGGCTTTGTCGCCGATAGCCGGGGTCAGGTGGAAGCGGCCTATGCCGCCGCGATTGCGGCAGGAGCCACCGACAATGGCGCACCCGGCGCCCGACTCTACTATGACCCGCGTTACTATGCTGCAAATGTGCTTGACCCGGACGGCTACAGCATCGAATTCGTTTACAAGAGCTGGCAGCATTGACAGTAAAACACGCTCCACTGTAAATGCGCTCCTGGTTCGATGACGTGGCTGGTCAAGCTTTACCTGATATCTGTCGGTAGTCTCGGTAAGCCGCCTTGTCGGAGATGACCCCCTGGCTGTTACCATTGCAAGCCATGAATAAACTTGCGCCATTCCTCTGGTTCAACGACAACGCCGAAGAAGCCGCCGAATTCTACCTGAGCATCTTCCCGCACGCGCGCAAGCTCGATGAGCTGCGTTCCAAAGGCGTCGGTCCCTGGCCCGCGGGCAAGATTGCCACGATCACGATCGAGCTTGAAGGGCAGGAGATGGTCTTTCTTAACGGTGGCCCCTCGCACCAGCTCAACCCCGCCTTCTCGTTCTTCGTCCGTTGCGACTCCCAGCAGGAGATCGACAACTACTGGGACAAGTTGATCGAAGGCGGCAAACCCATGGCCTGCGGATGGCTCACAGACCGCTTCGGCCTGTGCTGGCAGATTGTGCCGCGCAATATCGGCGAGCTGATCAGTCACCCCAAAGCCATGGAAGCCATGATGGGGATGATCAAGATGGACCTGCCCACGCTGGAAGCCGCCGCACGCGAGAACTGAAAGCCGCATCAAGCCATCTCCCGAACGGACCGCCAGGCCATCCTGATCTCAAAGAATTCGGTGCGAACGGACGCTTGCACTTGTGGCTACGTGAGGGCGCGGCGGATAGCCATGCCGCGCTCATGGACCACCAAAAAATTAGGTAACTTTACCTAGAATGCGCGGCGTTGTCAGTCTTCAGCCTGGTGCCCGATTCAAGCCCTGTGTTGGCTTGAGTGGGGCGGGCCCAGAGCCGCTACGCAAACGGATTCTTCACATGTACCGCTCCAAACCGCTGCCCATCCTGCAGATCCTCGCTGTAGAGTATGCCGCATCCAGCCTCCGACGTCGCTGCCACGATCAGCGAGTCATACCACGCGAGTTGATAACGACCCTGCACGTGAAGCGCCGCGGTAAACAGAGATGGCGATGAGTGGATCGCCAGCAACGGCCGCAAGACGGCGTTTAGATATTGCTCCGCATCGGGCGTAGTCATCGGCGGAGTAATACGCCGCAAGGCAAAGTTGAAGAACTCCTGCACGACCTGGTAACTGATCACGCCCTTGCGCGTGGCAATCGCTTCACCGATCAGTTTCCGCGCCTTTTGCACCTTCGCGGGAGCGCTCTCATCGAAGGAGTAGATAAAGATATTGGTGTCGAGGAAAAACCTACCGCTCATTCAGTTCGTCCCGGGAAAAATGACGACCTGCCTTCACATACTTAAGCCGGTGCATCAGGGCGTTATATTCCTTTGCGCTCTCCGGCTGAGCTGTGAACTGAAGCAGCCATTCCCGAAATGCCGCATTCAGGGTGGTGCGTTGACTTCTTGCCATGTTGCGAGCCTCCTCGATGAGGTGCTCATCAGCGCTGAGAGTAATATTCTTCACGAAAGTAGTGTACACGATAATCGTGTACACTAGCGCGCGATTTCTATCCGTTGTCACATCCCTCGGCTGAGAATTTCCCCAAACCCGATACAATAGAAATAGAGGAACAGGAAGCCCGGCCGCATCAGCAGCCGGGCTTTTCTTTTGAGCGGATCGATCATTCCCAAAACGGGAACATTAATCGGACATAACTCTTTTATTATCTGATATATAGAAATAACTATTTTAGAATGAAATATTTGGAGCGACCTATCCATTAAATCCAATGGGATGAAATATATGGATAAATGAGGGGGTGGGGGAGGTAGGCCGTAACGTTACCTCAAGACGAACGGAAGCTCGTCCCTAGTGAACTACGCCTAGATCATCCGCAGGCCAGTAGACGAAGGCAGCTTTCCCGTAGATCAGATTCCGATCGACCGGACCGAAGTCGCGGCTGTCACTGGAAATCGACCGGTGATCGCCCATCACGAAGTACTCACCCTGCGGGATGACCATCTCCGGCATGGACCGCACATCGCGGTAGGGACGCGGCACGTACTCCTCGTCGATGCGCTGCCCGTTGACGTACACCCGGCCCTCGTCAAGGCGCAACGAATCGCCCGGCAGCGCGATGACGCGCTTGATATAGCTCTTCTCCGGGTCGCGGGGATAGTGGAACACCACAATATCGCCACGGGAGATGCTCCCGAAGCGATAGACGAATTTGTTGATGAAGAGCCGGTCCTGATCGCGCAGCTGCGGCTGCATTGAAGTGCCTTCGACGCGCACCGGCTGGTAGAGAAAGGTGATAATCATGAACGACGCCGCCACCGAAATCAGCACGTCGCGCACCCACAAGCGCACATGGGTTGGGGTGGTATTCACCTTTCCGGGTTCGGGTTGAGCCGCGGGTTGTTGAGTCTCGTCAATCATTCTTGGAATTTGCCTGTCTCCTCTATTTTACTGGCATCCCAGGGTTCCGAGAGGACAAAGAATCCGTGGATGCGCGACTGGCTTGGGCATAGGCTGCTGCTGCTGACCAGTGGGAACAAATCCCGGAGCGTTTGCCGCGGTTAGATTGGCTTCTTCGAGCATAAGAGGTCGTTGCAGAACCATTTCGATGGTCGACCCCTGTTCGAGCATAATCTCATTGCCGCGCGTGAACAGCGTGTAGAGCACGCCGCCGACGGCCCCACCCAGCGCTCCGTAGCCCACCCCCGCGCCAGGATGGTCCGAAGCCGCCCCGATGATGCCTCCCAGGCCCGCGCCAGTAGCCGCGCCGGTGGCAATGGCGCCCACATCCTTGCCCTTGCTGCCCGCCTGCTCGATTGTGCCTTCGCTGCCCTTGACGGTCGGGCCGGCAGATCCAGGAAGGCTATTGACCGTGCCCGGAATGCTGACAACCGACCCGTTGGGAAAGATCATGGTGGTGAAGTGCATCGTGACCTGCGCGCGGCCCTTCACATGACCTGGGCGCACAACCGTGTCGATCACTCCCTGGACATAGACGCCCGAGGGAATGACCACGTGGCCATCCGCCACTACGGGGAAATTGGAGGAGAGATACACTCCATCGCCGGGCTGGGCAGTCTTGGTATTCACACCGCTGTGCAGCGAGAGCAGGACCTTGGTGCCGGCCGGAACCTCGATCATCTTCGCTGGGGGCGTAGCTGCTGGAGTTGCAGTTCCCGATACGGTCGGGGGTGCCGCGGCCGCCGATGGGGAGGGGGTAGGCGCGGCTGGAGACTCCGTCTGCGCCCCCGCGACGGAACAGAGGAACGCCACACACGCCACGAAGCTGAATATCTTCCTCATAGTTTGCACCACTCCCCGCTATTCTCTCGCAAAGACACGCCAGTGGCGCCGAATTATTAGGCTCTGAATGAATAGACCTTGAATTAATAGACGAAGACAGATCGCATCGAGTTAGCGGGTGGCCCATGCGTCTACGATCTCCTTCGCCATCTTCGCCATCAGCACTTCGGCCTGGTTGTCTGGCGTCCAGCTTTGGTCCTCGTTGGCATATGTGAACTCGGAGATAATAATCGGCCCGTGCTTCGTGTAGACGACGCCCACGTCGTTGCGGACAGCGTCCAGCGCACCGGTCTTGTTGGCAATACTCGATTCGCCCTCGCTCGTATCCAAGGTTTCGAGGTAGCGCGGGAGGCTGTTCCGGTAGAACTGGTTCCTGAGCATGTGCAGGGCTGCGTCGCAAAGAGCATGGTCAGCTTGCGTCGGCACGGCGGAGTTGCCTGGCGGATTTAGATCGCACGTGACGAAGCGCTTCATCACACTGGCCATCTCTCGCGCCGTCGTCTTGCCCAGGCCAAAGACTTTTTGATCGGCAGGCATCGGCCCCACGGCAGGTTTGTAGACCTTCTTATAGAACCACGTGTTCTGGAGACCAAGCGAGACAATGCGATTGTCGATGTTCTTGAGTCCGAGATGATCGATCGCCAGGTTTGTCGCTGTGTTGTCGCTCAGCACAATCATCAATGTTAGAGCGTCTTTAAAGGTCAGTGTCTGCGGCGTGTCGAAGAGGGGCAGAATCCCCGAGCCTGAGACCTGGTCGTCATGGGTGAGCGTGATCTTATCCTCAAAATGCGCCTTGCCTTCGCGGATCTGCTCGAGAGCCTCATATAGACCCGTCAGCTTGATCACCGATGCAGTCTGCACCGGCGCATCCGCATCCAGGCTGACCGTTCTGCCAGTCATAAGGTCCTCGGCATAGAGGGCAAGCTTGCCGTGATGGGCAGCAGCCGTTGAGCGCAGTCTGGCTTCGAGCACTGCATCCTGGCCGCCAGCGGACTGGGCCTGCAGACTGCCGGTGGCCATCAAGGTGAGCACCAGTGAAAGCGAAAACCCTCTCTTCGTCATTCTCCCCATATCCGTCAGCTTACCGACCGAGTTCCAAAAAACATGTCCGACACACCCCATCAAAGGCTACAACAATAGGAGAAATGCCTTAATATAAGCAAACTTCCATGCCTCCGCCGCAAATCTCCATCCCCGAGACAGCATTGGACACCCGTGGACGATTCCGCGCGGCGCGCGAGGTACTGCAGCAGGCGGTCGAGAAGCGCGCTCTACCGGGAGCAGCCTATGGGGTCTTACTCGATGGCCATGTCGTGGCCCTCGATGCAGTAGGCCGATTCACCTATGATCCGGCCGCACCCGAAGTCACGCCCGGAACAGTCTTCGATCTTGCCAGCATCACCAAGGTGATGGCGACCACCGCCATGGCCATGTTGCTCTATGATCGAGGCCGCACCGGCGGCACAGGCAGCGGAGGTCGCGGCGTACTCGACCTCGATGCACGCCTCGGAGATATTCTTCCCGGCTTTGTTATCGGTATGGAGCCGGGCTCGCACAAAGAGCGCGTAACCCTGCGCATGCTGCTCGCCCACTCGTCGGGACTGCCGGGATACGGGCGGCTTTTCGAGGACCACCGCGCGCCCGAGACTTTGCTGCGCGCCGCTCTGCACATTCCCCTCGAAGCGGCGCCGGGGACCCGCGCCGAATACTCAGACATCGGATTTATCCTGCTCGGCAAAGCGCTCGAGGTTCTCTCCGGGGACCTGGCAGAGCGCTTCTTTTGGCGCGAGATTGTAGCGCCGCTCGGCTTGGAGTCCGCGCGCTTCTGTCCCCCTCAGGATTGGCAGCGGCATATTCCTCCCACGGAAGATGACAGAGTATATCGGCGGCGCGTGATTCAGGGCGAGGTGCAGGATGAGAACTGCCACGCGCTGGGCGGAGTTGCAGGACACGCCGGGCTTTTTTCAAATGCACTCGATGTCCTGCGTTTTGCTGCATGCATTCTCGCCGACGGTCGAACGCAAAGCGGGCAGCAACTATTTCAACGTGAGACGGTCAAACTCTTTGCCACGCGGCAAACCGAACCTCCAGGTACAAGCCGCGCACTCGGATGGGACACACCCAGCGAGCCATCGTCCTCAGGCAACTACTTGAGCGAGAGGTCCATCGGACATCTTGGCTATGCCGGAACTTCTCTGTGGATCGATCCGGAACGCAAACTTGCGGTGGTTCTGCTCACGAATCGCACATGGCCCGACCGGGCAAGCAAGGAGATTCAGGCAGTACGTCCCGCATTCCATGATGCCGTCATATCCGAATTGCACTAACGATCTTCGCGGGCACAAGAATTCAGATGCAAGACGCGTGAGTTGGCGTTAGAATTAGGCAGCACACGTTCCGGAAACACACAACTATGGCCACTTTGACGCACCCGCAGGCTGATATCAAAAGTTCAAATCATAAGCCCACCAATTCCAATTCAAATCTGCACGATCTGATGACGGAAAGCCCCAACGACGCATCGCAGGGGTTTGATACCAAGTCCGCTTTAGAGATCGCGCGCATCATCAACCACGAAGATTCGAAGGTAGCCGCCGCCGTAAAAAAAGCGCTGCCAGAGATCGCTCAGGTCATCGACTCAGTGGCGCGCAGCCTCCGCGAAGGCGGCCGGTTGATCTACATTGGCGCCGGATCGAGCGGACGCATCGCTTCGCTCGATGCCTGTGAATGTCCTCCCTATTTTTCGACCACGCCGCAGACAGTTCAGTACATCATGGCCGGCGGCCCCAAGGCTCTCGCGTCGCCGGTTGAGGTCAACGAAGACTCCGAGGAACTGGGCCAGCGCGACATCGCACGGCGCCGCCCCACTCGCAAAGACATGATCATCGGCCTTTCGGCCAGCGGACGCACACCATACGTTGTCGCCGCGATTGCCTATGCGCGTGCGCGCGGAGCAAAGACGGCCTGCATCACCTGCAACCAGAATGCGCCCTTGGCCGCTGCGGCAGATATCGCCATCATCGCCGACGTCGGACCGGAAGTCATATCCGGCTCAACCCGCATGAAAGCGGCCACCGCCCAGAAGATGATCACCAACATGATCACCACCGGGGCCATGACGCGACTCGGCTACGTGTACGAAAACCTCATGGTCAACGTGCACATGCAGAACTCGAAGTTGGTAGAGCGTGGTATCGGCATCCTGATGCGGGCCTGCCATATCAGCCGTGACAAGGCTGTTGACGTCATCAAGTCCGCAGGCCGCAGCGTACCTGTAGCGCTGGTCATGCTCAAAGCCGGAGTCGACAAGCCCGAAGCCGTTCGCCGTCTCGCCAGATCCGACGGCAATGTGCGGCTGGCTATTGAAGATACGACGATGGAACTCTGAGCCAAGAGCAGTCAACTCACAAAGCCCGCCGTACAGCCGGCGGGTTTTCGGTTTTCGCGTCTCAGCCTGCTCCTTATTCCGAGGCGACGCCATCGCTCACCCGGCCAGCTGCCGCCTATGGATTTGGAGGCAAACTTTCCGAGAACGGACTGGCGCAGTGGCTCAAAGCCAACTCAGAGCAGGTTTCAAACTAAGCACCTGCTCTGCCTTCCCACAGCTCGCGCATTTACACTACTGCATACAGGACCGCAGCAAGGAACGGCACAGAAACTATGGACAAATTCGTAATTCGCGGGGGCAATCCCCTGCTCGGCACTATTCGCGTAAGCGGCGCAAAGAACTCGGCACTTCCCTGCATGGCCGCCGCCATACTCACTGAAGATGAGGTGGTTCTCGAAAACATCCCGCAGGTACGCGACATTGAAACGGAGCGCAAGCTGCTCGTCTCCATGGGCGGCGAGGTCGAACTGGGCTATGGCCGAGCGCAGCACCGCACGACTATAAGTTGCCGCTTGCTTTCCGACCCAGTTGCAAAATATGAAATCGTGAAGACCATGCGTGCCTCTTCGCTGGTCCTCGGCCCGCTGGTCGCTCGCACCGGTCTCGCACGCGTCGCCATGCCCGGCGGCTGCGCCATCGGAGGCCGTCCTATCGACCTGCATATCAAGGGCCTGGAAACGATGGGCGCGACCATCACCTACGAGCACGGCTACATTGAAGCGCGCGCCGAGCGCCTCAAGGGCGCACATATAAATTTCGACAAGATCACAGTCACGGGCACGGAAGACCTGCTGATGGCCGCCGTTCTGGCCGAAGGCGAGACCGTGCTCGAAAACTGCGCCCGCGAGCCCGAGGTCACCGACCTTGCTGCGCTGCTCACCGCCATGGGCGCGAAGATCGAAGGCGCAGGCACATCGATAATTCGCGTGCAAGGGGTGGACAAGCTCCACGGCGCACGCCACCGCATCAATCCCGACCGCATCGAGGCCGGAACCTTCCTCGTCGCCGGAGCCATCACCGGCGGCGACCTCTGTATTGCCAACTGTAATCCCGCTCACCTGAGCGCCATCATCGGCAAGCTCGAAGAGGCCGGCGCGCGCATCGACATCCTCGGCAAGGATTCGATCCGCGTCCGCAGCGAAGGCCAGTTGAAAGCCGCCGATGTTTCGACCGAAGAATATCCCGGCTTCCCCACCGATATGCAGGCTCAGTACATGGCCCTGGCCACACAGGCCGACGGCACGTCCGTCGTGACGGAAAACATCTTCGAAAACCGTTTCATGCATGTGCAGGAGTTGGTCCGCATGGGTGCGAACATCAAGGTCGATGGACGCACCGCGACCATTCGCGGCAAGTCGCCATTATCTGCCGCCGCAGTCATGTGTTCTGACCTGCGCGCCTCCGCATCGCTCGTCCTGGCGGCGATGGTCGCCGACGGCGAGTCGATTCTCGACCGTGTCTACCATATGGATCGCGGCTATGAGCACATCGAGGAGAAGCTGCGGGGAGTGGGCGCTCAGATTCGCCGCATGGGAAATATTTTCGCCGATAAACGTGAACTCGCGACGGCGGAAGCTTACTGATCTCTGGGCATCCGGGAAGGAATCTTTCATCGAGTAAATCATTCGTTCATCTTTGAGCATCCCATCGTCTGAGGAGAGATAAATGCCCCTGGATGACCGAGTTTTGCGCGATCACCTTTTGGAATTTATGCGCGGAGGCAGCGCGCATGTAGACCTGGCTACCGTTCTCGATGATTTTCCAGAGAAACTGCAAGGCAGCAAACCGGAGAACGCTCCATTTACTCCCTGGCAGCTTCTTGAACACATACGGTTCACAATTAACGATCTGCTGCTCTTCTCCACGGATCCTAAGTATATTGCGCCGAAGTGGCCAGACGAGTACTGGCCGGCAAAGGATGCCCCGGCTTCAGCAAGCGAGTGGCGGAAGTCGGTCAAAGCTCTCAAGGCTGACTTCGTCGCCTTTGAAAAAATGCTCCAGGACCCGGAGTCGAACCTGTACGCAAAAATTCCATGGGGTGACGGTCAAACCCTGCTCCGCGAGATATTGCTTGCTTGCGATCACACCAGCTATCACCTGGGTGAAATGGTCTTGCTGAGAAGAGAGCTGGGGGCTTGGAAGAAATAGCCGTTTAATGGTGAGGGGGCGCTTTTTTCACTTCCAGCTGACGGCCAGCTGCCAGCGGAGATTGCGCATGGCCGTCTTCCGCAACACGCGTTCGTATTCCTCAAGTTCATTCACGACCAAAAGGGTCTCCGTCCCGAGTGTGGTCGGTGCATCCTTGAGAAAGTCATGCAGAGTCGAGATCGTGGCGAGACCGTCTTCAGGCGAAAACCACTGCGGGGGCGGCAATGTCTTGGCCCATTCGGGATCACCCGCGCCTTCTTCTAGCAGCAGGGCCATGGAGTTCTGATCGGCGGAGAAGAATTCGAGGAGCGGTTTCACTCCTAACCGCACTGCCAGTTTCTCCAGCGCATCCTCATTGCGCGCCAGGGCGTGCCCGTTCACGAAGATATCGTAGCCCGGATCCTCACCCTCAACGACGATGTACATGGACGCGCTCATTGCCGCTCTGCCTGCCTCGACTCAGCGAACTCACCTTTGCTCTGATCCTACTTCAGATTCGGATGCCATTGATGCGTCAAACGTACGGTTTGTTATCTGAAGAGTTACGGTTTCCTCGCTTTCCTGTCCACTTCCGCCGGACAGCCGCACAGTCGCAGCAACGATGATTCCTGCCCCGGCCCAGGTTTCCACAGGGAGTTTGGCACGCAGAAACCAGGCTGCTTCCGCAACCGCAACCAGCGTCGCAGTCCACTGCAGAGCAGCCACCTGCCACGTCTCCAGCTTCGTCAACAACCAATACACCAGCGGCAGTGTCGCCCCGCTCACGATCACCCCCTGGACCAAGAGCGAGGCAACGAGTTGTTTGGTCCACGCGATCGGCTCCCGGTGCTCGGTCACCAGGCTAAGTGCTCCCAATAGAATTGCTGCTACGGTGAATTGGATCGCCGCCGATGCGGGCAGATCGACGTGCCTCATATGTTTCCGTGCCCCCAAATATTTCTTCGCATAGTCCAGCGAAAATGCCCCCAGTCCCACGGCGCCTGCAATCAGAAGCGCTCCTTTGAGTTGCGCCGTCGAAGTCGACAGCCCCTGTGCGACAAGAAGAGCTACGCCGCCAATACCGATCACCACCGTCGAGATCGCCCTGCTCGCACCGTCCTTGCTCAGTAGCAGAGCCGTCAATGGCATAAAGGCAAACAAAGTCGCCACTACTCCCGGAGACACCTGTCCCGCTGCCCACACCGTTAGCGCATAGGGCAGCGACACCATCGTTACGCCGAGAACAAGTGACGAAATCAGGCTGGCGGACTTTTTTCTTAATGGATTGGATCTTCGGAGATTCGTCGCCAGCGCAAGAAGCGCGGCGAAACTTGCAGCAATGGTAAAGCGCACCGCGCCGGCATAGAGGCCGGGCATTTGCGGAAGCACCAGCGAGGTGGCAATCCACGCGCTGCCCCAGATCAATCCGACCACAACAAACGCCGCTGTAGTCCGCCAGTTCATTGGCTTCTTGTCGCGGCGCAGTGCAGAAAAAGGGCCACGCTCAATGCGCAGCCCTCTTTGTGTAACCTACTGCGGTCCGCGACCGCCACCGCCACCACCGCCACCCGGTCCGCGGCCGCGACCACGTCGCCGACGACGCTGACCTCCACCGCCCTGGCCCGCTCCGCCCGGACGGCGCTCGCCACTGGACGCCACCGCAACCGGTACGCCATCGGCGCGGTTGAAGTTAATCTCTTCGCCGCCATCCTCGCCACCTGCATCATCGAAGTCGTCGCCGCCTTCAATAGTAATGGTGCTGGCATTGGACGAAGGCTGCCGTTCTACCGGCTCCGGCCGTGGTTGACGCCGTGGGCGCTCTTCCGAAGAAGATTCACCCGACGCTGAGATGTCGCCAACCGGACCGCTCTGTGCACCCGGCGCAGGCAGACCCAGCTTCTCGCGCTGTTCCCTGAGCAGGGCCTTGCGCGAGAGCTTGATACGGTTGCCTTCAACGCCAAGGACCTTTACCAGGACCTGATCGCCTTCGCGCAACTCGTCCTTCACTTCCTTCACGCGATGCTCGGCGATCTCGCTCACGTGCAGCAGACCGTCGGTCCCCGGGAAGATCTCGACGAATGCGCCGAACTCCGCCAGGCGAACCACCTTGCCGAGATACGTCTTGCCGATCTCCGGTACAGCCGTAAGGTCGTTGATCATGGCCAGCGCTCTCTTCAAGCCTTCTTCATCGCTCGATGCCACGTTCACGCGGCCCGTATCGTCGACATCGATCTTGACCTGTGTGGCCTCGATGATGCCGCGAATCGTCTTGCCGCCCGGCCCGATCAAGTCGCGAATCTTGTCGGTAGGAATCTGCAGCGTGCGAATCTGCGGCGCATACTTCGACTTGATGTCTCGCGGTCCGCTCAGCGTCGCGTCCATCGTGTCCAGCAGAAACAGCCGGCCGCGCCGCGCCTGTTCGAGCGCCTCGCGCATGATCTGGCCGGTGATACCGCTGATCTTGATGTCCATCTGCAGCGCAGTAATTCCCTTCCGCGTGCCCGCAACCTTGAAGTCCATATCGCCGTAGTGATCTTCCGCACCGGCAATATCGGTCAGAATGGCGTACTCTTCGCCCTCCTTCACCAGGCCCATCGCGATGCCCGCAACCGACGCCTTCAGCGGAATACCCGCATCCATCAGCGCCAGGCTAGCTCCGCACACCGAGGCCATCGAAGAAGAACCGTTCGACTCCAGAATGTCCGAAACGACACGCAGTGAATAAGGCGACTCGTCTTCGTTCGGAAGCACTGCGCTCACCGCGCGCTCCGCCAGTGCTCCGTGACCCACTTCGCGGCGTCCAACGCCGGTCATGCGGCCCACTTCTCCCACCGAAAATGGCGGGAAATTGTAGTGCAGCATGAAGCGCTTCTTCTGCTCGCCTTCGAATGTCTCCAGACGCTGCGAGTCATCACCAGTGCCCAGCGTGGCTGTCACCAGCGCCTGTGTCTCACCGCGCGTGAACAGCGCCGAGCCGTGCGTGCGGGGCAGAACGCCAACCTCAATCGTGATGGGGCGAATCTGATCGAAGGCGCGGCGATCCGGCCGGATGCGCTCCTTCGTTACCTGTTCTCGGAAGATATTCTCGCGCAGAGCCTCGTAGTACTTCGCCAGCTTCTTCTTGGCTGCCGCTGCGTCTTCGCCCTCGCTGACTTCCTTGGCCAGCTCGTCCTTGATCTGCTTCACCAGGGCATAGCTTTCCGCCTTGGGATGCGCGCTCGTATCAAGCGCGTCCTTGAGACGATCGCCAATTTTCGCGCTCAGTCCGGAGTAATAAGCCGCGTCGAATTCCGGAGGAGCAACCTCGCGCTTTGTTTTGCCTGCCAGCGAGACCAGTTTTTCGATTCCGGCGACAATCTTCTTGATTTCCTCGTGACCGAACTCAATCGCGCCGATCACCGTCTCTTCCGAGACCTCGCTCGATCCGCTCTCGACCATCACAATGCCGTGCTTGGTCGCAACCACCGTAATGTTGATCGAGCTCTCGCGCCGTTCGGCATACGTCGGATTCACGACGAACTCACCGTTTACCTGCCCCACGCGCACCGCTCCGACCGGACCCGCAAAGGGTATGTCCGAAAGTGACAGAGCCGCACTTGCGGCGTTGATGCCGATCACATCGGGATCGTTCTCTTTGTCTGCCGAAAAGACGAGCACGATGACCTGTGTCTCATTGCGGAAGCCCTCCGGAAACAGCGGGCGAATGGGGCGATCGATCTGACGGCAGGTCAGAATCTCGCGCTCGCTCGGCCGGCCTTCGCGCTTGATAAAGCCGCCGGGAATGCGTCCGCCCGCATAGGCGTACTCGCGATAATCGACGGTGAGAGGAAAGAAGTCGATACCTTCCCTCGGATCTGGCGAGGCGACGGCGGTGCCCAGCACTACCGATTCACCCTGGGTGACGAGCGCGGCGCCTGGCGCCTGCTTGGCCATGCGGCCTGTTTCAAAATGCAACTGCTTGCCGCCGGCAAGCTCAACTGTTACGTCGTGCTTCATAAATCCTCGTTTCTTAAGAGCAATATGCGATCGCGCCCCGCATTGTGGGCAGTCGGTAGCCGGCCAGTGCCGCTTCATGCGGCGGGATGCAAAAATGCAAGGCCAGGCTTAAACCTGAAAGGCGAATCGCGGGTGGGAAAATTCTTAGGTGGGAAAGACGGCGGAAATAAGTTTTGGTCAGAACGGCTGCTGCACTACCCGCCCGACTTTCGCCGGATGGCACGCGCGTGGGAGCCGCGGAAAGCGTTCGCATCAGAGTGAGACTCTCCCGCGCCGGCGATGCGTGCCATACGGGCCGCACACTGCCTGCAGCGAATACACCTGGGCCCGTTGCCGAGCCCGCGCATTCCATTCTGAATTCGATTTCCGTCGCGTCTGCTTGAGGGACAATGGAATCGTTGCGGCTACTTGCGTATGCCGAGCTTGCCGATGACTTCGCGATAGCGGTCGGAGTCGTTCGTCTTGAGGTAGTCAAGCAGGCGGCGGCGCTTGCTCACCAGCATCAACAGGCCGCGGCGCGAACCATGGTCCTTCGCGTGGGTCTTGAAGTGCTCGGTCAGCTCGCCAATGCGCTCGCTGAGGATCGCGATCTGCACTTCAGGACTGCCGGTGTCGGAGTCATGCGTGCGAAAACGCGTGATAATGTCGGTCTTTTTTGTAGGTGCCAGCACGGTCTGTGCGTTACTCCTGTTTCTTATGTTCTCTACACTTCCTAAGTGTCTGCATCAAGAATAACATGCTGTGATTCCGTGGGCAATTCCTAACGTATATTGCGGGGGGTGACGATGCGGAAGTTCCCGCTGCAGTGCATCATGCTCATGAGGTATAACAAACCGTCGTAGTAGCGCTGCTCCCCAGAGGGAATGGGCGAATTCCAAAGCTCCTCTAAAAATGCCTTGGCAACCGGTCCCGAGGAAGCCGCAAGACTGCCCACGGCGGTCGTCGCCAGCATCCCCGTCGAGTGCCGCGTTGAGAGCGCCTTGCCGTCGAGCGTGTAGCGGTCGGCAAATGTGCCGATTCCCTGCCCATTGAGAAACGTCTGAATACGGTCGCTCAGGACGATTTCCTGTGGATCCTTCTTCCACCAGGAATAATCGACCGACCAGTTGCTCACGCTTCTCCACGAGTCATAGCTAAAGGGCGGAGTGCCATCGCGGCCGACAATCTGCGTCATATCGAAGTTATTCCTGTCGGGAGTTAAACCCGTTTGCGGTCCGGTCACCTTGCTGAACATCGCCCGGCTCACATCCGCGGCCTTCGCCCAGAATTCGCGGTCTTCGACTGGACCCCAGCGCGCCCATAGCTCATAAAACGCCGGCAGGTGATACGACGCGTCGGTAAAGCCCGCGCCCTCATTGGGCACAAAGCGAATCATGAAGTGGCTCTCTTCCACCATCGGCCCGATCGTCTCCGTGCGCTGCCCTCGCGAGGGGTGATAGAAGAACGCGTCGGGAGACTTCCCCTGCGCTAACAACTCGCGCTCGCGGACCTTGTTCTTCGGGCTAGGCCAGGGATGGTCGGGCGGAACGAACGGCGGATCGCCGGGATGAACTCGAAACGGACTCGAACCGTTCAGCACGGGATGATGCCGCATCCCGCGAAGAATCTTGTCTGCCTCCGCCTCAGTTATAGATGCCTTTGCCGTTTCCCCAGCGGTGCGCGGCAAAATAAAGCGCCATTACGAAATACTCTTCCCCATCCGGAGCCGCCCCGGTCGACCGCGGCGTTCCGTCGGTACTCATCGACCACGCAAAATAACCCACCGAAGGATTCTTCGGATCGGTAACCAGCATGTAGGTATTCGCCCAGTTCCAGATGGCATCAAATTCGCGCTTTTTATCCAACTGGACCGCGATCATCATGCCGTAGCTCATGCCTTCGGTGCGCGCATCGTTGTTCGCCCAATCGGTGATGTAGGCCAATGGGCCATTGGCGTTCTCGCCAGTTTCGAAGTAGATTCGCTCCTCCTGCCCATCGCCGTGAAAGAGCTGCTGAAACGCCTTGTCAATCTTGGCGCGGCTCTCCGCCGGAGTATGCCCCAGTTCCGCAAAGAGGTCCCGGTAGTGCTGCGTCTTGTAAGCGCCGTCTCCGTCGCCCGGCATGCGAGGAATGTCGCCCAGGGGAGCATTAATATGGGGTGCCGGCTGCGCATACATCGCCGGAGGCTTCGCAACCTGCGCGGCGGCCAGTCCGGCTAACGCAAAGGGAAGAGCTAAAACACTCAGCGTGCTGCGAAACGAAGGAGACAAGGAGAACCTCTCCGAAAAGCCATCTGTGGGAAAGACAGTCGTTCTCATTTCACGCCAGAAAGGCATTTTCGTCGAGTCGCGAACTAAATCCAGGATGCGGCCTGCTTAAACTCTGCCCAAGGTTCTACACCCTGAAGTTCACTGCTCTTCCACCAACTCCGGAGGCGCGGGCACAATCCCAAGCTGGATGTAGATCGGCCGGATCACATCGCGAATCTCCTTGCGCCGCGACCAGAACCACGCTGCGCCCAGGATGCAGCAGGTTCCAGTCACCATCACCGTCCAGGGAGCCCCGATCCAGTGCGCCAGCGTTCCCGCCAACAGGCTGCCGAATGGAGCCATCCCAACAAACGCCGCCGTGTAGTAACTCATCACCCGCCCGCGCTTGTCCTCCGGCACCAATGTCTGAATGATCGTGTTGCTGACCGTAAGGCCTTGCATCATGCCAAAGCCCACCGCCACCATCAGGCACAGTGAAAGCCACAACACGTGGGAGAGCCCGAAGCACACCAGCCCCACCCCAAACATGCACGCCGAAATCGGAAGCATCTTCACCAGCCCGCGTACCGACTTGCGCAAAACCAGCGACAGGGCTGAAATCAGCGCACCAACCCCCGCTGCGCCCATCAGGAAGCCCAGAGTGTGCGGCCCTCCCTTGAGCACCTGTACAGCGAAGATCGGCATCAGCACCATATACGGCATACCCATCAGGCTCACCAGCGCAAAAAGCAGCAGAATGTTGCGTATCGGCAGAAACGTGGAGACGTATTTCCACCCCTCATGCATTTGCTCGAACATCGACGCCGCAATACGCATCATCTCCGGTGCATGCACCCGCATCAGTAGCAGCGAAACGATCACCGCGACATAGCTCACACCATCGATCAGGAAGCACCAGCCCTCGTTTGTCGCGGCAATCACCAACCCGGCTAGGGACGGACCGATCAGCCGCGCGAGGTTCACCATCGAGGAGTTGATTGCGATGGCGTTCGACAGATCCGCGCGATCCTCCACCATCTGCACCATGAACGCCTGCCGCCCCGGCATGTCAAAAGCGTTGATCACACCCTGAAAGGCGCTCAGCGCGAGCACTTCATGGATTGTGATCCGGTGCGTGAGCGTCAGTACCGCCAGTGCCAGTGATTGCAGCATCGCCAAAGTCTGTGTCCACACCAGCACCTGGCGGCGGTCCAGACGATCCATCAGCACCCCCGCAAAAGGCGCGAGCAGAAACGTGGGTATCTGCCCTGCAAAACTCACCGTGCCCAGCAGCAGTGCCGACTTCGTGAGCCGGTAGACCAGCCACGCGGTCGCGATGCGCGTCATCCATGTGCCGATCAGCGAAATACTCTGCCCACCGAAAAATAGCCGGAAATTCCGGTGCCGCAGCGCCCGCCACGCGTGCGAGTAGTCCCAGCGCGCCTGCCCTTCGGCTGCGTCCTTTATTTCTTTCCCTGAGGAATCTGCGCTCATGAATTACCTAATTGGATGCGACCATCATCGCACCGACTCCTCTATCGATCTCCCTTACCCACCACCCGCATGCGCAGGAATATCACTATGCCGATCGGATCGCTTCCATAAACCGGCCTCAGGCGCGAACCAACCACATAGCCTGTCAATTGCGCGCCGATTGCCGTCGACAGATGCGGCACCACGTCAAAGTCGCGATCGTAGCCAAGCGTATACGCTTGCACCCGTCCCGCCGGCTCCTCTTCGAAACCCGGCGGCAATGGATTCTCTCCCAACAGCAACTCCGTCGTGCGGTCTACATTCTCCAGGCGCGTCCAGACATAGTTCTTTGTCGCAAAACGTAACAGCGATTCGAACAAATAGCTGTTCTGGATCACATTGTCCTCAAGCGACCGCGTCCTTCCCCACGCCGCCGTCGAAGCCCAGTTCCCTTTTGTCATCGGCCGGTTATACATGACCGAAGCCGTCATGCGCTCCTGGTTCTCCGTGGGGTAGAGCTGCTCCGGGCTGTGAAGGCGCCCATACGAATACTGCCCGCTCCAATTCTGCCCAGGCTGCACCGTCACCCGCGTCGACCATGAATCGATGGCTCCCTGCTGCACCTGCCAGCGATGCTCATTGGGCTCGCGTCCATGAAAGCCGCTCCCTTCTATGCGCAAAATACCCTGCGTGAATCCCACCGTGACCACATCATCGGCGATGTGCGTTGAATCCTCTTGATGGTGTCCGAGTGCAGCCAGCGGATTCTCCATCGCCGAAGCGCGGTGAGGATACGCCGTCGGCCCAATCGCGGGATCGCCTACCGGCGCCGCATAAAACGTCAGTAGCGTCTTCTCACCCAGGCGCCAGTCATAGAGCGCCGCCAGCTCCATCAAAAAATCGTGCGGATGCTGCCCGTCCACTATTGGCTTGCCATACGCCGTTTCGCCCTGCTGAAAAAGCAGTGGATACTGTCGCCCGGTCACCGTCGCCGGTTCCAGGCTGAACATCGAGCGCAGCGTTACCTGTCCTGGCCCCCAAGCGTGCTGCGCCATGGGCATAAACCAGTTGGTTGAGAAAAACTTGTCCGCGCCGCGCGGGCTCGTCTGCTGGATATCCGCCACGAACACATTCATATGGAACATCACCATCCAGTCGCCGCGCATCGTCATCAGCATCGGCACCGGCGTCGAATTCGGCTCCGCGCTCGTGCCCGAGGTATCGTGCAGTTCCACCTCTTCAGGAAACGACGTCGCCTTGCCGCTCATATTCATCTGCATCTTCATCGACTGCTGCGCAATCGCGAGCGAACCCGCCGCCAGCAGCAGTGAGCAAACCCAATATCTGTGCACAAAACTCTCCCCGAAAGAAACAGCCGCGCAGCAGACCCGGATCCGCTGCGTCCTGAGTCGGAGAGAAAATCAGATTCGGAGATTGAATTTTGGAGGAGAGGCAGACTCTGGTGCCGTCTGTGAAATGGTGCCCGGAACAAACGCCACCGGAGCAAGCGCCCCCGTCTTCACCATCACGGGAGTAGCCGTCGCAGGCAATACCGGCGCTGCTGCAACCGTCCGCACGGCAACCGCACAGGCTTGCTGCCGTGCCAGCACCGATCTGCCACCATCGATGTGTGCCGGGCAGCAGGCGTGCGTTTCGTGGGGTACCACGCAGCTCGTCTCACACCATGCCGCCGACCAGGATACCGCCAGGAAAAAAGCCAGCAGCACACACGCGGCAACGGAGCGAATCGTCATAAGTCTCATTCTAGCGCGCCCGCTCTTAGCAGACCCCTTAATGCGCCGCAATTTCACCGCTGCCACCACCCGCGTGCGGATGATTCTTTTTCAGCAGGAACGATAGCGGAATCATCAGTATGGCTGCGCCGCACATGATATAGAACACATCCACGTAGGCCAGCGTCTGCGACTGCTGGATCAGTTCATTGTAAATCCTGCCCTGTGCAAGGCCGCCCGCATTTGGAGGACCGCTGCGGCCATCGAAATAGCCTGTCAGCGACTGCACCTGCCGTTGTAAGTTCGCGTTCGTGGGCGTCAGGTACTTCAAAAGCTGGTTCTGATGAAATTGCGCTCGTTCCACCACTGCCGCATTCGTCAGCGAGATCAGAATGCTGCCACCAATATTCCTCACAAAATTGATCAGTCCCGCAACCTGGTTGTTTTTCTCGCGGGGCATGCCAAAATAAGCCGCCGTCGTTACCGAGATAAAGACGAGAGGGATGGGCACCACCTGCATGACCCGCACCCATGAGGACTCACCGAAGCTCAATCCCAGGTTGAGCCTTGTCGCCGTGACAAAGTAGGACACCGTAAAGAAGGCGAAGCCGAACGCGATGATATTGCGCGCCGGAAGGTGCGTCAACGCTTGTCCGCCAATCGGCACCACAATCAGCAGCGCCAGGCTGCCGGCGGAGAGTGCCAACCCTGCCGAGGTCGCCGTGTATCCCAACTGAGCCTGAAGGAACTGTGGTAGCAAAACCGTCGTCGCATTCAGAAAACCACCGGTCAGCAGCATCAGAAAGCAGCAAATCGCAAAATTGCTGTTCTTGAACAGTTTGAGATCCATCAGCGGATTCTTCGCGAACCACTCCCACACAATAAGCCCGATGAATGCGGTCACAAACGCGATCGCGAAGACGACAATGAAGTGCGATCCGAACCAATCGTTTTCCTCGCCCTTGTCCAGCATGATTTGGAGCGAACCCATCGAAATCACCAGCAGGCTCATCCCGATATAATCCAGCTTGAATAGATTTTTCTTGTCCGGAACATTCCACGGCGGGTCCTCGACCAGCCTTTGCGTGAGCGCCAGAGCCAACAAGCCCACCGGAATGTTGATATAGAAAATCCAGTTCCAGCTATAGTTGTCCGTGATCCATCCGCCCAGCGTCGGGCCGACCGAAGGCGCAAGCACCGTCACAATGCCATAGAGCGAAAACGCCAGTCCGCGTTTCGCGGGCTCGAAAGAATCGGCCATGATGGCCTGCGCCATTGGCTGCAAGCCCCCGCCGCCCGCGCCCTGAAGCACGCGAAACAGCAGCAGCAGCGGAAGAGACGGCGCAATACCACACAGGAATGAGCTGATCGTGAAAATCACGATGCAGCTCATGAAAAATCTCTTCCGACCAATGACGCTCGCCACCCACCCGCCCATTGGCAGCACGACTGCGTTCGATACCAGGTACGCAGTCAGCACCCACGTGCTTTCGTCCAGGCTGGCGCTCAGGCTGCCCGCGATGTGTGGCAGCGCGACGTTGGCGATCGAGGTGTCCAGCACCTCCATAAACGCGGCCATCGCCACCACGGCGGCAATCACCCAGGGATTAGCCTTGGGACGCCAGTTCTCCAAAGCGACTAACTTAGGCTCCGCCGTTACAGCCGTTGCCGCCATTCGTCTTTTGCGTTCCTTTCAGGATTTTGCAACGCGCAGAGAACACCCGTGCCATCAACCAGGTCCGGTGATAGAAGGTAGATGCGCCTGAGGCCTGAAACGACGCCAAATCTGCGCGCAGTAAATCACGGGGTCCGACCTCCGGATATTGGAAGATGTCCCCACACAAAGCTAAACTGGGCTCGACATCGTCAAGCTCGCGAAGTCCGCTCGTGTTCAGGGCCTTCTCCGGCTTATGACAAGTGCTTCTTCAGAAATGCCAGTGACCGCTCCCTTGCCACCCTCGCCGACTCCGCGTCGTAACTCGATCGCGCATTGCAATTGAAGCCATGGCCCGCGTCATACCAGTAAATCTCCACCTCCGGGCGCGCGGCCGCGACCTTGTCGACCTCTTCCGTCGGAATATGCTTGTCCTTCTTGCCAAAGTGCAGCATCACCGGCGCCTTCGGCTCTTCCGCGGCATACATGCCAATGCGGCCGCCGTAGTATCCAACCGCTGCATCGGCCTTCAGACGCGTCGCCGCCAGCCACGCGACGGTCCCTCCGAAACAGTAGCCAATTACGCCGCATTTCTTTCCCGTCTCCCTGCGAACATAATCGAGAGCCGCCGCTGCATCTCGGACGGCCGCATTCACATCGAGTCGCGGCGCGAAAGACCTGGCCTTGAGCGCGTCTTCGCCTTCATAGCCCAGCTCGACCCCGCGCTCGTAACGGTCAAACAGCGCCGGAGCCATTGCCAGAAATCCATCTTTCGCGTAGCCATCCGCCACCGAGCGAATATGCGCGTTCACGCCGAAAATCTCCTGCACCACAACCAGTCCCGCGATGGGCTCGCTCAAAGGTCTCGCCACGTAGGCGTCCAGCTCGTGCCCGTCGTCTGCTTTCAGTTTTACGTGTTCACTCATGATTTTCCCTCACGGTTTGTCCGCTGTGCCGCTCGGAGAACTCGTCGGTGAGTTGGTCGGAGCCGCCGCCGCATCGTTCACCGCCCAGTAACTGCCCCGCGCTACTACCCGTGCTCCGTAGTTCTGAGTCAGGGAAACCTGAATCGTATGCAGGCCCGGCGTCAGATCCGTCGGACGAAAGCTCAGCATGTAGCGGTTGCGTGAATGGTTCGCTACCTCCGCCACGCGATTCTCGAAGCCTCTCTCTTTCGTAAACGGCGCATACTCGCCTCCGCTCATCGAGGCCAATGTCTTGGGAGTGTTTCTGCGCATTGCGTTGATCGTCATCATCAGCGGCGCCAGCAGGTTCAGCTCCGAGCCCCCATTCGTGTTGCCTTTGCCCCAATCGATCAGCTCCGCTTTTGACGGCGAAAACGCAAGGCTTAACACCAGCGTGTTGGTCGTGCCAATGCGCTCCACCAGTTCCGGAATCGTCACATGCCGGCTGCCATGGTCGCGCGACTCGCTGATCAGCAGCAGGACCCGCCGATGGTTCTGCGGCCGATTCTCCAGCAGCTCCACCGAATATCCCACCGCATCCAGAATCGCCGCGCCTCCGTCACCCTCAGGAAGCTGCCGCAGGTCGCGCTCGATGTAGGTTGTATCCTTCTCAAAGCCTTGCAGGAAAACCGGCTTCGAGTCGAAAACCACCAGTGCCACCTCGCCGCGCCCCTCGCCTGTGAACAACTCGAGCAGCGGCCCCAGCCGCGCAAATGTGTCGTATTCGAGCGGCGCATCGCGTCCGCGCTCAATACAGATCACCAGCGACACCGGATCGGAATCCAGATCCTCTTCGACGCGGACCTTCTGCTGCACGCTGTTATCCAGCAGCTTGAAATCGTCGGCCTTTAGCCCATACACTACCGCCCCCCCAGGCTTCTCCACCAGCGTCGGAACCAGCACCACGCTGGTGTTCACCCGAATCGTTGGCGCGGCGTAGTCATCGGCGGAAACCGGCGGAGGCAGCGTCATCGGAGGAGCCTGCTGCTGGGGCGGCTGTTGCTGACCAGGCGGCTCGCCGGGAAACGGCTGTTGCGCGGTGCACAGTCCTGATAACGTCGCAAGAAGGAACACTGCGCCGAATGTCTTGAGAATCTTACTCAACAAAAAGAGAACCCCACAGCTCTCATCACACCAGATGCAGCCTGCTCTGCCAAGTGTGCCTACTATTGTTCGTTGGAGCGGCGACTATCCAAGGCATCGCGCAGCGCGAAGAACGCCGGCGCCGGCTCATAGTTGGCATCGAACGGCAGGCACCCCTGCGGCTGCCCGTCCGGACGCGCATATTTCGGTGCATCCAGCCACGTATACCGATCAGTAATTCCCCACGTCAGCACCGCGCTCACATTGGGCTCTGCAACCATCATGGTTACGTAGTCTTTGTAGACCCGCGCCACGGCAGCATCCCTTTCGGCAACCGATCCCTCAACCTTGCGCTCATTGATGTCCAATTCCGTGACGAACACCTGCAACTTCATACGCCCCAACTCACGCACAAACTCGCGCAGCCCCGCTCCCGGCAGCGGATCGCTCGCGGAAAGATGACTCTGCACCCCCACCGCGTCAATCGGCACGCCGCGCTTCTTCATCCCCTGCACAAGCTGCAGAACCCCCTCCCGCTTGGCCGTCTGTTCCGCCGAGTCTTCCTCAATGCCGTAATCGTTATAAGTCAGCAGCGCCTTTGGATCGGCCGCGCGCGCCGTGCGAAACGCCACATCGATATACTCCGGCCCGATCAGCTCAAGCCACGGAGACTTCCGCAGCCCGTCGGGACGCCCGCTCTTCGTGTCGATCGCCTCATTTACAACATCCCAGGAATGCAGTTTCCGTGCATAGCGTCCGGCCACAGTCCTGATGTGCTCCGTAAAAATCTGTCGCGCGTTGTCTTTCGTCACCGTGCCCGCGAACCAGTCCGGCAGCGCCTCGTGCCAGCAAAGATTATGTCCGCGCACCTTCTGCCCATGCCTCGAAGCGAAGGCCAGAATCGCATCCGCCCCGCGAAAATCAAATTTGTCTGGAGCCGGCCGCAGCGCCTTCCACTTCATCGCATTCTCGGCAACCAGAATGTTCGCCTGCGCGCCAACGAGGTCGGCATAATCCCGCTCGCCATGAAGCTTTCCGGGAACAACCGCGCAACCCACCAGCAGTCCGCGCAGTTGGGCATGCGCCCGAAGAGACTTTGCCCCCCTCACATCCGACGTTGTCCCCTGAGCGAACAAATCTGCAGCAGGCAGCGCTCCCGCCGCAACCGCCATTTTCAAAAACTCCCGCCGTGTCCGCAATTCTCTCCACTGATCCCTGATGGCTAATCCCTAATGGCTAATGGCTGTTCTCTATTCCCTGTCCCCTGCTTTTTCCAGCTCGCCTGTCCACTTCAGGAAGCGCAGCAGGTTCCATTTCTCACGCCAGACAAAGCGCACCATATCCTTAGGTTCGATTTCGTCGGCCTTCATGCCCGAGTAAGTCTCGATCCGCCACTTCAGATATTCACTCCGCCATGGATGCAGCCGATTTCCGCGCGTCGCATTCCAGACGAATCGTATGGCCGCTATCAACCGGATCGAACCTCACTTACGAGTATAGGAGGGTCTGCGAAAAGCTAAGGATAACGGCTACCTGCTGTCAGGATTGACCGACGCCGGCGTCTGCGGCTTGTCAGTCGTCGTTCCAGAATCATTCAAGGTGTAAATCACCTCGCCCGACCGCGCATAGTGGAGCCGCTCGCGGGCTTCGTGCTCAATCGCATCCGGGTCGCTCTTCAGCCGGTCCACATGCTCCTTCAATCGGTCGTTCTCCTGCTGAAGTGCTTCAATCTGCTTCTGCAGTTCACGATCCTCAGCGCGCTTCTGCTCATAAATGTTCACGCCGTTGCGGCCTACCATAACGTGATAGCCCAGAAACACCGTTAGCATCACTGCCAGGCCCGTCGCGATGCGCCGGCCCATGCGGTAGAGAAACTCCGCAGCCCGTGTCTTCCTGGATGCCGACGGCTTCGAGTCCATAGAAGTGCGTTCCGCAGTGCTCACAACGTCCCCCCCAAATTTCTATCATCGACGGGAATCGCCCAGCGCCGGCCGCATTCCTCACAGAAACTCGCGCCGGGGAATCTAGTCCGGTACCGAGCATCGATTAAGATATCTTCCAACGCTTCTCAAACCAGCTTTCCAGATCGAGACAGATGGCTCCGAATCCTGCACCTTCCGCTCGGCTTGTACTCTCAACCGCCGGTTCGCGGGATGAAGCTGAGAAAATAGCCAGAACCCTTGTCGAACGGCGTCTCGCCGCCTGCGTCAACCTCATTCCAAATCTGACCTCGGTTTACAGCTGGCAAGGTGCGATCGAAACGGCGCATGAAGTCTTAATGCTGATCAAGACCTCGGCGGAAAGACTCCCTGAACTCGAGACTGCCCTGCGCGAGATGCATTCGTATGAGGTCCCCGAGTTTGTTGTCATAGCGCTGGAATCGGGAAACCAGGCATATCTCGACTGGCTCGCCGCGACCGTGGCACCCTGAGCCCGTAGCCACACGGCCGCGGGATCGCACATGGATGGCACATCGCGATGGGCTTTGTTATCCTTGACTTGGTTTCCATGAGTATTTTGTATGCTGTCTTCGTCCTGAGCCTGGTGGCGATAGTCTGGACCATCCTTGCGGTTACGCGCCACATCCGCAATCACGACGCTGAAACCCGAGACCCGCTTCACTTAAGCAGTAGCAACGACGATCCGCTCAAACACCCCGAATAGTCAGTTACAGAGAAGGCCAATATGGATCAGACGCAAGTCATAGGTTCGAGGAACGTTACCCGTTCCGCATCAGTTTCGCCAGCCATTTCCCGAACCTCCGCCGTCGTCGTCGGCAGTCTCCTCGTCGCCCTCTGCGCGCATGTGTCGGTCCCGTTGTTGTTCACACCCGTGCCGCTGACACTGCAGACCTTCGCAGTCTTGCTCCTGGGGCTGACGCTCGAACCGGTCGCCGCCTTCGCCGCGCTCGCCCTCTACCTCGTCGAAGGAGCCGCCGGCCTGCCCGTTTTCAGCCCCCATGGTGCCGGCGGAGTACTGCAGCTCATGGGTCCGACCGGCGGATACCTGCTCTCCTATCCTTTTGCGGCAGCTCTCACCGGCTTCCTCGCCCGGCGCATCCGGCCCGCTTCCTTTACCTCCTGCGTGCTCTCCGCCGCCGTCGGCAGCTTGGTCATTCTCGCTGTCGGCGCATCCTGGTTCGCAATGATTGCTAAGCAGTCACTAGGCACGGCGCTCAAAATGACCGTGAGGCCTTTCCTGCCCGGAGACGCCCTCAAGATCTGCGCTTCGGCTGCTGTCGCCATAGGACTTCTCACGCTTCGCAACAAATTTCGCAGTCCTTCTGACGGCCTCGACGGTGGGACCGGACACTAGGGTGTTATTCAGGCGACTTCTTCTGTCCGAGCCCTATTCCGGCTCTTCGCTTTGTTGAAAGGATCAGGAACCTGCAGTGAGCGCAACGCCTTCCCTCCCCATCGATTCCCCTACGTCCTCCTCGCATATCCGCGAGATAACCATCGCCCATAGTCCGGATTCCGATGATGCCTTCATGTTTTACGGCCTCGCTACCAACAAGGTTCGCGTTCCCGGCTTCAAGTTCACCCACAGCCTCACCGACATCGAAACGCTGAACCAGAAGGCGATCCGCGAAGCCTTCTACGACGTAACCGCCATTTCCTTTCACGCCTATCCTTACCTCCAGGACAACTACGCCCTGATGGCCTGCGGCGGCTCGGTGGGCGAAGGATACGGCCCCATGATCGTGGCCAGCCGCCCTTTCACCCTCGACGCCATTAAGAAGGTCCGCGTCGCCATTCCCGGCACGCTCACCACCGCCGCTCTCGCGCTTCAGCTCTTTGCGCCCGAAATCGAGACCGCCGTCGTCCCCTTCGATCGAATCATCCCCGAGGTTCGGACCGGCAACTTCGAAGCCGGACTCATCATCCACGAGGGTCAGCTTACCTACTCACAGAGCGGTCTGCACAAGGTGCTCGATCTGGGACAGTGGTGGCGGGAGAAAACAGGGTTGCCTCTGCCACTGGGCGGCAACGCCATTCGCCGCTCGCTCGGCGAGAAAACCATGCAGACCGTGACCCAGGCGCTGCGCGACAGTATTCAGCACGGACTGGATCATCGCGACGAGGCCCTGGCCTACGCCATGCAATTCGCTCGCGACCTTGACCAGGATCTGGCGAACAAGTTCGTCGGCATGTATGTCAACGACCGCACCCTTAACTACGGCGAAGATGGCCGCGAAGCCATCCGTCGGCTGCTGGCCCTGGGACACGAGCGCGGCATCATTCCTCATCCCGTGAAGGTCGATTTCGTCGGATAGAGAATCACTCCTCGCGCAGCAGGATCAAAGGATCAACCGACAGCGCCCGTTGCGCCGGGATCCACGTGGCTACGAGCCCCAGCAGCGCCATCGCCAGAACGACACCGGTCAGAACCAGCGGATCCCGGGGCGTGGCTCCATAGACAATGGCAGCGAGAACGCGGGTGGCCAGCAGTCCGAGGATGAGTCCCGCTGCCGAACCGAAGGCCAGCAACTTGAACGCCCGCCCGAGCGCCGCCTGCAGCACTTCAGAGCGCTGCGCCCCGAGGGCAACGCGAATTCCCAGCTCGCGCAGCCGTTTGCTGACCGAGTACGCTGCCATTCCGAAGATACCGGTGATCGACAGCACGGCACCCATCAGGCCGAGCACACCCAGCGCCAGCGTCGCCATCCGCGAGGCAAACAGAGCGCTGTCGTTCAGCTGCTTATCCCACATCTGGATGGTTACCGGCATGCCCGGATCCAGTTCGCTCAGCGCGCTCTTGATCGCGGCGGCCACCTGCTGTGGATTGCGATCTGTGCGCACCACTAGTGTCGAATCTGTTATGTGCGTTCCGCGGACATGCGGCGATTGCATCGTCGGTAAGAACATCGCCGGCTGCGGCGCTTCGGTAACCTTCTCATACTTTCCGTCTTCCGCAATGCCCACCACCTGGATGCGCGTCCCATCGGGGCGCTTGTAATATCCGCCCACTGCGTTCGTCGTTGAGCTAAATATCCTGGAAGCAAACTCCCGATTCACCACCGCCACCCGTGGCGCGTTCTCGTCGTCATGCCACGTGAAGTCTCTTCCCGAAAGCAAGGAGGTATGGGCTGCTTCGAAGTACCCGGGAGAGATGTTGTACACCATTGCTTCAGCAGCGGCGTTCGACGGGCGCAGATCTGTCGTTTTGTCGGTAAAAACAATGGCTGTGTTCGCACCGAAATACAACGGCGGCCGATCAACCGACCCCGCGGACTTTACGCCGGGAACGTTCCGCACAGTGTCAATCAAACGCTTTTGCATAGCGGGCATGCTATCGCCGCTAAAACCAGCCGTACTGAGCGAGGCGCCTACCAGCATTGCGTTCCGCGGTTCGAATCCGAAATTGCTGTGCAGTGAGCCGATCAGCCCGCGCACCGCGACCATCGAAGAGGTGACCAGCACCGCACAGATTGAGATCTGCGCAACCAGCAGAAGATCGCGAACCGTGATCCGCCTGCCTGTTCTGCGTGACAATCCCGCCTTGACGACCTCATAGGGATTGGTTCGGAGTATCTGTCTTACCGGCACTGCGCCAAAGAGGAACCCACTCGCTATAGCCAGGAGCAAAGCAACCAGATAGACGTTCGTGTCCGGATTCACCGGCACCGTCATGTTCGGGGCCACGGTTGAAAACGGTCGCCAGGCGCTCAGGCCGCGCAGCAGCACGACGCTGCCTGCTAATCCGACGGCGCCTCCGACAAGAGAGATCAGCACCGCCTCGGTAAAGACCTGGCGCAGAATGCGTCGGCGACTCGATCCAAGCGCCAGCCGCAGTGCAATCTCCCGCGAACGGTCGGCGGCGCGTGCCGCGAACAGGCTGCCCAGGTTGGCGCAGGCCGCCAGCAGAATCAACCCGGCCAGCAACATCAGGCCAGTGAGGAATTCCCGCATCGGACCACCCAGCCAGTCACCGGCCAGGCCTGGACTGGTAAGGGAAAACGTCATATGGCTATCGTCTTTGGGGTAGGCCTTTTCAAGATACGTGCCAATCGAGTTGAGGTCAGCAACGGCCTGCGCCTGAGTGACACCCGGCTTCAGGTGTCCCATCACCATCAGGATGCCGCGGTTGCCGCGCTCATTCAGGACATCTACTCCCTCCACCTGCCCCTGGTTCACGATGGGCACCCAGAAATCGGGAGCGAGGAACAACAGGGTTCCCTGAAAATCAGGAGGCGCAACACCGAGGATGGTGAAAGGATGCTTGTTGAGCTGCACTACACGGCCCACCACGCCATGATCGTCATGGAAGTGGCTGTGCCAATACGCATACCTGAGCACGATATAGGGAGCGCTGTCGGGACCGTGCTCATCGGAGCGATGAAAGAAGCGGCCGAGGGACGGCCGTATGCCTAATGCGTCGAAATAGTTTCCCGTCACTTCCATAAGCCACGGGGAGGTGGGATTGTTACCCGTATCCAGTGCGGCGCCCGTGACGTTGTAGGCCACCAGATCTTCAAAGCTGCGGTTGCGATCGCGGAGATCAAGATAATCGGGGAACGAGTGATTGATGGCCTGATCTTGTCCCCGCTCGACGGCGTAAAGGCTCTCGGCATGGGGTACTCTCAGCGGGCGCAGAATCAGGGCATTCATAATGCTGAAGACCACTGCATTTGCCCCGATGGCCAGCGCGAGGGTCAAAATTGAGACCAGGGTAAATCCCGGCGACTTGCGCAACATGCGAAGGCTGAAGCGCGCGTCCTGCACAAGGGTCTCGATAAAATTGCCGCCCAGCGCTTCGTGAGATTCCTCGCGGTATCGCTCATAGCCGCCAAACTCGATCCGCGCACGCCGTTCGGCTTCCGCGCGATCCAGGCCGGAACGTTCCAGATCGTCAGCACGAAGCTCGATGTGTGAGCGAAGTTCCTCTTCCGTCTCATCCGCAACCGGAGAACGGTGAAAGAACTTAGCAGCAACGGAACGAATCCAGGCCAGGGATTTCATGCTTCCTCCAGTAGCGAGCAAGCGCAGACTAATCGCTGCGCTGCTCTGTTTCACTCGTCGCGCAGCAGGATCAAAGGATCGACCGACAGCGCGCGTTGCGCGGGAATCCATGTAGCCAGCAGCCCCAGGAACGACATCGCCAATACGACACCCGCAAGCACCAGCGGATCGCTGGGACTTGCCTGATACACGATGAAAGCCAGTACCTTGGTTGCCAGAAGCCCGAGAAGCAGCCCTGCCGCCGAACCGCATGCCAACAATTTGAATGCGCGTCCCAGCGCTGCCTGCAACACTTCCTTCCGCTGCGCGCCGAGGGCAACGCGAATTCCCAGTTCACGCAGCCGCTTGCTCACCGAGTACGCTGCCATGCCGAAGATTCCAGTAACGGCCAGCATGGCGCCGAGGCCGCCGAGTACTCCAAGAGAAATCGTGGCGATACGCGAGGCAAAAAGAGCGCTGTCGAGCTGCTTGTTCCAGGTGCGAATGCTGAACGGCAGTCCGGCATCCAGGTTGCGCAGTGTGCTCTCCACAGCGACCGTCAACTCCTGCGGATCACGTCTGGAGCGCACAATCAGCCAGGTGCTGCTGGACGGCGACTGCAGGATGGGAAGGAACATCGCCGGCTTCGGATCTTCGGCAAGGGTCTTGTGCTTGCCGTCTTCAACCAGACCCACCACCTGGATGCGGGTGCCATCCATCCTCTTGTAGTATTTGCCTGGAGCCACTGTCTCCGACTCAAAAACCTTGCGCGCAAATTCGCGATTCACTACCGCAACACGCGGCGCATTCTTGTCGTCGTGCCAGGTGAAGGTCCTTCCCGCAAGCAACGCGGTGCCCGCGGCACGGAAGTACCCGGGAGATACGTCGTAAATCACCGTTTCGGCAGCGGCATTCGACATCTTCATGTCGGTTGTGCTGTCTTTGAAGACGACATCTTCATACCAGTCCACACCCAGCGGCAATCTGTCGGACAGCCCTGCCGACGATACACCAGGAATGTCCTCCAGGGCATCGAGCATGCGCCGCTGCATCGCAGGCACTCTTTCGCCGCTGTAACCTGCCATTACCAGATCGGTGGCCACCAGCAATGCGTTCCGAGGCTCAAAGCCAAAATTGCTGTGCAACGACTGCACTAGCCCCCGGAGCGCCACGAGTGAGGATGTGACCAGCACAGCGCAAATCGCAATCTGTACGACGAGCAACAGATCGCGAATGGTAAGCCCACGGCCGACCACACCACTGGAGCCCGATTTGACAATCTGCCACGGATTGGCGCGCAGCACCTGCCGGATCGGAACCATGCCGAAGAGAAGTCCGCTGGCCAATGCCAACAGCAAAGCCATTCCATAAACACTCAAATCCGGATTCACAGGCAGGCTATTAATTGGCAGATTAGCCATGGGCTGCCAGCGGCTCAGCCAGCGTAGCAGCACGATAGCCCCGATCAGTCCGGCAACTCCTCCTGCGAGGGAAACCAGCACCGCTTCGGTGAGCATCTGCCGCACAATTCGTCTGCGGCTCGAACCCAGCGCGAGCCGCAGGGCAATCTCGCGGGAATGGTCCGCCGCCCGCGCAGTAAAGAGGCTTCCCAGGTTGGCGCAGGCAGCCAGCAGGATGAGCCCGGCCAGCAACGTCAGTCCCGTCAGAAATGCTCGCACAGGGCGACCCAGCATGTCGCCGACCAGACCCGGCCGCGCCAGCTTAAAGCTGATCCGATCGTCATCTTTCGGATAAGTTTTTACCAGGTACATGGCGATTGAGTTCAGATCGGCGATGGCCTGCGCAGGCGTGACTCCCGGTTTCAGATGTCCCACCAGCCAGGTTCCCCGAGTTCCGCGCGCGTTTAGATCGCTGCTGCCCGCAATCTGTCCCTGGTCGACCAGCGGTACCCAGAAATCGGGGGTGAAGAACAATTCCGTTCCACGAAACCCTGGCGGCGCCACGCCAAGAATCGTGTATGGATGCTTGTTCACCAGAATCGTGCGGTCCACTACCGCACGATCGGCCTGAAAATGACTGCGCCAGTAGTCATAGCCCAGCACGATATAAGGAGCGCTGTTCGGTCCGCGCTCATCGGAGGCGTGGAAAAAACGGCCGAGATACGGCTGAATGCCGAGCTCGTCGAAGTAGTTCCCGCTAGCTTCATAAAGCCAGGCTGAAGAGGGATTGCCCCCCGTATCCACGCCGGCTGTGTCGATGTCGTACGCCACCAGGCCGCTGAAGCTCCGGCTGCGGTCACGTAGGTCGATGTAGTCCGGATACGACTGCATCGGGGACTCTTCGTCTTCGCCGCGCTCAACCATGTAAAGACTTTTCGCCTGAGGAACATTGAGTGGACGCAGAATCAGGCCATTCAGCAGGCTGAACACCACCGCATTCGCTCCGATGGCCATCGCCAGCGTAAGCACAGCGACCATGACGAATCCCGGAGATTTGCGCAGCGAGCGCAAGGCAAAGTGGGCGTCCTGCTGGAAAGTTTCGATGAAATTGCCACCAAGCGCTTCGTGAGATTCCTCACGGTATCGCTCGTAGCCACCGAACTCGATGCGCGCACGTCGCTCCGCCTCGGCACGGTCTAGCCCGGAATGTTCCAGATCGTCCGCGCGGAACTGGATGTGGGAGCGAAGTTCTTCACCCATCTCGTCTGCAATTTGAGAATGACGAAAAATCTTGGCGCCAAGAGAGCGAACGTAGGCCAGGAAACTCATATCTCCTCCGATTGCGCGGCTAGGGCAACGGCCATAGCTGTGGCAACGCGATTCCAGCCTTCAGTCTCTTCGCGAAATCGATCACGGCCGGCGGCGGTGAGCTCATAAAACTTGGCGCGGCGATTGTTTTCCGAGACTCCCCAATTCGCCTTCAGCAATCCCTGGCGCACCAGGCGAAACAACGCCGGATACAGCGCCCCCTGCTCGATAAGCAGCGCCTGCCCCGAGATTTGCCCAATGCGCAAAAGAATCCCGTAGCCGTGAAGAGGACCAAGGGAGACCGCTTTCAGGATGAGGAGATCGAGAGTCCCCGGCAAAAGTTGGGCTTGATCCGTCATGCACTCTCCTAAGATGATCAGGAGAGTAGCGCAGTCTCTCCTAAGCTGTCAAGGGGAACGCGCTAAACTACCATGAACCGTCGATCGCTGGTGACTTGCAATCTGCTTGCTGCAAAATGTCCTACCTGTTCTCTGATTTGCCTGGACTTCCGTTGGCCCGTTCTTTGGCATAGATGGTGTGCGTGATGCGGGGTGGCTTCTCGCCACGGTGCAAGCTTTCGACACGATCGCGGACGGTCCGGTCCGATGCAGTGAAGCGCTCCCGCTGGCGAAGGTAGTCAATCCAAGACTCCATAATGAAGGACTCATTGAGACGGCGGGGATCATTCGCGTCTTGAAAGATGCCCCAGCGCATCGCGCCATCGCGCAGCCGCACATCTTTCAGTTCGTGAATCGCCTGCACGAAGGCGTTGTAATCCTCCGGATCGACATAGTAGTCGATCAAAATGCGCACGGGACCATCGGACATCTCCGGTTCGATTGCGAGCTGCGGGGGCAGGAATTTTGAACGGAATGGTCTGAAGTCGGGCAATTCACCGCGCAGTACGTGCAGGCGGCTGCTCAGGGGCAGCGTGATCAGCAATCCGCCTGCCGCAGCTGCAAGCGAAACCGGCGTCGAGAGGTGTTCAGCAATCACCCCCCAGATGACGCTTCCGACGGCCATGCCTCCGGCGAAGACCATTTGGTAGGTGCCGAGAGCGCGAGCCTGCACCCAGCTCGGTACTGACACCTGCACGGCGAGATTAAGGGTCGACATGGTGCTGGTCCATGCAAAACCTGCACACAAGAGCACCGGAATGATGACGAGCGGATTGTGGACGAACGCGAGGATCAGTAGGGTTCCGATAAAGACACCGGACGAAACAGCGATGATTTCATCGGCGGAGAACTTGCGCCGGACGCGCGGCAGAGCCGTAGCGCCGATGACCGCGCCGAGGCCCATGCTGCCATTCAGAATGCCGTAACCGAGCGCGCCCTGGTGCAGGTCGCGGGCGGCGACAACGGCCAGCAATGACCAGACCGCGCTGACAAAGATAGTAAAAAGGAATGCCCGCGCCAGCGCCGCCCTCAACAGCGGAGCGTACTGGACATAGCGAAGGCCGGCGCGCATGGAGCCGTATATCCGCTCAGCAGGCAGCGTGCTCTTGAAGAGCGGCTTCCGCTTCCACTGGTAGAGAACGAGGATGACCCCGACAAAGGAGAGCGAATTGAGAAGAAAGGTGCAGGCTGCGCCGGTGTCCGCATGAGTGAAGGCGGCAATAGCCAGCCCGCCAAGCGCCGGACCGAGCGCGCGGGCGAGATTGAAGCCAGCGCTGTTCAACGACACGGCCTCCGGGAGCTCTTCGCGCGGCACCAGTTCGGGCATGATCGCCTGCCAGGCGGGGCTGTTCATCGCCGTGCCCACATTGAGCAGGAAAGTAAGGGTGAGCAGCACCCATGGCGAGATGATGTTGAGGAAGGTGAGTACGCTGAGCAACCCGACTGCGGCGAGCATCCAGGCTTGCCAAAAGAGCAGAAGGCGGCGCCGGTCGAAGATGTCCGCAGTCGCGCCGGCCAGCAACCCCAGCAACACAACCGGCAGACTCGCGGCCGTCTGCATCAGCGCAATGAGCAAGGGAGACGTCGTAAGCAACGTCATCAGCCAGGTTCCGGCGGTGTCCTGCATCCAGCCGCCGAGATTCGAGATCGTGGAAGCAATCCACAGATTGCGAAAGAGCGCAGACCGTAACGGTTCAAAGCCGGTGGTCTGCTTTTCGATTACCGCATCCTGTGCGGGAACCGGCGGCGGATTGGGTGGAGAAGTTAAGGACATGACGGGGGTGCAGCATCAAAACTAAGGCAAGTTTTATCCCTTAAGCCCGTTGCAATCAGAGTAAATGAAATAAAGGCGGTTATTTCACACACTTGCCAAGGCTACGACTCACAACCCGAGCCGAATCAAAGACTTGTAGAAATCAATAGGGGTTAACCAGCCGGGCGAGCCGGGTGGGCTTCAGGCTCCGGTGCCTCGGACGATTACCTCTGCGGTGCGTATGAGGATCTTCAGATCCAGCCAGAAGCTCCAGTTTTCGACATAGGCAGTGTCGAGCGCAATGTATTTCGCAAAGGAGGAGTCCTGGCGAGCCTGGATTTGCCACAGGCCTGTGAGACCGGGCAGCACCTCCAGGCGGCGGAAGTGCTCGAGATCATACTTCTCGACCTCGCTCGCAATAGGGGGACGGGGACCGACGATGCTCATTTCCCCGCGCAGCACATTGAAGAATTGCGGAAGCTCATCCAGGCTGTACTTGCGCAGGAAGAGGCCCACGGGCGTGACCCGAGGATCGTTGCTCACTTTGAAGAGAATGCCATCGCGTTCGTTCATGGCGGCCAGATTCTTTTTAAGCTGCTCAGCATCCTTGACCATGGTACGGAATTTGAAGCAGGGGAAGACACGGCCCCGTTTGCCGATGCGTTCCGAGACAAAGAAGATGGGCCCCTTGCTGTTCATCCGGATGACCACCGCAATGATCAGCATCACCGGAAAAACAGCAGTTAGCGCCAGCAGTGACAGGGCGATGTCGACGATCCTCTTCAGGTGCAGGGCGATGGTGCGCGGATCGCGGCGATGAAGTGATACGACGGGGAAAACGCCCAGGTATTCAATAGGCGTATTCGCAGTGAGCTCTCCGTAGTACCCAGAAATGGAACGGATATCGATATCCAGCTCGCGCGCCTCCTCCACCAGGCGGATAGCCTGCTCAGTGGCGCAAGGTTCAGCGATCACGATCTCATCGATAAAATGTAGGCGGGTGAGCTGCCTGATGCGATCGATACCCCCCAGAATCTGATTTTCCGGCACCTCACGGCTCGCCGTGCAATCCGGAGCCAGGAGAAATCCGCGCAGTTTATAACCCAACCGGTAGTCTTTGGCGATGTGCTGGCCGAGAGCATTGCTCAGGTGATTTGTACCCAGAATGACGACATTTCGTGTTTCCAGCCCACGTTCGTACTGCCGATATCGCGCCAGTCTCCAGATCATGCGGCGAATCGAAAGTGACACGATTGCGCTCCCGATGAGCAGCACGACCAATGCCCTGGAGATGCTCAGGCTGTTTGTCATGTAGAGTCCGCCGCAGAGCAAAAGGCCTGCATTTAGGCAGGCTTGAACCGTAAGACGAAGCTCGTGCGTCCCGGTGGAAAGCGGAATAGGCGAATAAAGGCCATAGCGGCGTGCGACGAGGATAAAAGCCAGAATGAACCAGACAAGATATATCGCTCCCAGTGGAGCGCTGGTCACGTCGTGCGGGACGCTCGGGAATCGAACTGCCTTCTCAAAGAGGATGGCGCGCAGTACCAGCGCCGTGCCGAATGCCAGCATGATCGCCAGGCTATCGTTCAGCATCATGATCAGCGAAGAGACCATCGATGGCCCTGTAACGCTGCGCGTGCCAAATGCCTTCCGTGCGGGCAAACCTAAGACCGGCTGATCATTGGCACTCGTTTTCCGTATGAATTCCGAAGTAGCCATTATTCTCTCAAGAACCGAGCAGTTCAGGAAACTTGTCCACAGCCCGAGCACTTCCGACGGACCTTATAAAAAGTGCGGCGCAGGTGAGGGAGTTTGGAAATACTACAACGGTTTCGACTCGAGCCCCGTAAGTAATGGAATAAACCAGTTACGGCAGCCTTAGTTTCTGTGCAAAAAAGAATAATGCCTTACGATGAATTGCAGAGGACCGCTTGGGGTTCTTGCGAATGCAGCGAACCCGATTTCCTTCTAATATAGCATGCTCGAGGAATCGTGCCGCATTTTCTCATCGTTAATAGCTCGAGAAATCTATGGAAGGCTTTTGTTCCCATATTCAATTTCCACAATGTTTACCTGCCTCCGCCTTCCTTTCTGTTGGAAGCTGAAATAACTCCTTCCGATGTCCGAAGAACCCCTAAAAATAACAAATGCCACAGTCACTGTGCCAAATAAGGTGTCTTCATTGTCGTTACTTTCGACTCAAATTTCCCAAAACCGGGCTTCGCTGCGCTCATGTTTCACCTGCCACGCGCAGCCTTCTGTGCCATTTGGAATAGACTCAGGAGATGGCTGCGGATTATCGCTCTTTGATTGCGGACACCATCGAACGCGAGGCGCGCCCGGTCGACAAATATGGTCATCAGCCGCGGCTTTATGCGCTAACTCAAGCGATCGGCAACGGTCTGACCTACGACGATGATGTCGTATACGCCGCCGCCTGGCTTCACGACATCGGAGTCTTTGCGGGGAACCGCCCTGACGACCCTGAAGCCCTCGGCCGCTGGGATCATGTCGCCTACGCCTGCGATCGCGTTGCCGTTGTCCTCTCCCAGGCAGAATTCCCAGCGGAAAAGATTCCCACTGTGCTGGACGCGATTCGCACCCACCAGCCGCAGGATAATCCGCTCACCATCGAAGCCACGATTCTGCGCGACGCCGACATCCTCGAGCAACTAGGCGCGATCGGCATTCTCCGAGCGGTTTCGAAAGTGGGACGTGACACTCGCTACGCCCGCTTCAGTGACATCGCTCCGGTATTGCGCAAGGCCCTGGCCGAACTCCCCCCGAAGCTGCGCTTGAAACGAGCGCGTGAACTCGCCGCTCCAAAGCTCAGCGCGCTCGCTGGCTTTCTACAGGCCGTGGACGCTGAGGCCTCTGGTCTTCTTTTCTAGTCGTTCAGGACCCATATCTCAGGCACCATAGTAACCAGAACAAGAGAGGAACAAGGTGGAAGAATTTTCGAGAATGAAGCGGCTGCCGGCCTATGTGTTCAACATCACAAGCGAGTTGAAGGCAGCAGCCCGGCGTCGCGGGGAAGACATCATAGATTTCGGCATGGGCAATCCGGATGGCGCCACGCCTCAGCACGTCGTCGACAAGATGATCGAGGCTGCTCGCAAATCGAATACACACCGTTATTCGCTCTCACGAGGCATTCCCCGTCTACGAAAAGCCATTGTCAACTGGTACGATCGCCGTTACAACATCCAGCTCGATCCGGAGACCGAAGCCATCGTCACCATCGGCTCAAAGGAAGGGATCGCCCACCTCTGCCTCGCCACACTTGATCAGGGTGACATGGTGCTGGTGCCCAACCCCAGCTACCCAATCCACATCTATGGCCCGGTGATCGCGGGCGCAAACATTCGCAGCATCGCGATTCATAATACCGACAGTTTTCTGGCGGAACTTGAGCAGACGATTCCCCTCATGTACCCCAGGCCGAAAATGCTGATCCTGAACTTCCCGGCAAATCCCACAACGCAATGTGTCGATCTCGCCTTCTTTGAGCGCGTCGTGGATCTGTGCTTGCAACATGGGATTTACCTGGTTCACGATCTTGCCTACGCCGACATTGTTTTCGACGGCTTCCGCGCGCCGTCGATCCTGGAAATTCCCAGGGCCCGCGAGATCGCCGTTGAATTCTTCACCCTCTCGAAGAGCTACAACATGCCCGGTTGGCGCGTTGGATTCATGGTTGGCAACAAGACGCTGGTAGCGGCACTGGCGCGTCTCAAGAGCTACTTTGACTACGGCACTTTTACACCGATTCAGGTTGCGTCAATCCTGGCCCTCGAAGGTCCGCAGGAGTGCGTGGCCGACATATGCGACAACTATCGCCGACGCCGTGACGTTCTAGTGCAAGGGTTGAACAAGCTTGGATGGCAGGTCACTCTCCCCAAGGCAACTATGTTCGTCTGGGCGCCTATTCCTGAGCCTTACCGGCATCTTGGGTCGCTTGAGTTTTCAACTCTGCTGCTTAACGAAGCAAAGGTTGCTGTGAGCCCGGGAATCGGTTTCGGAGAATACGGCGATGGCCATGTCCGCTTCTCGCTCATCGAAAATGAAGAACGCACCCGCCAGGCCCTGCGCTGCATTCGCCAGATGTTTCAGAAGAATGCAGTAGCGCTGCAAGCGGCAGCTCAGTGAAGAACCGGTGCAGTCGCTTTGGCAATAAGCTTCGTAGTGCTGAAACCTTCAACAATAGGGACGATCTTCACGCATCCTCCCCAGGAACGAACTTCTTTGGCGCCCACCACGGTTTCCTCTTTATAGTCGCCCCCTTTCACAATCACGTCGGGGCGTAAGGCCTCGATCAGTTGCAGGGGCGTAGGTTCGTCGAAAATGACGACAGCATCGACAGCGGCGAGTGCAGCAAGAACGTATGCTCGTTCGCGCTGACCAACCATCGGACGCGTAGGTCCCTTCAACCGGCTCACCGATGCATCGCTGTTAATGCCGACAATGAGCCGGTCGCCTTGCCGGCGCGCATCTTCGAGCATCGTGATATGGCCGATATGAAGGAGGTCGAAACAGCCATTCGTGAAGACCACGCTCTCACCGCTCGATCGCCACGCAGAAACCCGCGTCTTCAGGCGATCCGCCGGCAACACCTTCTCACGCGCCTGCAATTCGATCTCCGGCATAAGGCTGGTGAGAAGCTCATCCCGCATGATCGGAACGGTGCCGACCTTGCTGACCACGATGCCGGCGGCAACATTTGCCAACTGGACCGCCGTTTCCATTTCCAGCCCGCTGGCCATAGCCAGTGCGAGCGTGGCGATGACGGTGTCGCCAGCGCCAGATACATCGAACACCTGCCGCGCAACTGCCGGAAAGATGGTCTTTGCATTCGGGCGCAGCAGCGCAATTCCTTTTTCGCTGAGAGTAACGGTCAGGCATTCAAGACCTAGTTCGGAAACGATTGTCTGACCAGCACTCAGAACTGTGTTCAGATCTTTAGCCGCCGCGTTGGTCGCAACTGAGAGCTCGCTCAGATTGGGACAAATCGTTGTCGCCCCGCGATATCGCGTAAAGCTCTGCTGTTTAGGATCGACCAATATCGGAATTCCCTGCTCCCGCGCTTTCTCGATCACGCGCCGGCACACATTGTCCGAAAGCACGCCCTTTGCATAATCGGAAAGTACGATGGCATCGGCGGATAGAATCCCGGCCTCTACTCTGGCGATCAAGTCTTCGTAGGCCTCCGTGGAATACTCCTCGGTTTTTTCCGTGTCCAGGCGCAGCATTTGCTGTTGACCCGCCACAATCCTCAGCTTTGTGGTCGTAGGATGAGTTTCTACAGAGGTCAAGTGCGCGCTCACGTCCGCTTTTTCGAGGCAGACCATCAGCGAGTCCCGGTCAGCATCTTGCCCACAGAATCCGAAGAGGCTCGCCTTTGCGCTTAGCCCGGCGAGGTTCATGGCAACATTGGCTGCGCCACCCGGCCGTTCGCTCCGGTGCACGGCTCGAACGATCGGCACAGGCGCTTCCGGAGACACGCGCTCGACGTCACCCCATATATAGCGGTCGAGCATAATATCGCCGACCACCAGAACATGGGTGTTGCGCCACTCGCCTTCGATCAACTGCATTACCCGGTGGAGATCTTGAATCATCGCGATATCGTTTCACTTTCAACGGTGGGGCGTTCGCAGATACTCAGTTCAACCCAATCACAGAGTATGTGGCCGCAAAGTATGTGGGCTTCCTGAATCCGCGCAGCATCCTTCGAGGCAACAGACAATGTAGCCTCGGCAATGCTCGCAAGGGTGCCACCGCCGGCTCCGGTAAAGGCCACCGTAAACGCGCCGCACTCGCGCGCGGTCTGCAATGCGGCGCAAACATTTCGGCTGTTCCCGGAGGTCGATATTCCCACAACAACATCGCCCTCCACGCAAAGTGCCTCCACCTGCCGTCGAAAGACATCCTCGAAGCCATAATCGTTTGCGACTGAGGTCAGAATCGACGTATCCGTCGTCAGGGCGATAGAACGCAGTCCGCGCCGCTCGCGCCGAAAGCGTCCGACGAATTCCGCCGCAAGGTGCTGCGAATCAGCCGCACTACCCCCATTCCCGCACCACAGGACCTTCCTCCCTGCGATAATCGCACGGGTCATTTCAGCGGCGATCTGCTCAAGAACAGGCTGCTGCGATGGCAGCGACCCGATTACATCCAGGTGATCGGCGATGGCCTGCGCAAAAATCGTGGATAGCTTTGTCGAAGCTGACATCTTTGCCCCATGACCATCGAATGGCGGTTCACAGCAATCGAGTGTGATCGATGGTTATCATACTATTAGCTACTCATGCCTACCGGCGGCCCGAACGACTTCCCACACATCTTCGCTGATATCGAATATGTCTTTCTTGATCGTGACGGGGTCATCAATCTCAAGTCACCGGAGGGGAAATATATTGGCCACTGGGACCACTTTCACTTCCTTCCCGGAGTCGAGGAAGCCATTGCGGCGCTAAATCGATCGGGACGCACCGTCATTGTAGTCACCAATCAACGTGGCGTTGCACTGGGCTATTACACAAAGGCCGACGTTGATGCCATACACGAAGCGTTGCAGAAGCACCTCGCCCAACATGCTGCCCGGATTGATGCTTTCTACTTCTGCCCTCACGACAAAAACGAATGTAACTGCCGCAAGCCGAAAACGGGCCTCTTCGAAGAAGCCTTCCAGGATTTTCCCGGCGCGTCGGCAACAAACAGTATCGTGATTGGCGATTCTCTATCCGATATTCAAGCTGCGCGGAATCTCGGCGCTCCGAGCATCTTCATCCAGGGCGACCCGGATACCCAGAAGCCTGGCGAGGAACAGGCTCGTTCACTTGCCGGCGCAGTCTCTGCGTCCCTGGTCGAAGCAGTCAAACTTCTTTTGCGCTGAAGACGTGGTTTTGTAATGGACGACCCGAAAATAGTTGGCGGACTATTTCGCCGCATTCACTAAAATAGAAATAGAGACAAAAACGATTGAGAGCACCGGTAAGCGCCGCTAACCACTTTGGAATGAATGATCGGGTACCGCGGCCAATAGAATCAACGAGTGACTCTAAGCCGTTTGCAATGAATCGATTACCAAATTCATATTTAGAATCTGTGAGTTGCAAACCATAGCAGCACAAGGCCTAGGGAATGAATGGGTCCCAAATTCGCACCTGACGACGGGGGAGGGGGTACCCCACTCGGCCGGGCAGACTGCTCCAGCTTCCCGCTTAGACTGCAACGGCATTTGTTGCCTGAAACGTCTCACGGATTCCTTCTTCGAGCTGAGTAAACTTCAGCTCGCACCCCGTTTCGCGCAAGCCGGTTAGATCGGCCTGTGTGAAGTGCTGGTAGCGGGCGTTCAGGTCTGCGGGTAAGGGCACGTACTCAACATCTGCCTTCCCGTGTACCAGCATAACCGCCTTTGCCACCTCATTGAATGTCCGGGCCCGCCCCGAACCGGCATTCACTACCGCTTGATATGTCTTTGCCGAATCGGCATGCCGGGGTGTGTACGGACCGGTCTGTGCGAAAAACATATTCAGCCGCGACACATCGCGAACGAATACGAAATCCCTGCGCTGCTCGCCATTGCCATATCCGCCCGACCCCTCGAAGAGCCGCACTTTGCCCGTCTCCAGTATCTGCTTCGAGAAGTGATGAATCACGGAAGCCATCCGCCCCTTGTGCTGTTCACGAGGCCCATACACGTTGAAGTACCGCAACCCTACCACCGTGGTCGGAATGTGCCCCATCGCGAGCTCAGAGCGGACATAATGATCGAAGGTTAGCTTGGAGAAGCCATAGATGTTCAACGGCCTCTCATTCTCCAGGATCGGCGTAAAGTGGCCCGGTCCACCCAACCCGTACACAGCCGCCGTCGAAGCGTAAACAAGGGGTGCCCCCATCTCGACGGCATACCGCAACACCACTTTGGAATAAGCAAAATTGTTGTCCATCATGTACACGCCATCGTCGACCAACGTATTTGAGCATGCGCCCTGGTGAAAAATTGCGCTGACACGCGAGATTCCCAGCGCCTTTTCTTCGAGTGCTCGCCGAAACTCCTTCTTGTCCATGTAATCTGCAAATCTGGCGCCATGCAGATTGAAAAGCTTCCGCGAATCGGCAAGATTATCGACCAAAAGAATATCGGTGATTCCATGCAGATTCAGCTCATGGACCAGATTGCTGCCGATAAATCCAGCCCCCCCGGTTACGATGTACATCGCTCTATCACCCGTTGCCAGACATCAAGTGCTTACTGGATTCGTCTTTGTCGAATCGGCAATCACAGATTCGTAAACGTCGTTGTAGCATTTCATTACATCGTCTATTGCGAAGCGCTTCAGGTTCTCCCATCCTGCCAACCTGAGTGATTCGACCTTCACCATCCTCGCATCGATGATTTGGGCTGCGGCCGCGGCATTCTCCGGATTGATCAGAATTGCGCCTTCTCCTGCAATCTCCGTCATCGGTGGCCTGTCGCTGGTAATCACCGGGCACCCGCAGGCTTGCGCCTCAAGAACCGGCCACCCAAATCCCTCTTCAAGTGAGGGAAACAGAAACGCCAGCGCACCTGAATAAAGCGCTCGCATCTGCTCATTGCTGGGAGAGACAAACTCGATCACGTCGCCAAGAGCATGCTCGCGACAAAATGCCCGCATCTCTTCGGTCCACGGCTTTCCGGCCATCACTAGTTTCACGTTCCGGAAGCGCTCATATTTCCTTAAATGGAGCACAATCTTCAACACGCCTATTCGGTTCTTGTACCACTGATTGCTACCCACATTTAGCAGATACTCGTCACCCGCATTTAGAGCAAAAGCCGCTCGGACTGCTTCGATCTCGGCCTTGGTAGCCGGCTCGTATTGCCAGTTTAGCGAGTGATGAATCACCCTGATCTCTGGCTTCGAGGGTAGCAAAGCCTCTAAATCATCCTTCGTCTTCGCGGATACGCTGATTATGTGTCGCGCCGAAGTCAGCCGCTTCAGAATCCACCGTTGCAGCCACTTCCCCGTGCGCCCAGTTGGGCTTTGCGGAAAATGCCCAAGCGCCGAGCGGATCGCCAGCACATCATGCGCTGTAATCAGTTGCGGCGTCTTTCCTGTCCAACGCAAGTAACATGCGTTCGAGTGATCGCAGACGTGAACCAGATCCGCGTTTTTCGCCTTCATCCGCAGCTGGGCCGGAAACAGAACAAACTTGTCAATGTATCCTAGCCACTTCCGGAGCGGATTGCCGACAGCCACCAGTCCGCCCACAACAGACGGAGGATGAATGACCTCCACCTGGTGCCCCTGTTGCTCCATGCCATGGCGAAGAAATTCTGCATAGCGAAGCATGCTCTGCTGAGCATCCGGCTCATAATTCGCAATTAGAAGAACTTTCATGAGCCTCGAAACAACAAAAGTGCGCATCGGGGAGATCTCATGATCTTAGAGGGCACTCTGAACGGATTCTCGAGTGATCTTTCGCACTGCACCCATTCAAGAACTGCACTAGGGCAGACGCTGCCCCAGTGCAGCATCCCGCGTCTGGTGAGACGCGGAACGTCCCACGCTCAGATAAGTAAAGCCTCGCTCCACCATCTGAAGCGGATCGTAAAGATTACGTCCGTCAATCACGATGGGATATCGCAACGTATAGTGCAGCTTCTCAAGATCGAGTTCGCCGAACTCCTGCCAATCGCTCAGAATGAGCAGCGCGTCGGCATCTTCCGCTGCCGCATATGGATCGTCGACATAGGACATGTGTCGAGATGGCGGAATAACTTCCTTTGCCCGCTCCGATGCCGCGGGATCATATGCGATCACATTCGAGCCTTCCCTTAGAAGCTGCTCGACGATGTCCAGAGCGGGAGAGTCGCGGATGTCGTCGGTTCCACCTTTGAATGACAGGCCTAGCACACCAATGCGCTTACCTCCGAAAGTCCATAACGCCGAACGCACCTTCAGAAAAAACCGTTTCTTCTGCTCTTCGTTGATTTCCTCCACTTCCTTGAGCAAACTGAAATCAACGCCTAACTGTTCAGCGACATAACGAAATGCAGCTACATCCTTTGGGAAGCAGGAACCTCCATAACCGATACCAGCACGCAGAAATTTAGGCCCGATGCGGCTATCCATCCCCATGCCGCGTGAGACTTGTTCCACATCTGCTCCCACAGCCTCGCAAATATTGCCAACCACGTTGATAAATGAAATTTTCATTGCGAGAAATGCATTTGAAGCGTGCTTGATAAGCTCCGCAGCCTTGGTGGATGTAAGCAAAAGTGGAGGAGGGCACTTCTCATCGCAGGTACCCGGAACAGCTTGCGGCAGTCTGTAGTACGCGCCTGAAGTCAGAGGTTCGTAGATTGTGCTCAGCAGGCTGCCAGCGCGTTCACTCTCAGCTCCAATCACAATTCGGTCAGTATGAAGAAAGTCCACTACTGCAGTACCTTCGCGGAGAAACTCGGGATTCGAAGCAATATCAAAAAGCTCCTTCGGCACGCCATTGCGTTCGATCACGCGGCGAATCCACTCGTTCGTATAGACCGGCACAGTGCTCTTCTCGACAATCACCTTATAGTCGTCGATCGAGCGGGCAATTTCACTGGCGACGGCGTCCACATAGGACAAGTCGGCGCTGCCCGTTTTGCTCTGCGGTGTTCCTACTGCGATGAATATCACCTGGGATCGCTGCGTGGCGGAGCGCAGGTCAGAGGTAAATTCCACCTTGTTCTCGCGATGGCGATTGAGCAGTTCGGGAAGATAATCCTCGTGAATGGGAACTCCGCCTTCGCGCAGCACCTTCACTTTTGTCTCGTCATTATCGACACAAATGACACGATGTCCTATTTCCGCGAAGCATGCCGCGGCAACAAGCCCGACGTATCCCGAACCGACGACTGCAATCGAAACTGGTTGACTCATTTTCACCTGTAGTATGTTGCAAGATTAGGTTAGATAAAGGATGAGTACTCAGGAAAACAGCTATTGAGCTCCGCCTATCCATGACTTCTTGTCTGCCCTGGGAAGCCGCTGACCCCGTGGGTGCGGCGCAGGCTCTTCATGCAATTCAGCCAGCGTTACTTCAATTCCAAGAATCGCCGCTGAGTGATTATTTGTCAATGTACACGGACGATTCACAAGCCCTAGGCCTCGCCTCGACAGCTCGATCTCCGATGTTATGATGCGGTTATCCAGTCTTGATCTATCCAACTGCACAAAGCTCAGAACTACGTCGGGCTGCCAAGGCTTGAAATATACGGAGAGCTGTTTTGTATTCAAATCTTCCTGCGAAGCGGCGGGTCCTGTACCTGGGCAATCCGCGACCTGGACAGACTTCAGCGTACAGAATCGCAACCCTTCGCCGTCTCGGCCAGGAACTCACTGTATTTGATATCCCGGCTCACTCGGCTGGCAGCCCATGGATCAATTTGCTTCAACGCAGGTTCCCTCTTGGGCCACTCATCTCCAGAATCAATCGCGAATTGCTGGAGGTGGTCCGCGCCTCGCGGCCGGATGTGGTGTTTTTCGACAAGCCGATCTATCACACCGGCGACACGATCGAGCAGATCAAGCAGTCCGGCGCACTCACCGTCTGCTACAACCAGGACGCCCCATTTGGACAGCGGCACGATGGCTGCTGGCATCAGTTCTACAAAGTCTTTCGCTTATTCGATCTCCATTGTCTATTCCGTGAAGCTGACGTGGAACGCTACGGGCAGTGGGGACTGCCCTACATCAAGACGATATTCAGCTTTGACTCGGCGGTGCAGTTCGCTCCCCCCGGGGCGTGGAGCGACAACGACCGCACTCGCGAGGTTTCATATATCGGGAGCCCCCTGGAAGATCGTCCGCGATTTCTCATGGGGCTGGCGGACATGGGGGTTCCGGTGACGATTGCGGGGCCGCGATGGAGTAAATTTCTGCCTCCTGACAAGTATGCGCGGTTCGTTTCTCATGGCTTCCTGGCCGACGACCAGTACCGGACAAATATCTGGAAGTCGAAGATCAATCTTGGCTTCGTCAGCAATTCGAACGAAGACGATATCGGACACAAGTGCGTGGAGATTGCCGCTTGCGGGCAGTTTCTTCTCGCCGTTCGTTGCGAGGGGCACCGGGCGTGCTTTGAGGAGGACCAGGAAGCCGTCTTCTTCTCGTCCGCTGAGGAGTGCGCGGAGAAGGCGCGCTTCTACCTGGGCCGTCCCGATCTGCGCGAGGCTATCGGGCGCAGGGCGCGGGAGCGTGCGGTCCGGTCCGGGTATGACAATGATACGCAACTGGCGCGGATTTTGAATCGCCTCGATGGCAGGGAGTGACCCCCTCCCCCATATCTTAGCGATTTTGAGACTGACTGATTCTGAAGGGCTTGCGCTGCTGGCTTTTGGCGCTTTTGTTACCGATTGATTCTAAAAGGCTCACACTGCTCGCGGGCTCCACCACTTGGAACCAATTGATTCTAAATGGCTTGTACTATTTGCGGGTTTTTTGTCGCAGACTGCGGCTGAAGAGTCACCGCCTACCCTGATTATATGGGAGATGGGGTAATTGACGGCCAATTTTGTTGGGTGGGTTTAGCCTGAGAATGAATGGGTTGCGAAACCATTTTGGCTTTCGACCTTGACACCGGAATTTCGGAGTATCTGGAATGTCTGACCAAGTGGAATTCCTCAAACGCGTTTATGCCCGTTTCAACGCGCGCGATATGGAAGCGGTGCTGGCTGCTTTGAGCAAGACCGTTGCCTGGGCAAATGGAATGGAAGGCGGCCACGTTCATGGACGGGATGGCGTGCGCAGCTACTGGACGCGGCAGTGGGCGATGGTTGATCCTCATGTCGAGCCGGTCGGCTTCTCGGTTGGTCTGGAGGGCGAAATCATCGTCGATGTCCACCAGGTTGTGCACGATCTTGAGGGCAAACTACTGATCGATCAGATGGTGGTGCACATCTTCCGGTTCGAGGATGGGCTGATCAAGCGGTTTGATATTGGCGGGGCGTAGATAGAACGAGGATGTCCGCTGAAATCATCCGGTAGACGATCAGGTAAACACCTACCGTAGCGGGCGTTGCATGATCAACAGGCGCAACCACTCTCCGAATTTGTTGCCGGCTTCAGGCAACAAACCGACCTCCTGAAATCCGAGCGACGTGTGCAGAGCGACAGAAGGCACGTTTACTCCACAAATGCAGGCGACCATCGAGTGACAACCTCTCTCCCGACATTCCGAGATCAGCTCCGTGAGAAGCATCTTCCCGACTCCGTGGCCGATACAATCAGGGCGCACGTAAATTGAGTCCTCGACCGTAAAACGATAGCCTTCGCGCGGGCGGAATTGCGAAGCGTAACAAAAACCAACGATATAACCCTCGAGCTCTGCCACCAGATAGGGCAAACCGCGATCCAGAACGGGCCGCCGCCGTCGCGACATCTCAGATTGATCCGGGGCAACGGTCTCGAATGTCGCCGTGCTTGTTTCGACGAACTGGGCATAAATGGCAGTGACGTCAGCCATATCTGCTGGAGTCGAAGCCCGAACCAAACACTTCGACTCATGAGGATCAGGGTCTAGCAGAGCGGTTGTGCCACTTTCGGCTGTGTTGGGGCCGCGGTTCGAAACAGGCCTCCAGCGGATTGAATCACTTGTTCCCACTCTGACTAAGCTGGACCAAGACCTCGGTTCTCTTTAGTAGACTCCCAAACCCATAAAGAAACGGTAAGAATCCCAACTGTATTCCATCGCGATTGCCGCATCCCACTTAACCCGGCAGGCTGCTCGTCGATCAGTTGTGGGTGCACATTTTTTCGGTTCGAGGGTGGTGTAATTGGAAGTTTGATATTTGGAGACAGTTGGTTGTTTTCTATTCGTCGCTTGACCTTCGGTTACGCACCCGGGCGACGCAAGCGAGGTACGGTCACGGCATACGAGGCGGGGTTTGTCCCGGCCCTGCCGATTCCATCGCATGGACAATCGTCAACCCCATTCTGCGCTATACTCCCGCCCATCCTGACTTTCACAAAATGGAGCCGCTCATGTCTTTGCCCGCACCCCAGCAATTTACCGATATTCACGCCAAAGCTTTGGCCATCAACTTGGAGGCCTCCTGCTACGGCACGTTTGCCGAGATTGGCGCCGGCCAGGAAGTGGCCCGCTGGTTTCTGAGCGCCGGCGCGGCTTCGGGGACGGTGGCGCAGGCCATATCGGCCTACGACAAGACCGTCAGCGACGACACCTACGGCGCTGGCACGCGCTACGTCTCCAAAGAGCGCCTGCTGGCGATGCTGGACTACGAATATCAGCTCCTCCTCGCCCGGCTCGCCCAGGCTCGCGGTGCCCATACCCGATTTTTCGTTTTTGCGGATACCGTCGCCACGCGGAACTACCAGGGAACCAACGAGCAACACGGCTGGCTCGGCGTCCGCTTCCAGGCCGAACCCGATGGCCAGCCCAATCAGATTCTTCTCCACATCGATCTCGGAGATCCCACTGCACTGCTCCAGCAGCAGGCTATTGGCACGCTCGGTGTGAATCTGATCTATGCTGCCTATCACCAGCGGTCTTCCTCAAGGGGGTTTCTGGCTGGCCTGTTCGACGATTTATCCCTTGAACGGCTCGAAATCGACGTTCTCGAACTCACTGGCCCCGTTTTCGCCAATGAAGATTCCCGCCTCTGGTGCCTGGACTTGCTCCGCACCGGCATGTGCCATGCCTTGGTCTTCGATTCCAACGCCCAGGTGGTCGAGCCGGCTACTCCCCTTCACAAGCGTCCCCTCATCGTGCAGCGTACTTTACGCGGCCATCCCGGTCCGTCCGCCGCCGAAGCCTTTCAGGTTGCCCGACACAACCTCCTGGCTGAAGGGACTGCCTCCGACCGCGAACCTTTAGCCGTCCTGGAGGTCAACACTCCAGATCTCGAAGGCTCGGCTGCCTCTGATAATGCGGAACTGCTGGCCCTGATCGAGCAGCTTGCCCCATTAGGCACGGTTGTCGTCACCGATTACCCGGAGGGTTACGAGGTCCTAAATTACCTTCGCCGCTACACCGCTGCACCCATCCGGGTGATTCTCTGGATTTCCATGTTTCTTCAGAACATGGAAGATAGGGTGTATCAGTCGTTGCCCGGCGCCGTGTTGGAGAGCTTCGGCCGATTGCTCCTCACCGACGTGACAGTCTATGTCGCACCCATGCGCAAGGAATCGTTGGTGGCCGCGCTCGGCGGCCTGCCGGAAGGTCTTTTGCAGGAGTCCCCCGGCCATGATCTCCTGTCCCTTGACGATTTCCTGCCCAGGCCGCCCCTGGACCACCTCTTCCGCTATCTTCGCGCCGCAGGCCGCATCGCTCCTCTGGAGGGAACGCAAGCCAAATCCTGATAAAGGGTGGCAATGATCCGCTGAGTCGCAATCTCGCGACCAGCCTGGTCTCCCACCCTTCGCTGCGCGAAGGATGGGGCATCCGGGCAATCGCGTCCCCTGCCTGACCACGATTGTAGTGTCCCGCTTGGGTCGGGCAATTCACGAGGGGAAGAATGACCATGCGTCATTGACAATAATTAAATGCTTATATAAGCTAATACCTATGCACTCGCACCTGAGTCTCGACGCCGCGTTTTCCGCTCTGGCCGATCCGACGCGGCGTGCGATTCTTGCGCGTCTTGCTACCGGCGAATCCACTGTCAATGAACTCGCTGAGCCGTTCGAGATGTCGCAACCGGCGATCTCCCAGCACCTGAAGGTGCTCGAAGATGCCGGATTAGTGACACATCGCGTTGAAGGCACGAAGCGCCCGCGACGGCTCGCAAAGCCCGGCATTGAGGCAATGGATCAATGGTTGGCGATGTTGCGAAAAGCGCTGGAGGCAAACTACGACCGGCTGGATGCTGTTCTTGCCGGAATGGAAAAACCGAAGAGAAAAGGAGGAACAAAACGATGAGCAAGATGACACTCAAAACCGAGGGCGACACCCACGTCGTTGTGACCAGGCGCTTCGCAGCGCCTCCGGAATCCGTGTACCGCGCCCATATCGATCCCGAACTGATCCAGAAATGGCTGCTCGGCCCTGAGGGCTGGACCATGCCTGTGTGCATCAACGAAGCTAAGCCGGGTGGCAAGTTTCGCTACGAGTGGAGCAACGGCAAGGGTCAGGGGTTCTTTATTACCGGCGAATATCTCGAATTAGAGCCCTACAATCGCACCGTTCATGTCGAGCGCATGTTCCTGCCCGATCCTACCCCGGATAACCACGTGGAAACGAGATTCGAGCCTGACGGCACCGGCACCCTGATGACCATGCGAATGACGCTGCCTGACGCTCGGACACGGGCGGCCATGCTTGCCACCGGCATGGAAGGTGGTATGGAAGCGAGCTACGTGCGGCTGGAAGGACTGCTGCAGCCCGCAGTTGCCTGATCCAGACGAGTCTTGTCAGACGCTGTGCTCCGAGCCTTGACTTCTCCGCTCTGAAACTTGGCCGACTATTTCCCGCAGTCCGCTAGAATAGAAATAGAGAGCAGAAAGCCCGCCATGGAGCGGGCTTTCTTATTGCTATGACCAATGCCATCAATGACGCGCTCGCAGATTCAGCAGAATCAATGACCGTCCGTAACTCCAGCTGGATCATTGATTTACTCGCGAGATCATTAAAATCAATGATTTTGCCAGCAGCGGGCAGGTATGAAGTTAAACAGAATCTATGATTTACACGAGATATGCCTGATAAGGGGGGAGGGGGGTACCCCCTCCCCGTCCGGTCCTAAACGCCGATAACCGCGCACAACTCCTTCACTGCTTCGGCGCTCTTTTTGAGGGCCGCGTCCTCTTCGGGAGTGAGCTTGATCTCGATGATTTGTTCGAGGCCGCGGGAGCCGAGTTTGCAGGGGACTCCGATGTAGTAGCCGGTGATGCCGTACTCGCCTTCGAGATAGGCGGCGCAGGGCACGATCTTCTTCTTGTCTTTGAGGATGGCTTCGACCATCTCGACCGCTGCGGCAGACGGCGCGTAGTAGGCGCTGCCGGTCTTGAGATGCTTGACGATCTCGGCGCCGCCGTCGCGGGTGCGCTGCACGATGGCTTCGAGGCGCGACTTCTCGATGAGCTCGGTGATGGGGATGCCGGCGACGGTGGAGTAGCGCGGGAGTGGGACCATGGTGTCTCCGTGGCCGCCGAGGACGAAGGCGGTGACGTTTTCGACGGAGACGTTGAGCTCCTCGGCGATGAAGGTGCGGAAGCGGGCCGAATCGAGGATTCCGGCCATGCCGATGACGCGTTCGCGGTTAAACTTCGACTGGCGGTAGGCGGCCTGGGCCATCGCATCAAGCGGGTTCGAGACGATGATCAGGATGGTGTCCGGTGAGTTGGCGACCACCTTGCCGACGACGTCGGACATGATCTTGTAGTTGGTCTGCAGGAGGTCATCGCGGCTCATGCCAGGCTTGCGCGGGATGCCGGCGGTGATGACGACGATGTCGGAGTTGGCGGTGTCGGCATAATCATTGGTGCCGACGATGTGCGAGTCGCGCTTCTCGATGGGCATGGCCTCGAGCAGGTCGAGCCCTTTGCCCTGGGGAATGCCCTCAACGACATCGACGAGGACGACATCGGCGAGTTCTTTGGCGGCTATCCAGTGGGCGGCAGTGGCTCCCACGTTGCCGGCTCCGACGATGGTGACTTTCTTACGCATTGATGCTCCTTCTTGTTTAGCCGTTAAAGGTTCAGTGCGCCGAAGGCGCGTGCGCCCATGCCGTCCGTATTCCGTATATAGACGGCTAGTCCTACATATTCTCGATCATTCTCGTAGCGAACTCGCTCGTCTTGACCTTGGTTGCGCCCTGCATCTGGCGCTCGAAATCGTAGGTCACGTATTTCTGCTGAATGGTCTTTTCCATCGACGATTCGATGAGGCGCGCGGCCTCTTTCCAGCCGAGGAACTCGAACATCATGACGCCGGAGAGGATGACCGATCCGGGATTGATGACGTCTTTGTCGGCGTACTTGGGCGCGGTGCCGTGGGTAGCTTCGAAGACGGCGTATCCATCGCCTATGTTGGCGCCCGGCGCAATGCCAAGGCCACCCACCTGCGCGGCGCATGCGTCGGAGATGTAGTCCCCGTTGAGGTTGGGGCAGGCCAGAATCGAGTACTCCTCGGGACGAATGATCACCTGCTGGAAGATCGAGTCAGCGATGCGGTCGTTGATCAGTACCTTCTTCTTCCATTGGCCATTGCCATGCGATTTGCCGATGGTGTCGAGCACGTGCTTGACCTCGGCGTACAGCTCTTTCCGAAAATCTTCATTGCCGAACTCGAGACCCGGCTCGATCAGCGCGGCGTTCTCTTCGACGGTGATGCTGTGATTGGCTTCAACGTTGCCGAGGATCCAGCTCTCGCGCTCAGTCACGACCTTGTCGCGGAATTCTTCAACCGCCAGCTCGTATCCCCACTCGCGGAACGCGCCCTCGGTGAACTTCTGAATGTTTCCCTTGTGCACAAGCGTTACCGACTTGCGTCCGTATTCGAGCGCGTACTCAATCGCCCGGCGCACCAGGCGCTTCGTGCCGGTAATCGAAATGGGCTTGATGCCGACACCTGAATCGGTGCGGATCTTCTTTTTGCTGCCCTTCAGCATGTCGTCGTTCAGAAACTTGATGAGCTTCTCCACCTCGGGAGTGCCCTGGCGAAATTCGATGCCTGCATAAACGTCTTCGGTGTTCTCGCGAAAGATCACCACGTCGAGCTTCTCCGGATGCTTCACCGGGCTGGGCACGCCCGCGTAGTACTTCACGGGCCGCACGCAGGAGTACAGATCGAGAATTTGCCGCAGCGCCACATTCAGCGAGCGGATACCACCCCCCACTGGAGTCGTCAGCGGGCCCTTAATCGAAACCCGCAGATCGCGAGCCGCATTGAGCGTTTCATCCGGCAGCCACGTCTTGAATTCGCGAAAGGCCTTTTCTCCCGCGTAAACTTCGAACCACTTCACCGAGCGCTTGCCGCCATATGCCTTCTCTACCGCGGCATCGAAAACTCGCTGCGAGGCGCGCCAGATGTCGCGGCCGGTGCCGTCGCCTTCAATAAAAGGGATGATGGGGTGGTCGGGAATCGTGAATTTTCCATCGGCATACTGGATCGGCTCACCGCCAGTAGGCAGCGGCAACCCGTTATAGCTCGTCTGCATGTAGTGGATGTCCTTCGATGAATGCGGGATTAGAGCAACATCCAAACTTATCATCCTGCAAATACGACCGGCAAACGCTGACCGGGACTGCGCGTCCAGCGATACGCCGCTTCGCGGCAAATTCATTTCCCGCAATGGCGGCTTATGATTTAGGTATGCTCATTCGTTCAGTTGTTCGTATTGTAAAGCTCTTTGTTCTGGTGTTCGGGTGCTCTATGGTATTCGCGCAGGCGCAACAACCCGTCCGCGTCGCGATCGTCGGTCTCGAACACGGACACGTCTCGGGCTTCCTCCATGCTTTTCCGCTGCAGCATGAAGTAGAGCTGGTTGCAATCGTCGATCCCGATGCGGCACTGCGCGCGAAGTACGAGCAGGAGTTCCATCTCGATCACGGGCTGCTTTTTTCCAACCTCGACGAAGCAGTCGCTGCAAAGCATCCGCAGGCGCTCCTGGTCTACGCGCCCATCGGTGAGCACCGGCGGGTAATCGAGGCGGCCGCGGCCCGCGGTCTCGACGTGATGGTCGAGAAGCCGCTCACCCTATCCCTCAACGACGCCCTCGCGATCCGCAAGGCCGCTCGCGAACACCACATCCAGGTGCTGGTCAACTACGAGACCACCTGGTACTCCAGCAACCGCGCCGTCTATGAGATGGTGCAGCAGGACAAGCTCGGCCAAATACGCAAAGTCGTCGTGCACGACGGGCATCAGGGACCGCAGGAGATCAACGTGCAGCCTGAATTTCTGAAGTGGCTCACCGATCCGGCCGAGAACGGCGCCGGCGCACTCTACGACTTCGGATGCTACGGAGCCGACCTGATGACCTGGCTCATGCACGGCGAAGCTCCGCTGAGCGTGACAGCCGTCGCCCAGACCGACAAGCCCGACAAGTATCCCCGGGTGGACGACGATGCGACCATCATCCTCCGCTATCCGCATGCACAGGCGGTGTTGATGCCGTCGTGGAACTGGACCTTCGGACGGAAGGATACGGAGGTCTATGGCACGAAAGCCTATGCCATTGCGTTGAATCCGACGCAGGTGCGGGTGAGGTTCAGCGAGAAGGATCCGGAGGAGACGACGACGGCAGCGCCGCTCGCCCCGCCCGAGGACACTTCGCTGCACTACCTGGCAGCGGTGCTGCGTGGAGAGCTGAAGCCGCAAGGCGATCTAACCGCACTCGACACGAACATGGTCGTCATGCAGATTCTCGATGCCGCGCGTGAATCCGCAAAGACCGGCAAGACGGTGGAGCTGAAGCCGCTGCCGCAGTGAGGGCGTATCCTGAATAGTGATACTTTTGCGTCGGTCATCTATCTTCTCGTGTTTGCTGGCAGTTTCTTGCATCGCATTCGCCCAGCAGTACTCCGCCGATAAACCACTCGGCGCCACGGCCCAGAAAACTCCCGCATATTTAAAGAACGCCGGCATCGATCAGCGGCTCAATTCGGCGCTTCCTCTGAACGATCATTTTCGTGACGAGGCCGGGCAGGACGTCGCGCTCGGCAAGTATTTCGGTCAGCGTCCCGTTGTCATGGCGCTGGTCTACTTCAAGTGCGGAATGCTTTGCCCCCAGGTCCTGCACGGTCTGGCCGAAGTCCTGCCGAAGACCGGCTTTCACGCCGGTGACCAGTACGATGTCATTGTCGCCAGCATCGATCCCTCCGATACCCCTGCCGACGCCGTCGAGGCCAGGCAGCATTTTGTCTCGATGCTCGGACCCGATGCCGCGAGTCGCGTGCATTTCCTCACCGGGCAGCAGCAATCCATCACTGATCTGGCGCAGGCCACCGGCTTTCATTACGTGCGCGTCCCCGGCCCCGATGGAAAGATGGATCAGTTCGCGCATTCCAGTGTCATCATGATCGCGACGCCGGACGGCCGCATGTCGAAGTACCTTTCCGGCATCGAATATCAGCCACGCGATGTGCGACTCGCACTGATCGAAGCCAGCGACCGCAAGATCGGCTCGCTAAGTGACATGGTGCTGCTCTACTGCTGCAACTATTCGCCGAGCCAGGGACGGTATACCGTCGCCGTGCTGCGTGTGATGGGGATTGCGGCGATGGGATCAGTACTGGCGCTGGCCGGAATTCTGTATCTGCTGGGCAAGAAGCCGAAGCAGCTTGCGGCCTGACTCGTCCTCACGAGCCTGTTACCCTGATAAGAACCGTTTTCAACCGAGTACTTCTGCTCCTCGTGTGCGCGGAAGCGATTGGATAAGTTTTGCCGGAACAGCCCCCAAAACAGTCCTCAGACATCCATGACTGGAAGCCCAGCCATAATCCCTGGGCGGTCGCGTTGACGGTCACGCTGGCCACGTTCATGGAGGTGCTGGACACTTCTATCGCGAATGTCGCGCTGCCGCACATGGCGGGATCGCTGGGCGCGAGCCAGGAAGAATCGACGTGGGTGCTGACGAGCTACCTGGTATCGAGCGCAATCATTCTGCCGATCTCCGGATGGCTGATGGCGCGCTTTGGACGCAAGCGCTTCTACATGGCATGCGTGACGATGTTCACGGTGTGTTCCCTGCTGTGCGGGATCGCGCCCACCCTTCCCATTTTGATTTTTGCGCGCATTTTGCAAGGCCTGGGTGGAGGCGGCCTGGCTCCAAGTGAGCAGGCGATTTTGGCCGACTCGTTTCCGGTGGCCAAGCGCGGACAAGCGTTTGCGGTTTACGGGATGGCGGTGGTGTGCGCCCCGGCGATTGGTCCGACGCTGGGCGGATGGATCACGGACAACTTCAACTGGCACTGGATCTTCTTTATCAATCTGCCAGTGGGGCTGATCTCTCTATACCTGAGCAATAGGATGGTCGAGGACCCGCCGTATCTGAAGGTGAAGAAGGAAACGATCGGGAAGATCGACTCCATGGGGTTGGGCCTGGTGGCGGTGGGCGTGGGCTGCCTGGAGTTCGTGCTCGACAAGGGCCAGGAAAAAGACTGGTTCGGAGACACGAAGATTACGGCGTTCGCCATTCTGGCAGCATGTACGCTGGCGGTGTTCGTGTGGTGGGAGTGGCGACATCCCGACCCGATTGTGGATTTGAAGCTGCTGAAGAATCGCAACTTCGGCACCGCCGTCTTTCTGCAGTTCGTGCTGGGCATGGTGCTGTTTGGATCGACAGTGCTGATTCCCCAATTTTTGCAAGTACTGATGGGGTACACGGCGGAACGAGCGGGCATGGCGCTTTCTCCCGGCGCTCTGGTGCTGATCGTGATGATGCCGATTGCCGGGAAGATTGTGAACAAGATGGACGCGCGGCTGCTGGTTTCCATCGGCTATTTCGTCACGGCGGCGGGACTGTACAATCTGACACGGCTCGACCTGGACGTGAGCTTCGGAACTATTGTGTTGTGGCGCTCGCTGCAGGTGATGGGGTTGTCGTTTGTGTTTATTCCGATCAGCACCCTGAACTACGTCGGCGTGCCACGAGACAAGAACAACCAGATTTCGAGCTTTTCGAACTTCGCTCGAAACCTCGGTGGATCAGTCGGCACGGCGATGCTGACGACCTTTCTGCAGCGAACCGAGCAGACGCATCAACAATCGCTGGCGGCGCATGTCATTCCCGGCAGCGTGGCATATTCGGGTTTTATTGACGCGACCAAGGATGCGCTGATGAAGCTTGGGCACAGCGCGAATGCCGCGTCGCAAATGGCAAGCGGGCAGGCCTATCAGATCATGCTGCGGCAGGCCTCGATGCTGAGCTACCAAAACGCATTCTGGGTGCTGAGCGTGATCATCGCGTGTCTGATTCCGCTGCCGTTCATCATGCGCAAGCCGCCGAAAGCAGAAGGCACTCAAAAAGAGGCCATGGCGCATTAGTACGGACCCCTTCGACGCGATGAATTCGGAGACTTTTCATCGTTTGTTACATCTACAAGTGTGATACTTGTCCTTGAGTTGAAGGCGATGGTTGCATGCGGGTAGGCGTGATGGGAGGGGTCAGAAATTGGGTAAAAGCATGGTCCCGAACCTGCTGTTTCTTACCAAGGGCGTCGGGAAACATAAAGAGCGGCTGACATCGTTCGAGTTGGCTCTTCGTGATGCTGGCATTGCCGCCCAGAACCTGGTTCGTGTCTCGTCGATCTTTCCGCCGCAGGCAAAGATGATCACCCGCAAGGAAGGGTTGAAGTATCTGTCTCCGGGAGAAGTTGTATTCGCGGTCGTCGCGGAGAACTCCACACGGGAACCTCACCGGCTGGTGGCTTCGAGTATCGGCGTTGCGATTCCGGCAGATCGTAACACTTACGGTTACCTGAGCGAACACCACAGCTTTGGTGAGACAGAAGAGCAGGCGGGCGAGTATGCGGAAGAGTTGGCGGCGGAGATGCTGGCCACAACGCTGGATGTGGATTTCGATCCGGATACGAGCTGGGACGAGAAGAAAGAGATTTACCGGATCTCGAACAAGATTGTGCGCACGGCCAATGTGACGCAGTCGGCGATTGGAGACAAGCGGGGATTGTGGACGACAACGATTGCGGCGGCGATTTTGATTTTTGAGTAACCGGCATTCGCCGAAAGCAACCAGGCGCGAGCCACAAAGCTTCGCGCCTTTTGTGTGTTCTGAAACTGATGACGGGTGACGATAGAGAGAACATTATGCCAACGAAACTGAATTATCGAATAGGACTCGTGCAGATGAGCTGTGGGCCGGATCCGGATGCAAATCTGGACAAGGCCGCTGACCGCGTTCGCGAGGCGGCGCGCGAAGGCGCGCAGGTGGTCTGCCTGCCGGAGCTTTTCCGCGCGCAGTATTTCTGTCAGCGCGAAGATATTGCGCTGTTTGATCTGGCGGAGCCGATTCCCGGGCCCAGCACGGAACGGCTGAGCGCGGTTGCACGCGAAGAAAAAGTGGTGGTGGTTGCTTCCCTATTCGAGCGGCGCGCGGCGGGCCTGTATCACAACACGGCAGCCGTGCTGCATAAAGACGGGTCGCTGGCAGGACTTTACCGGAAGATGCATATTCCGGATGATCCCCTCTATTACGAGAAGTTCTATTTCACGCCGGGGGATCTGGGATTCAAGGCATTCGATACGGCGGTGGGGAAAATCGGCACGCTGGTCTGCTGGGATCAGTGGTATCCCGAGGGTGCGCGACTTACCGCGCTGCAAGGTGCGAATCTGCTTTTCTATCCAACAGCGATTGGATGGCATCCGGCGGAGAAAGAAGAGTACGGAGCAGCGCAGTATGACGCCTGGCAGACGATTCAACGGTCGCACGCGATCGCCAACGGACTGTATGTGGCTGCAGTGAATCGCGTGGGGATGGAGCATGGGGATGTGCGCGGCAACCGTGTGGAGGGCCCAGGCCTGGAGTTCTGGGGCGGGTCGTTTCTCGCCGATCCATTCGGACGTGTGATTGCGAAGGCGGCACATGATAAGGAAGAGATTCTGGTGGGCGAGATCGATCTCCACCTGCTCGAAGATACGCGGCGGAACTGGCCGTTCCTGCGCGACCGGCGCATCGATGCTTATCAGCCGATCGTTCACAGGTTTCTGGATGAACCCCTGGGCGACAAGAAATGACTCAGATGACTGGAACGCCTCGGGAGCATGGATTTCGCATGCCGGCCGAATGGGCCACGCACGCGGCGACATGGATCGCGTGGCCGCACAATGCCGATGACTGGCCGGGGAAATTTCAGGCAATTCCGTGGGTGTATGCGGATATTGTGCGATATCTGTCGCGGGTCGAGGATGTTCACATCCTGGTGAACGATGCGGCCGCTCAGAAGCGTGCGCGAAGCGTTCTGAAGCGCACTGGAGCCAATCTAAAGCAAGTGCATTTTCATCAGTGGCCGACGAATCGCGTATGGACGCGAGATTCGGGACCGATCTTCGTGAAGAATTCGCAGGGCAAGACGGCAGTAACGAACTGGAAGTTCAATGCGTGGGCTAAGTACGAAAACTGGCAACAGGACGATCAGATTCCGGAGAATGTGACGGAGCTCTTGAAGCTTTCTGAATGGACGCCGAGGGTGGGCGAGCATCGCGTAGTACTCGAAGGCGGATCGATCGATACGAATGGCGCGGGCGTGCTCCTGACTACGGAGGAATGCCTGCTAAGTGAGGTGCAGCAGCGAAATCCCGGGTTGGGCCGCGCGGATCTGGAGCGGGTGTTCGATGATTATCTTGGTATCGACCAGGTGATCTGGCTGAATCGAGGAGTGGCGGGCGACGACACGCACGGGCACGTGGACGACATCAGCCGGTTTGTGTCGGAGAACAGGATTGTGACCGTGACAGAGACGAATCGAGAGGACGACAATTATTTGCCTCTGGCGGAAAATCTCGATCTGTTGAAGGCGGCGCAAAATCGCGACGGAGAGGCGTTCGAGATCGTGGAGCTGCCCATGCCTGCCCCGGTGGTTTTTCAGGGCCAGCGGCTGCCTGCTAGCTACGGCAACTTTTACATTGCCAACGGACTGGTTCTTGTGCCAACCTTCAACGATCCTAACGATCGCAAGGCACTGAATACGCTGGCGGAAGTTTTTCCCGATCGCGAAGTGGCGGGTGTCCATTGCGGCGACTTTATCTGGGGGCTGGGTGCGCTGCACTGCATGACGCAACAGCAACCGTTGTAGCACGGAGTGCTTGAATGCCTAGGAATAACCTGGAGTGGCTGGACGACTGGTATCAGCGGCAATGCAATGGAGAGTGGGAGCACAGGCACGGCGTGAGCCTGAAATCTCTCGATAATCCCGGCTGGCATTTGACCATCCAGCTCGCGGGGACATCGGCGGTCAATACGCGTCCTCAGCAGTTACGGCTGGACACGCAGAGCGGTGGGTGGCTGGCCTGCTCGATTGCCGCGGAGTGCTTCGAGGGATCGGGCGATCCCCGCAAGCTCGAGCAGATCATCGGGGTCTTTCGGCGCTGGGTAGAGAGCGGGCGGCAGACCGACTCGTAGCGGGATGGGGATCGCTGAGACAGAGTTCATGCGCGAGGCACTCGCGGAAGCTCAGGCTGCGGCTGAGGCAGGCGAGGTTCCGATTGGAGCTGTCGCCGTGATTGGCGGCGAAATTGTAGGCCGCGGACAAAATCGCTTGCTGCGCGATGTGGATCCGACAGCGCACGCAGAAATGGTCGCCATGAGGGCCGCGGCACGCGCGATAAGCAACTACAGGCTGATCGAATGCGAGCTCTTCGTCACACTGGAACCTTGCGCGATGTGTGCAGGAGCGATGATTCACGCGCGGCTGAAGCGGCTGATCTACGGGGCAAGTGACCCGAAGGCAGGCGCGGCGGGGTCGGTGCTCGAGGTGGTGAACCATCCCCGGCTGAATCACCAGATGCTGGTCACAAGCGGCGTGCTGGATGAGGAGTGCGGCCAATTGTTACGGGAGTTCTTTCGGCAGCGTCGGACTTAGCCACGGGTCAGCGCGTGAATCAGATCGGAATATTGAGGGTAATCGCGCAGGAGCGCATCGCGGCGGCCGGTTTCGTAATCGGCGTAGTCGAAGCCTGGACTGACAGAGCAGCCGAAGAGAGCGACCTGGCCTCCGGGGAGCAGGTGGGAACCCTGCCACACGTATTTCGGAACAATGAGCTGCGGATGCTGGCCGCGCGCGAGGTCGTTGCCAAGAATGACGGTGCGCGCGGATCCATCGGGCCAGAGTTGGAGCATCTCGACGGGGTCTCCGCAGTAGAAGTGGAAGATTTCGTCAGAGGCGAGGCGGTGCATCTCTGAGAATGTGCTCGGTTCAAGCAGGTAATAGATGCAGGTTCCGGCTGACCGGTCCGCGGAATAGCGTTCGGGCAAGGCCGAGTGCGGGATCACTTCTTCGGATCGCCAGGTCTGGATGAACGATCCTCCTTCGCAAGGGTGCGGCGCGAGGTTGAGGAGCTTCTTGATCTCGTCGGCAGTCATGATGGCATGATAACGAATGGGGCAACCTTAGCTGCGCCCGCGCGCGCTCTTACGCAATGGGGGCGGTGTCCCAAGCTGGGCGCGCGGCTAATGCCTTCCAGGTCCGGGCGGAGCAATTTAAGATAACGGGATGGAACTGCTCCTCTACTCCGCGGCATGGTGCCGCGATTGCCGGGAAGCCAAACGGTTTCTGGAGACCCACAACATTGCTTACAGGGAGATTGACGTTGAGTCGACTCCGGGCGCTGCGGCCGAATTGATAAGGAATGTCGGCAAACGCGCAATTCCTCAATTTGTGATCGACGGCGAGTGGGTGCAGCCATACAAACCAGGCCGGGGATTCCTATATGAGGAAATGACCGAGCGACTGGGCTTGGTCCGGTGAGTTCTGTGCTCCGAGGATCGGCTCAGAGTGCGGGTTCGGGTGGCGTTTGCGGCTGACGGAGCGGGCCTGAAAAAGGCAGGCGGCGCAGACGCTGCCGGACCGTTTCGCGCTGCCACGAGCACGCGCGGGCGTGGAGCATGTCCTCAAGTCTGATGCTTCCCAGAGTTTGTCCGGTACCCGGCTCTACCACGGTGGCCTCGAATGTCTTCGCGGCGGCCATTCGCTCCGCAACCGACCGAAGCGTCTCTTGTGGATAAGCAACCTGTGATGCAGTCGATTGGGCTTGATTCAGGATCAATGCGGCTTCACGAGTGCTTGCCCGCATTACCTGCGACACCGTCACTCCCTCGAGCGGATCGACAGAGTATTCGCGGCTGAGGTGATAGCCACGCCGGCTCAATCGCTCAGTAAGAATAGACCGCCGCTGGTACAGCACAGTAAACGCATGAGCCGAGACAGATGCGGCGAGCAGAGGCAACATCAGACCGTAGTTGTGAGTCAATTCCATGGCGAGGACCGCCGCTGTCAGCGGGCAGCCGATCGCCCCGGAGAGCACCGCAACCATTCCAACCAGAGCCCAGGCCCCTGTTTCGAGCGGCGGCAATCCGGGCGTAAACAACGCACCAAGGGCGCCGCCAATCATGAGCAGCGGAGCGAGGATGCCGCCTGATGTTCCGGAGCCGAGCGAGAAAGACCAGATGATGCTCTTGACGATGAGCACTCCGAGAATGAGATGCCAGCCGATGTCGCCGCTAATTAACGACGCGATGACGTCGTAACCGGTGCCAAGGGCGCGTGGGAAGAAGAGCCCCCCGGTGCCGATAACTAACCCGCCGATAGCCGGCCACCACATCCAGTGAACAGGGAGGTGATTCTCGAAGAGGTCTTCACTGGCGTAGACGGCGCGACTGAGCAGGGGGGCGAGTGCGCCCCCAACGACTCCGACGGCTAAGGCGGCCAGAACCGCACGCGGTGAAACATTCGACGTAATTGCCGGCATAGGGAAAAGCGGTCCGGCTCCGAGGAAGAAGCGGCGCAATGTTCCCGCAGTCGTTGCGGCCACCGCAACGGGGACGAGCGAGCGCGGACGCCATTCAAAGAGTAATAACTCCACTGCCAGCAGGACAGCGGCAAGCGGCGTGGAAAAGACGCCGGCCATGCCCGCTGCGGCTCCGGCGACCAGCAGTGTGGACCGCTCGGCATCGCTCAGGTGGAACATCTGGGCGAAGAGCGATCCGACCGAGCCGGCAGTCATGATGATGGGGCCCTCGGCACCGAAGGGTCCACCAGAGCCGATGGCGATGGCTGCCGACAGAGGCTTGAAGAAGGCCACCCGGGCATCGACCTTTGCGCCATGAATCAGGATGGCCTCGATGGCTTCGGGCATACCGTGACCACGGATTTTGTCCGAGCCGTAGCGCGCCATGAGACCGATAAGAAGACCGCCGACGACTGGCACAAATATCGCAAGCCAGTGGAGCTGATTTGAAGCCGGCGAGATGAATTGCCAGCTAAATCTTTGAAAGTAAAAGAGGTTGGTTGCAAGATATATGAGGTGCAGCAGAAAATAAGCGAGGACAGTGCCGACCAGTCCGAGAATGAGGGCCAGGGCGCTGAGGATGAGCATCCTGGGGTCGGCATTGAAGTCGCGCAAAGGAGAACCAAAGGTTGAACCCGGCCGGTTTGTCATGCTCACGAAGTCCTTCGGGCACGGCGAACAGGCAACTCGCTCTTAACGACAAGGAGACGGCGCAACGCACGGATCAACTCGGGGCCGGCCTGGTCGAGTTCCTCAAGATGACAGGCTGCGAGTGAAGCCAAAACACGCTCACCCAGCGGCGTGACACGCAGGAGTATGCAGCGATGATCGGTTGGATCGGAGGCGCGTCGCAGCAAGCCCTGCTCGATTGTTCTATCAACGAGTTCTACTGCGCTGTTGTGCTTGAGGAGCATGCGCGCGGCCACATGCGCGATAGTGGGCTCGAGCTCATCCGGCATTCCGCTGACGCATTGGAGAAGCTGATACTGCTGCGGCCGCAGCCCAGCCTGCTCGGCAGCCGCGTTGCTAAAGTGGAGAAAGCGGCGCAACTGAAAGCGGAATTCAGCGAGGCGCTGGAAATCGGCGCGTGTCAGCTCTGTTTCACGTTCGCGTGCGGTTGGCAGGGGGCGATCAGATGCGGCCAGGAGTTGTTCCGTGACGGGAGCCATATACTCATCGTAACACAATATATCGCATTACGATGAATATTTAACTGCTGGTCAAATCTCTCTACTCCGTCTGTATGCCTGGTCCAGAGTAGGTTCCGGGATCGGCGAGGATGGCCCGCGCATCGGCTTCGTCTTCTGAACTTACCTGGAGCTGCAACGGGCCGAGACCCGGCTCAAGGATGCGGGCATTCTCGCCGGAGAGGAATGTCTCGATGCCGGCGGATTGCAGGCGGAGGCGAGCCATTTCGGCCTCTAGCGGCTCGCTGAAGTTGGCGATGGTGATGACGTCTGACATTAGTTCCTTTCTGTGCTTGATCACAATTCTAAGATGCACAGACGATAGAATGGTGGGTTTGGACGACTTCAGGGGATTCCTGCATTGATCGCACGTTATACACGGCCGCAGATGGGCCAAATCTGGAGTGATGAAAATAAATATCGTATGTGGCTGGAAGTCGAGGCCGCTGCGAGCGAGACGCTGGCCGAGGATGGAATAGTTCCGGCAGAGGCGGCGAAGGCGATCCGGGAGCGCGGCAAGATTGACGTTGCGCGCATCAACGAAATCGAGGCCGAAGTACGGCACGATGTAATTGCATTCACGACAGCGGTCGCAGAGAAGATAGGTCCAGAATCGCGTTGGCTGCATTACGGCCTGACTTCGACAGATGTGGTGGACACGGCGCAGGCACTGCAACTCAAGGCCGCGTCGGCGATTTTGCGGGATGACCTGCTGCAATTGGTCGAGGTGCTGAAGAAGCGGGCGCTCGAGTTCAAGCACACTCCGACAATCGGGCGAACGCACGGTGTTCATGCCGAGCCGACCACATTTGGGCTGAAGCTGCTGAACTGGTATGCGGAGATGCGGCGGAATCTGGCGCGCATGGATGCAGCGGCGGAGCAGATTCGGGTTGGGAAGCTGTCGGGCGCGGTAGGGACGTTCGGGCATTTGAAGCCGGAGCACGAAGAGCGCATTTGCGCGAAGCTGGGGCTTGAGCCGGCTCTGGTGGCGACTCAGGTGGTGCAGCGCGACCGTCATGCGCATTACATTTCAACGCTGGCGATTATCACTGCGACCCTGGATAAAATTGCGACGGAGATCCGGCACCTTCAGCGGACCGAGGTGCGCGAGGCCGAGGAGTATTTTTCAGAGAAACAAAAAGGCTCGTCGGCGATGCCGCACAAGCGCAATCCGATTACCTGCGAGCAGATAAGCGGGCTGGCGCGGGTGGTGCGGGCGAATGCGCAGGTCGCCTATGAAAATGTGCCGCTATGGCACGAGCGAGACATCTCGCATTCGTCGGCGGAGCGCGTGATTTTGCCTGACTCTACGATTCTGACGGACTATTTATTGGCGAAGACGGCGAACCTGATCGAAAAGCTGATGGTGTATCCACAAAGAATGCTCAAGAACGTGGAGAGCACGGGCGGGCTGATCTTCAGTGGACAACTACTGCTGGATTTGACCGAGGCAGGAATGCTGCGCGAGGATGCGTATCGACTAGTGCAGGAGCATGCGATGAACGCATGGCAGAACGACCTGATTTTTCGCGACCTGGTGACGCAGGATCCGGCGATATCCAGCAGATTGACTCCGGACAAGTTGGCACGGACGTTCGATTTGAATCGGCAGCTCGGCAATGTCGATGCAATCTTTGACCGAGTTCTCCATGAGGAGTGAGAGACAAGTCGCCCCAGACAATTCTCTGACAAGCAAATGACGCTTGCCTGGCATCCGGCGGTCGACACTCACGTCTAATCGGCAATAACAGAAGCATGAAGCTGTAACCGGGCCTCAGCAGCGTGCGCCGCAACCACGGCGCACGCTCTCTTTGCGGTGTCTTAGCCCGTGGGTTGAAACTGCACCATCACCGCTATCCCTGTTCCGTCGACCCTTCGGGTCTGTTCGTGTACTCTGCGATCATCAATGCGCCGAACTACATCTTCTCGAAGGGAGGAATCCGCATGACCACCTTCACCCCAAGCAACATTGCGGCGTTGATTATCGCCGCCAGCTTCGCCGCTGGCCTCAATGTCTATGCCACGGTGCTGACGCTGGGATTATTAGCGCATGCGCATTGGGTGGTTCTGCCGCCGGGCATCGAAATACTGGGCGACTGGTGGGTGATCGGGGTCAGCGGCGCCATGTTCGCGCTCGAATTTGTCGCAGACAAGATTCCCGTTTTCGACATGATCTGGAATGCGCTGCATACCTTCATCCGTGTCCCGGTCGCTGCCCTGATCGCCTACCAGGCGAGTGCGCAACTTTCTCCAGAAATGAAGCTCATCGCAGCCCTCGCGGGAGGGGCTATCGCGCTGCTCTCCCACGGATCGAAGACCGCTGTTCGCGCGGCTGTGACGGCGAGCCCTGAACCCCTCTCCAACATCGCGCTCAGCACAGGTGAGGATGTCATCGCCGTTGGTCTCACCTGGCTCACCACGCAGCACCCCTGGGTCGCGGCCGCCATCGCAACGACTCTTATCCTCTGTGCTATCTTCGCGGCTCGATGGATCGTGCGAATTCTGCGTAGAGCGTGGACGAGAAGCCCTGGTGCCGCAACGAATACGTCGGGGCGGTGACCAGTTCTGATATCGAAGTGAGAAGATTGTATTTACGATAGTAATTACGGATTGGCTGACGAACCCATGCACTTTACCGTTGCGATGACAGGCGCGAGTGGAGCCATCTTCGGCCAGATGCTGCTGCGAGCGCTGGAGGCGGATGCGAGGGTGGAGCGCGTCCACTTCATTCCATCAGAGAACTCGTTACGCGTGGTGGCTGAGGAGATGCAACTTAGCGGGCGTAATGGGCTGCTCGAGAAGCTGCTGGGCAGCGCTGCGAAGAAGACACAACAGCTCGCCGAGAGCGATATTGGAGCGCCGGTTGCGAGCGGCAGCTATCCGTCGAACGGCATGATCGTCCTGCCCTGTAGCGTGGGCACGCTGGCGGGGATTGCGAATGGCCTGGCGGACAACCTGATCGAGCGCGCGGCGGATGTCTGCCTGAAGGAGCGGCGGCCTCTGGTGCTGTGTGTGCGAGAAACTCCGTTCAACAAGATTCATCTGCGCAACATGACACTCGCTGCGGACGCGGGGGCGACCATCTTCCCGGTCATTCCGGCCTTCTACAGCAAGCCACTCGATTCAGCGGAGATGGCGCGGCAATTTGTCTGCCGAGTGCTGGCGCATGTTGGTTTGCCGCAGAGCGGTGCGTATGTGTGGAAGGGCGGCGAGTAGCTCGCTCACTTCCCTGCTGGAATTTCCCTTATCTGCGCGGCGAGCGGCGGCTCGGCATTGAAGAACCCAACTGTATTTGGAGCGATGCGGTCGCTGCATTCGCGGGCGGCCAGATGGCCGCAGCCATCGTAAATCTCAAGCACAGACTGTGGCACCTGGGCGTGGATTGTGTACGCGACGGCAACAGGAGTGACCTTGTCCTGCTTGCCCCAGACGATCAACACCGGCATTTTGAGCGCAGCGAGCTTGCCATCGAGTACGTCGGCTCCGGTAAGCATGGATTGCATGCTGCGTTGAACGATCCAGCCGTTGCGCCGGGTAAGACGGAAGATATCGCGCTGAATGAGCGCAGGCACAGCCGGGGCAATTCCTGGAGACAGCAAGTCTCTCAGAGTCGCAAGCTTTGTCGGGTTATCCGGCCAAAATAAGGACGTATCAAAGGGCACGTCGTAGCGCAAGCCTGCGCTGTCATAGATGGCCACGCGACGAACATGTTCCGGCTCGTCGAGAGCGATGCGCATGGCGATCCATCCACCCATGGACCAGCCGGCAACGTCGGTTCGATCAAGATTCTGATCGGCGATGAACTTTTCGACGATACCGGCTTCCTGCGGAATGGAATAGGCCGCACCGCGCGGACGGGCTGAGCGGCCATAGCCGAGCAGATCAAGCGCGAAAACGCGATGGCCACCGTGGACAAGCTGCGGCATGAGGTTTCCCCAGTCCTCTGCCCTGCCACCCAAGCCGTGTACAAGGACAATGGGAGGTCCGGAGCCGCCTGTGTAGTAGTGAATGCGGTAACCGTCGACGCTGACAAATTCGCTCGTGATTCCGTCAAGTCTGAGTTTTACCTGGACCACAGTAAGGAGCAGCTCAACCGGGCGCAGGCAGGCATAAAGACCGAAACCAATTGCAAAAGAGATAATGACCAGCAGCGTTCTCTGCAGGACGGGCCGAAAAGGATTAGCGGCGCCGGATGGCTTCCCATCAGGGCGCGGCGGGGGCATAGTGACAAACTTGTTAGAATCGTTCACTGTTTCGTCCGCCGAGTGGCTAAGCTTGCCAGAAAATTAAGGATGACCCGTATTGTATCCCGACCAGATGTGGTCCAAGGGCAGGGCGGCGACCATGCTGAACGCTTTCAGGATGACCTTGGCGGTGAATGGCGCGATGGAATCCAGTTCGTCGCGAGCAGCCCAGCGCGCATCGGCCGCGTCCGTGGCGCAGGCGACACTGCCACCGATGACCCGACAGAGATAGTCAACCAATACGTAGTGATACTGGACGCGACCGTCGGCATCGCGAGAGATACGGTCGAAGACTTCGACGATGGCAAGAGGATCGATGATGAGTCCGGTCTCTTCGAGTACTTCGCGACGAATGCCTTCTTCGAGGGTTTCGCCGAGTTCGAGTGTGCCTCCGGGCAAGGACCATTCGCCTTTGAGCGGAGCGTGTCGGCGCTCGATCAGCAGGACGCGGCCTTCATCGAGGATCACAGCTCCCACACCGACAATGGGCCGCTCAGGATATTCGCGGGACATCAGAGTTTGATGGGCTTACCGTATTCGTTGTCGAAGACGGTGGTGGCCATGCTGAAGCGCCCGCCGTTGAACTTGTCCTCGCCAGTCAAATGGCCGAGGGCGAGCAATGCGACAACGTGATAACTGAGGGGCAGCTTGAGCACCTCGCGCACCTTCTCTTGCTCGAAACCCTCCATCGGAGCCGTGTCATATCCGAGAACTTCGGCCATCAACATCATGGTGGTGAAGGCGATCATTACATGCTTGTTCAACCATGCGGTCAGATTCGGATGATTCGACAAGTAGTTCGGGATGTTCTGCCGGGCCTGCTCGGCGTAGTTTTCCGGCATTCCGCCTTCGCAGCCCATGCGCAGCATCTCTTCAAGGTCAGCATTGCGCCAGCCGTCCGCATCTCCGCAGGCCACGATCACGACAGACGCTTCTTCCACCTTGGCCTGATTAAAGCTAGCCGAGCGCAGGCGCCGACGCTGTTCAGGAGTACGCACGACGATGAATCGCCATGGCTGCATGTTGTATCCACTGGGGGCATGGAGGCCGGCTTCGAGAATCTTCTTCAGGTCTTCGTTGGGAATGCTGGACCCGTCAAAGCTAGGCGTGGCACGACGTTGCGCGATTGCCTGGGTCAGAGTCTTTTCCATCGAGTTCGCCATGCGGGCAGCATTTCCTTCTAAAGAATTAGTTCGGCCTTCTGTTTTCTCGACGGCGTCTGGCCTTAACAGCGTCAAGGGATCTTGTTCATCGGCAATTCGATCGCATATGGGCTCTGCTTATCGGCATTCGCGTAGACCCAGAGTCCGTGAAACGCCTGTCGCAGTTCCGGGTACTCGGTAAGCATGGCCTTCATCAACTCGACGATCTGGCTGTGAGTTGCGACGGGATCGGAGACGTCAGTCGTCCGATAGTTGATCACCAGATCGAGACCGCCGGGGAAACTTTCAGTCCGCAGGCTGGTAATGTTGAAGCTCTGGCCGCCTGCCTTCAAAACCAATGGCTCGGGGCCAGGAAGCTCGGGCGGACGCACAGCCTGCGCTTCTTTCTGCAGCTTTTCAAGGTTGGGGCTGGACAGAAAATCGACCGGATTGAGAAGGAAAGCCGCGGTCTGGTAGTAGAAGTAGGAGTTCCAGTCCTGCTTCTTTTGAGCATAGTTGCGGGCAGCGGTCCAGTACCAGACCCCATCGTGGCCGGCCGCGGTAAGCGGGCGAACGAAGAGGCCGGCGAGCTTCCATTCAGGGGAGCCGGGGGGATCATTCTGCAGGAGCAGAGAAAGCTGCTGGGAATGTTCGACGCCGGTGGCGTGCAAAAGGGCAAGCAGGTAGTCGCCGGGCGGCAGCTGGGGGATGGTTACGGAGATGACCAGGCCTGAACCCGGTACAGAGCAGAAGAATTGGGTCTCGTCCTGGGTGGCCTTGAGGTCGGAGGCCTTCAGGGAGTAGAGGGCATTCACGGTCAGGGTAGCGGCCTGGATTTGAGGTGCGACTGCCTGAATGCTGGCGGCGAGGGGGTCAAACACCGCAGCAACCGGAGCGATGGTCTGCTGGCGGACGGCGGCGGCGTCGGCAGCCTGAATTCGGGTCCCAAGCGCGTGCACAGTCTGGACATAATGATCGCGATCCGTCGGCGTCATCTGGCTGTTCGTAGTGCAGGAGACGGCTTGTGCGCTGGGGCAAACGCCAATCGATGCCGATAGAACGACGAGAGCTGCAAGACAGTTGAGTTCGAGGCGCATAGGATTGAGATTCAGCCAGCAAAAAGTCGTGAGCAAATTGAAACCACTGCTAGTCTAGTACACAGAGAGATTTGAGGCGGAAGCCGGGCGAATCGCGATTGAAAATGGAGCCAAAGAATCATCAGCCAATCCGGACTATGCGCTGGGCGGGTTGCGCCTGCTTGGCGCTAGGCGCGGTCAGCTTCGGCCAGGTGGTGCAGCCAGAGGGCACTTATCCCCGGATGCATCCTGCGCATCACCACCAGCAGGCGGCCCAGGCTCCGACAGCGAGTCAGCCGGTGGCGGCTCCGGTTCCTACGCCCGCACCTACTTCTGCTTCTTCGTTGCTGGACACACCGGCGCAGCCCGCAAAGGTCAACCTTGGAGGCGGCAATCTGGCGATCCAGGCAGATAATTCGAGCCTGATCGATATTCTGGGCCAGGTGACGGCAGCCAGCGGGATGACGATCATCGGTTTAGGGCAGGATCAGCGTATTTTCGGCAGCTACGGTCCGGGCAATCCGCCTGAGGTGATTCTGGCTTTGCTGCACGGCCTGCGTTACAACGTCGTGATGGTTGGCGAGACGGCGACGGGCGCTCCCAAGGAACTGACACTGAGTCCGCAGGGCGCCGGCGCATCGAGCGGTCCGAACCAGCCCCAGCAGCCGAGGCAGGACGAAGATAACGACGACGAGGTGCAGGCTCAACCTCAGCCGGAGCCGCCGCCTCCGCCGCCAACGAATCAGCCGCCACCGGGTCAGCAGCCAAATGGCGGGGTGCGAACGCCGCAGCAGATGTTACAGGAGCTCCAGCAGATGCGGCAGATGCAACAGCAGCAGCAACAGCAGCAACAACAATCGCCGCAGTAACGCGACCGGGATGGCTACCCGATCGCGAAGGCGGGGAACGTATCTCATCCTTGGTACTTTTCATTGGCGCGGGATACGGCGTCTGGGTCGATAATAGAGCCAATGTCCCGGATTTTTGTTCGCTTCTCCACCGTTGCCCTTCTGCCTCTTCTCTTCGCGCCCATTTGCCGGCCGCAAGACCAACCCAAATCCGTACCTCTCACTCTGCCCAATAGCCCGGATTCGACGTCCGATACGCTCTTCGCCAAAGAGGGCGCTGTCTACGAGAAGATCGCGACGGTGGTTCACTATGACGCCGACGGGCTTGGTGAGAAGATGCTGACGGTCGTGGCGCGCATTCAATCGGAAGGCGCTGTCCACGAAGCAGGCCTGCTGACTTTTTCCTACGCATCGGGCGAGGAGAAAGTCGAGCCGGTATATGTGCGGGTGCGCAAGCCGGATGGGACCGTGGTGAACACTCCCGCAGCCGATGCGCAGGACATGCCGACGGAGGTGACGCGGGAGGCTCCGTTCTACAGCGATCTGCGCGAGATTCAGATCCCGGTCAAGTCGCTCAGTCCGGGAGACAAGCTGGAATATCAGGTGCGGTTTGTGCGGCAGAAGTCGACCGCTCCAGGGCAGTTCTGGGGGGCTCTGAACTTCGCGCGCCACAACGTGGTTCTGGACGAGACGATCGAGCTGTCATTTCCGAAAGATAAATACGTGCTGGTGCTGAGCCCGAAGGACAAGCCGGTGATCGCGGAAGAAAACGGGCTGCGCGTCTACCGATGGAAGATCTCGCAGCTCGAGCCGAGCAGCGATAAAAAAAAGGATAAGTACGATCCCGATGAGCTGCCCTCGGTGAGCTATACGACTTTCCGGAACTGGCAGGAGGTCGGCGAATGGTATGGCTCGCTGGCGAAGGATCGCACGGTGGTGAGTCCGGAGATCGAAGCCAAGGCCAAGGAGCTGACGCAGGGCAAGACCACGGACGATGAGAAGATCGAGGCCATCTATCACTATGTCTCGACGCAGGTGCGGTACATCGGCGTGGCGTTCGGCATTGGCCGCTACCAGCCGCATTCGGCGGAGACGGTGCTCGACAACCAATACGGCGACTGCAAGGACAAGCACACGCTGCTGGCCGCGCTGCTCAAGGCTACGGGATACGATGCGTGGCCGGCGCTGATCGGGAGCTCGCTGAAGCTGCATCCGGAGCTGCCCTCTCCGGCGCAGTTCGACCATGTGATCACGGTGGTTTCACTGGGCAAGCGCGAGATCTGGCTGGATAGCACGCCGGAAGTGACTCCCTACCGGTTGCTGATGGCTCAGATTCGGGACAAGGAAGCGCTGGTGATTCCCACGGGCGGAACACCGAAGCTGATGCGCACTCCTGCGGACGGCCCCTTTCCCTTCATCGACAGCACCACGGCCACTGCAAAGCTGGACAGCCAGGGCACGATCGATGGACATATCGACATGGAGCTGCGCGGCGACACGGAGACGACATTTCGCGAGGTTTTTCATGGCACGTCGCGCTCGCAGTGGCCGGAGATGGCCCAGAATATCTCGCAGAGAATGGGCTTCCTGGGGACGGTCACGAACCTTGACGTGAGCCTGCCGGAGCAGACCGAGAAGCCGTTCCATTACGCCTACGACTACAACCGCAAGGAGTATGCCGACTGGTCGAACCGGCGCATTCTGCCGCTGGCGATGCCGGTTTCGCTGTCGTTGATACCGGAGGACGAGATGCCGACGGAGCCAATCAACCTGGGGTCGCCGCGCGTGGAGACGCACCACTCGGTGATCGAGCTGCCGTCGACGTATACGGCGGTGCTGCCGCGCTCGGTGAAATATACGACTCCGTTTGCTGTCTACCAGGCCGACTACAAGCTCGATGGCAACAAGCTGATCACCGACCGCAAACTCGAGATCGTGGAACGCGAGCTGCCGATCGAGAAGACCAGCGAGTACCGCAAGTTCACGAAGAATGTCACCGATGACGAAGGGCAGTTTATCCAGCTGGCGGCTCCGGGAAGCGTTAGCATCGACACCTCGGCGGGGAACCCGGAGGCGGCGCAGTACCTGCAGGCTGCGTATGTGGACATAACACGGCACGATTTCAAGGCTGCGCACAGCGATCTGCACAGCGCCGAACAGCTCAATCCCAAAGAGCGCGGCCTGTGGGCCGAGAACGGGTATCTCGACACACTCGAAAACCGGATGGACGACTCCGTGACCGACTTCCGCAAGGAGATCCAGTACCATCCGGAAAACGCCGGGGCCTACCAGGCGCTGGCCGGGCTGCAGGTGCGCATGAAGCGCATTGACGATGCCGTGCAGACGCTGCGCGACCTGCTGAAGTTAATCCCGGACAACACGAATGCGGAGATCCAGCTCGGTTCGCTGCTCATTCTGCAGAAGAAATATGAGGCGGCCTGCACGCTGCTCGAAGCGGCGATGAAGCAGGCTCCGGACAATAAGAATCTGGCGGCGCAGGCGGGACGTGCGGAGTTTCTGGCGGGCAAGCGAGATGCCGGAACGGCGACTCTGGTCGACAGCGTGAAGGGCTCGGACGATCCCGACACGCTGAACAATGCGGCATACGAGCTGGCCGACTTCAACGCCGATCTGCCGACAGCCGAAGCGAACAGCAAGAAAGCGATGGAGACGCTGGAGAAGCAGACAGCGCAGATCACGCTCGGCAATCTGACCAAGGATGATCTGCAGCACGTAAACCTGCTGACCGCGGTGTGGGACACGATGGGCTGGGTCTACTTCCGCGAGGGCAACCTGCCGCAGGCGGAGAACTATGTCGGCTCGGCATGGAAGGTGACCCAGCACAGCGAAGTCGGCGACCACCTTGGGCAGATTTACGAGAAGGACGGCAAGCTGGCGGAGGCGACGACCATCTTTCAGTTGTCGCTGGCTGCGGAGACGCTTAGTCCCGATCCTTCGGGGACGGATGCAATTCGCGCCAGTCTTGATCGGCTGAAGGCGAAAGGCCATGTGCCGGGTGATGGAGATCCGAATCAGGAACTCGCGAAGCTGCGCACGTTTTCGCTGCCAAAGACGACGACCGGCACGGCGGACTTCTTTCTGTTGGTTTCTGCCGACAAGGTGGAAGACGCGCAGTTCATCGGCGGCGATGAGGGGCTGAAGGCCGCTTCTCCAGAGCTGTTGAAGATAGATGTTTCGGGGCAGATCCCGAAGGGTTCGTCGGCGAAGATGGTGCGGCGGGGTACACTCAACTGCTCAGAGGCCGCGAGCCAGTGCCAGTTCACGATGCTGCTGCCGCAGTCGGTGGGGATTGAGTGAGGCGCTGAGGGTGGCGGATGCGGGGCGCGATCCCTTACTCGGGCCGGGATGACAGCAATTATGAGCACAGTCATTCTCATATCGAACAGCGCGCCAGAGCGATCAAGCCGCCTTTTGCAATGTGGGATCACTCCAAAAACGGGGACGGGTTAAGAGCACCCTCATGAAAAACATAATCGGCGACGGGCATTGGGCGTCCGCTACCAGCAACGGCGGCCACGGCTAAGCGATCGCGAAATCCAAGCGGCCTGCTGGGTCCCTTTCCCGAGGACGAGGAACTCGGCGGTCCAGCCCAGTTTCCACCCGCGATGTTGTCGAGAGCGGCCGCGAGCGCGAACAACGAATAGCCCCCTATTGCGCCACTCGTCGTATGACCTGTCCATGTCGTCGTAAGGCCAGCATCTGGAGTTTGCAGCCCATCGCCTACGTATCCATCCACACTTACCACTGTGCATAGCTCCCGCGCCGACCAATTTCCATTCGCTACAGTCCCATCCTGATCCAGGCTCAACGCAGGCAGTGGCGGCTGCTTGGAAAGCACCCGCAGGTTTTGTATAACAGACCATAGCTTGTCATAACCGTTGATAAGATAAAGGGCCTTCCATCGCGCCATTGTGCCGAGTATCACTTTGTCATGCACCCATATAACGGTCCAATCTCCTAAAGTGGCATTCTGCATATAGGTCAATGAGGCAGGAAGTGGTGGCGTTAAGCCCGGTCCTATCTGTTGTAGTAACTCGGATGCAAGGTTATCGGTGGCTATGATGTCAATCAAGCACGCGGGTGTGCTGGATGGAACGGGGACAGGGGGCGAAGGCTCGTAGACACCATATTGCGGATATAGACTCACGGTGCCGTATATGCCGTTCCAGGCATATCCCGCAGACGGGGGCGGGCCTCCACCTTCTGTCCAATTTAATGTCCAGTCATTCGGGGATGAGCCTCCCCAGTTCGTCGTATTATCCGGGAAAGACTGCTTGCCGTCGGCCATGTAATGGAGATATGTCAGGACGTCCGCGTCGGAGGGAATATCGGACTTGACAATGCCGTTGACGGCTAACTTGTATTGCCCATAAAGAAAGCTGGCATAGTCTTGTAAGTCGCCCTTGAATTCTGTCAGGAATTCGCTAAATGTCGGTTGGGCAGGGTCGATCAGATGAACCAATCCCTCAATTGTTAAGTACGATTGAATCCCCAACAACAAAAAGGGCAGCGCGGAGTATGGATCCAATGCCATCTGCTGGGCAGCCCCCCCAAGGGGCGGCCCGGCTTGAGGCTGTGGCAGTTTTCCATACCAGCCTGTTCCCGGGAATACGTCCCCTCCCGATTGAGGATATGGCACTCATTTCACGGTAAATGCCTGGCTTTGTACGATGGGCCGCTCCCAGTAGACCTCCGCACCGGGGGTCTTCGATGGGATGAGATTGTTAACGAATGCCAGCGCGTTGTCATGGAATTTGGTCACGTCGTTCTTAACGTCCACTCCCCGCAGACCTTCGTTCGTAAGGTTATCGAGATCGGTTCCCAAACCTCCTGTTGGCGAATTCCAGGAGGTGACAATTTTTCCGAGCCACTCCTGCCAGTAACTGGCTAAATCCACGTTCTCTATGTCTGTAAGTTCGCTGTTCAATTGGTTCAGCGCCTGTGTTTCACTCGACCCGGAGTCGTCGCCCGACAAAGCGGCCAGGAGAAACGAGAAGGCCAGGACTATTACGGCTCCTACCCCCGCTGTACCAGCCGACGCGGTTAATGCTGCAGCCTGGCCTGCCGCATCAACGGTTGCAGCCGTGGCTCCGCCTGCAACTGCAATGGCAGATGCCTGCGCAATCGGCCCTACGGCTGTACTGAGTAGCTGCGCATAGTTGGCCGCGGTGCTGACGATACTATCAGCCTGGCTTAAGAGATTGGCATTCGGACCTTGAGCGGTAGAACCCGTCTGGCTCAGGATCCTCTGAATTAACTGGGCTGTGGCATCGGTTGCCATGGTTAGCCGCTTTTCTAATGAGGGGTTACCAGAATTGGGATCAAGCCTCGGCCGGCCTCAAGGTTCCTGAGCGCTTTGCCCAGGATAGCGCCGGTGGCCTTGGTGTGATCGAGTACTTTCATCGCGTGGCCGGGCGTCGATGAGGTTGTAAGCAGATCGCCAGGGCAGATGCTTCCGAATGACGCATCGACCTTGCAGAACGCTTTGCCAACCAGAGCAATTGGGGATCGGCTTGTGCGACTCTCGAGCCGCTGCAAGACAATCGCAGGTTTGAGCTCACCCGCGCCGGAAACAACCCCCGCCACACGGGTATCGTAAGGATCTAAACTGGCGCACAACTTACCTGTCGAATTAATGACAAGGACGGTGCCGGGTTCCGCGTCGTCGGAACCATCTTCAACGTCGAAGTCTTCGGCAAGGTCACCGCTGGAGTTGACCAAGATTACGTCGCCGGTTACCAGGACATCTCCGGCGAAGTATCCTGCAGGATTGCCGGAAGCCCAGACGCCGTATCCTCCTCCGGTATTGATACCGGAGACTCCGGCATGCTGGCTCGATTGACTTTCTCCATGAACGCCATCGAACCCGCTACTGGTGCCGAAAACACCCGGGCCGTCTACGGTGCTGCCGCTGCTATTTATTCCGTAGACTCCGGCAGACTGCGGGGACTTAGTTTCTCCATGAAGGCCCTCCCCGTTGGTGCTGGTTCCGAGCACGCCCGTTCCACTTACGCTGGTTCCCGTCACTCCTGTCCCGCTGGTGGCGATTCCATGCACCCCATTTGCGCTGCCGAACCCGATCACGCCGTCGCCAGCCGCATCTGCGTCTGCGGCTAATCCATTTGCACCTACAACTCCGCCCTGGCCGAAAACGGCGCAGGTGATGGGAGGCGAACTAGTCTGTAAAGGGGATTCGATGAGCGGCCCGACGTAGCCCCAAACGGCGGCGACGTTGCCTTTCGTAGGATCCGGATAGCCGACTGGGGTGCGGGGATCTGGCGCGTACGCAGCAGGGTTTGAGCTTGGACCCACATTCAAAGCCCTGTTGTAGTGGTCGCATTAAGAATTGGGTTGGGAGGGGCTATGGGTAGGGGATCGACCATTTTGAAGCTCCTTTCTTCGCGCACGACCGATGCGGGTGTCAACAACTATCAGCCGATCCGCCCCAATGCGCAAAGATGAGCAATTGTACCGATTAGCGGATCGGGTGCTTATGCAAAGGCCATCGCCCTGATCTCTTCCTTGCGGACGGTGAGGCGCTCAATCAGGTCTTCGCGGACTTGGTAGCCGCGGCCCGGAGTGGTGGGGACGGTGATTTCTCCCTTGGAGGAGACTTCGACTGCGGGTTCGATGATGTCTTCCTTGTAATAGCGCTTCGATGCGGAGACATCGCCCGGGAGGGTGAAGTTTTCGAGCGAGGAGAGCGCGATGTTGTGGGAGCGACCGATGCCGGTTTCGAGCATGCCTCCGCACCAGACGGGAATGCCGCGTTCCATGGCGGCATTGTGGACCGCAACGGCTTCGCCGAGGCCTCCAACACGTCCGGCCTTGATGTTGATGATTCGGCAGGACTCCATCTCGATCGCGGCGAGTGTGTCGCGGCGGTTGTGAATCGACTCGTCGAGGCAGATGGGGGTGTTGAGCATCCTTTGCAGCATGGAGTGGTAGTAGAAGTCGTCGGACCAGAGCGGCTGCTCGATCATGAGCAGGTCGAAGGCGTCCCAGCCGACAAGGCAGTCGGCGTCCTTGAGACGATAGGCGGAGTTGGCGTCGCAGCTTAGCGTGATGGCAGGCCAGCGGTTGCGGACGGCCTCGAAAACTTTAGTGTCCCAGCCGGGCTTGCACTTGAGCTTGATACGCTGATAGCCGGCGGCCACCTCGGTTTCGATTTCGTCGAGGAGCTTCTCGATCGAAGGCTGGATGCCGATGGAGACTCCGCAGGCAATAGTTTCGCGAACACCGCCAAGCAGCTCAGAGAGCGAAATCCCGCGCAGTTGCGCTTCCAGGTCCCACACGGAATTCTCAAGAGCAGCCTTGGCCATGCGGTGGCCGCGGACCTGCTTGAGGATGCCGGGGATTTTCCCGGAGTGCTCGGGTTCCGACCTGGCAAGAGCGGGCGCGAGTTCCTGGGCCAGGATGAGCCAGGCGGTATCGATGGTTTCGTACGAGTAGTAAGGATGCTCGCCGGCCACGCATTCGCCCCACCCGGTCAAGCCGTCGGCCTTCAGCTCGACAAGGAGAATGCGTCGATCGGTGGTTACGCCAAAACTGGTTTCGAAGGGCTTGACGAGGGGAATGCGTATTTCACGAAGGAAGATTGCGTCGATTCTCATAGATGATCGCTTCTCAGGTGTTCGAATGGCGCTAGTTCAAAGATACCGTTATTCTGTGTGTCCCTGTGAAAACCGACGACGGCCAGCCCGCGATGAAATGCTGCCTGAAAACGCTGGCGATTCTCTGTCTGCACTGCCCGGGCACGCTCTGAGTCCGTCTCCGAAGACTTCCATTCACCGACCTGGTACGGGACGCGGATGGTCTCTTCGATATTCGGAGGGCTGAGCAGAGCGCCGGCGAGAACTGCCCTGACCCGCGCCGAACGGAGATACCACTCCGCGTGGAGCCGGTCGCTTGGCAGTCCACCCTGCAGACGAGATGAGGATACACCATAAAAGTTTGATGTATAACTGCGAACTACGGCTCCCAGCTTGTGGATATTGAGGAAAGAATTCTTGATCTCAAGCGGATCGAAGGTCCATTCCATCAGGTCGATGCCGCGGCTAAGGGCCTCGATACGCTGAAAAAGCTTGAGTTGGCGGCCGATCCCGTCGTTCCTGTATCCGGCGGAGACAGCCAGCATGTGGGAATGCAGATAGGGTACCGGGGGTTCGTCCGGGCTATCGCCCGCCTTGACGCCGGGAAGGGACATGGCGAATCCTATGAGGTCACCGGCTGTGCCCTCGGACTTTTCCGCGCGGGTGACGTCGAATGCTCCGATAGCCTGGCCGCCGATGCGTTGGGCGACAATGAAAGCGCGGCGAGGGATGACGTCTCCGTCGGAATAACCCCAGGTATCGATCTGGAGCTGGACGCAGGCGTTGAGTTCGTCGAAGCCGCGGCAGGATCGGATAAGAATGGGGCGGCCGTCGCGGGTAAGGCAGGTCGCGGGAACTACGGGGACGAGGGCGGTCGCGTTCATGGCTGGCGCTCCATCTGTTTAGCCCGGGTCCAGAGGGACTCGAGCTCGTCTCCGGGCAGCTCTTCCAGCGGACGCAGACTGGCCTGCTCCATGAAGCGAAAGCGGCGGCGAAATTTGGCATTGGTGTCTCGCAGGGCAAGCTCCGGGTCAACCTTCAAGCGACGGGCGAGGTTAACGGCTGTAAAGAGCAGATCTCCAAGTTCTTCTGTGACAGTAACGCTCGATTGGAAGGCCTGCGGGATTTCGGCTTCCAGTTCGTCGGTCTCCTCCCGTAGCTTGTCGATCAGACCGGAGACATCGGGCCAGTCAAAGCCGGCTTTGGCAGCTTTTGAGCCCAGCTTTGCGGCCTCAGAGAGCGCAGGCATGGAGCGCGGGATGGCCTCGAGACGTCCTTCCGGTGCCTGTCCTGTCGAAACTCGATGGGCGGACTTCTCCAGCTTTTTGATTTCTTCCCAGTTGTGGAGGACCTGCATCGCATCGATACCGTTGGTGTCGAGACCAGTTGCACTGTTCCCTGCTGCTGCGGCGGCTTCTTCGCCGAAGACGTGAGGATGGCGGCGGATGAGCTTGCGGTTGAGGCCGGCGGTTACATCGTCGATGGTGAAGTGTCCGGCCTCAGAGGCCATTTGCGCGTAAAAGAGCACCTGCAGCAGGAGATCGCCAAGCTCGTCTTTCAGGGCGGCCCAGTCGCGGCGCTCGATGGCGTCGAAGACCTCGTAGGTCTCCTCCAGCGTGTATTTGCGGATGGAATCGAAGCTCTGCTCACGGTCCCACGGGCAGCCGCCGGGCGAGCGCAGGCGCTCCATGATGGCGACGGCCTCGGAGAAGCCGGCGGCTGGATTCTGGATGAGGTCGGTGTCCGGGCTGGAAGGCATCGCATACAGTTTACCGGATAGCGGGTGAGGGGCCGGATCAGCGGGTATACTGCCGCAGATGCGGATCATGAACCTCTGGTGCAAGGTTTGAATTTACTGGCGGGTATTATTTGCGGGCTGCTGGGGCTAGTCTTCGGCAGCTTTTTGAATGTGTGCATTGCGCGGCTGCCTCGGCATGAGTCGGTGGTAAGTCCGCGATCGATGTGTCCGGATTGCGGGGCGCCGATTAGGGCGATGGACAATGTCCCGCTGCTGAGCTTTCTGGTGCTGTGGGGACGATGCCGCGATTGCGGAGTGCGGATCTCGTGGCGCTATCCGGCGATCGAGTTGGCAACGGCAGCCCTGTGGGTGCTGTGCTGGCTGGAGTTCGGGGTCTCGGTCGAGGCCGTGGGAATGGCCGTGTTCTGCTTCCTTGCGCTGGGACTGGCGGCGATGGACGCCGAGACGCTGCTTCTGCCGAATACGTTCACGCTGCCGGGAATCGTCTTAGGTGTGCTTTACAGCGCGGTGATGTGTCCGGACGGCTGGCTGGCGCGGTTGCGCTGCGCGGGCGTGTCGCTGGGCTGGGCAGTATGCGCGACGGCCCTGATCCTGACGATTCGCTGGCTTTACTGGCTGGTGCGGCGGCGTGAAGGCATGGGTTTCGGCGATGCCAAGCTCTTCGCGATGATCGCGGCGTGGCTGGGTCCGGCGAACACGTTGCTGGTGTTTTTTCTGGCGGTAGTGGGGGCGGCGCTGTATGGGGTTCTCTGGATGGGATTGCGTAGAGGCGAAGGCGGGACCCAGGCGCGGATTCCGCTGGGGTCGTTCTTGTGCGCGGCGACGATCTATGCGGTGTTCGAGGGGCAGGCGACGGTGGGTTGGTATTTGGGATTCTTCAGATGACGCGTTGAGCTCAAGCCGCTGCCGTCTGCTTGCGAATCCGTTTGAGCTGCTTGAGATGATGCCTGGCGTGAACGAAGTGGAAGCGACGCCATTGTTCCGTAGTCAGCGGCCCGAAAATGAAGTGCGGCGCGAAGGATTGTTTTCCGAATAGCTGGCTGCATTTGTCGAGCTTCGCGTCCAGATTTTCCAGTTCCGTTTTCATCCAGGCACTGAGTTCGTCTCCGGTCATTGCCGGCAGGTCGGTCTTGCCGGGCACGACCGCCTCGGGGGCCCGCACGCCGCGGGGGAATCCGCCGCAACGGATCACGAGAAGCTGCAAGGCCCGGTGCTTTAGATGGGGACGGCGCTGGGTGGGAGCATTTCGCTCGATATAGCGATCCATTAGAGCACCGGTGTTGCGATACGTGAGCACCAGGTGCTCGACGACCTCCTGCGTGCTCCAGGCGGCCTCTTTTCCATCGCGAGAATGTGCAGGGCGAAGCTGGCAAGCCGCGCAATCCTTCCCAGCGAGGCCTGCGCGGTAGAGCCGGTGGATATCTTGGAAGATTGCGTGCATGACAGCCCCTGAATCCTCGACGCCATCACTATAGCGCGAGTGGGCGGTATGATGCTGTGCGAGAATTCACACATCTACACAGAGGATAAGAGGACTTCGGAGTGATTCTTTGGGATATTGCCCCGACTGGTTTTCCAAGGGCTTGGCAGAACAGCGGGGAATTCTGGGCGCAAACGGGGATGGTGGTGGCCCGTCATCCGCTGGCGGTGCTCGTCTGCTCGGCGGTGCCGGCGGCGGAGCGGGCGTATCTGCTGCTGCACGCCGAACCGATTCCGCGCTGGCGGCTGACGCTGCTGGAAGCGGTGCTGACGGTCTGGCGAGTCCTGCTATGCATTGGCGCGCTGTGGGTGGTGCTCACGCCGGAGAGATGGCGGACGTTTTGGTTTCGTTTTTCCGACAACTACGCGATGCAGAACTCTCTGCAGCACCTTGGCGCTTACCTGGGACAACATCTGCATATCGTGTTGTGGGAGCTCACATTGTTCGCTGCGGCGTTTCTGCTGCTGAACTATGCGCTGGTATGGATGGCGAGGGGACTAGCGCGGCTGGACGCGCTGCGCGAAGCAGACCGGCAAAGGGCCTTTGTGTCGGTAGTGCGAAATCTGGTGCTGGTTCCACTGGCGCTGATTTACCTGGTGGAGCTGCTGCAACAGAAATTCTACTGAGAAGCGGCTATTTCTTCGGGCCGGAACCCAGCTCGGCGAGAGCCTTGCGGGCAGCCTTCGCCTTTGCACCGTCCGGGACGGCATCGAGGTAGACGCGGTAGTTGTCGGCGGCTTCGGCGTCAAGCTTCAGCCCGCGCGCGGCCTCGGCCAGTCCAAAGACGGCGTCGGCGTTCTCAGGGGCCACCTTGGTAGCCTCCTTGAAGCGATCGTAGGCTCCCTTGTAGTCGTGGCGGGTGAGATAGAAGCCGCCCACCTTTACGTCCTGATCGCCGAGCTTCGGATTGTGGATGTATCCGCCGGCGCCGTCGGAGATGCGGCTCTCGCTGTCGTCCGCTCCATCGATGTTCTGCAGTTTCGTGCGGCTCGAGGAGTAGGGTTCATCCGGCTTCGGCGCAGCGGGGGAGGCAGGTGCGTCGGGAGCGGCGTTGCCCGCAGCCGTGGCGGCCTTCTTCGAAATGTCTTCCGGAAAAGGATTCTCGTCGGCGGCGGTAGGCTGCTTGCCGAGCGGCAGCCGCTTTCGCTCGGTGGGCGCGGGCTGAGACTTGTCCGGCGACGAACTTTGCGACTGGCTTTGATCCTGGCTTTGGGACGAGCTCTGCGACTGCTGCTGCGCATCCTGCGTTTGCTGCCCATTTTGCGACTGCTGTTGCGCAGGGCAAGAAATCGCCACGAGCAGCAGGGCAAGGATATGAGCTGGAATGCGCATGATCGTCTCCTCCTATTTTAGACCCGTTTGACACGAAAATAGCTGCGCGGGAGTTGTTATACTCGGCGAGAAAACTCCTTCCTCACCATGACATTGATCATTCGTTCCTCTCAAATCCATGCCGCCGGCTGCTATACGACGGAGCCGATCAGGAAGCGTTCGCGCATCGTCGAGTACACCGGGCCGCACATCTCAAAGGAGGCGGCGGACGAGAAGTATCGCGATTCACCGACGACGTACCTCTTCGGGTTGGGCAATGGATCGAAGGTAATCGACGGACACGGCATCGCGATGTTCATCAATCACTCGTGCGATCCGAATTGCGAAACGGGCGAGGTGAGAGGCAAGGTGTGGGTGAAGGCGCTCCGCGATATCGCTGCGGGGGAAGAACTAACCTACGATTACAACCTGTATGACGGCGACGATGACGAGGCCCTGTGCAATTGCGGCGCAGAGAATTGCCGCAAGTCGATGTATTCGTCGGAAGAACTGAAGCGCCGGGCACGCGCGGCGAAACGGGCTTCGGCAAAGAAGGCGCTGAATAGAAAGGCTGCGGGTAAGAAGAGGGCTCGAACGTGAGGGTCAGAAAATGGCAAACAGTTTCGGTACAGATATTTTGATTCAGGCGGAACACCCGGCAAAGGCGGCGGCTTTCTACGTCGAGCAGCTTGGGTTTGAGATTACCGGCGAGACGCCGATGATCAGCCTGCATGGAAAGCACATCAACCTGTTTATCGAGCGAGGTCCGGCGCTGGGACCGGTGCTGGAGGTAACGGTGGGCAGTGTGGAGGAAGCCAAAGCGCGTCTCGTTGAGAACGGTTGCCAGATCGTCAAGGATCAGCCGGCGTTTCCGAGGTGTTACGTCAAGGATCCGTTTGGGTTGATCTATAACTTGACGGTTTGATGATCCCATCACTTCTCCCACTCGAGCCAAGGCTTGAGTGGGCCACCGTCGGATCGAAGGTAAAAGCGGATCCTTCGACTTCGGCTGCTAACGCAGCCTCCGCTCAGGATGACAACCTCGCGTGAGAAATTTACCTCGACCTCTCTATTGTTGGAGCAGCTTGAGTGTTGCGGGATCGAATTCGCCACTGAAATATTTGTTGAGAGCCTGCCGGAAGACTGCGTTTTCCGACGTTGCGTGGGCGAAGAGCGTCATGCAGGATCGGAACTTCAGGTCGTCGGGATAGCCGAATATTTCGCTCGCCGTTTGACCCTCGACGAGGGCGACCAATTCGGCGCACTCGTTCAGCCTGGGACCTAAGGTCGGGTGGGCCAGAAAAGCTTCTGCTTCTTCGATCGATGAGATCGCGAATCTTTGAGCGGTCTCGCTGAAACCCAGACCCTTCAGCTGGGGAAAGATGAACCACATCCAGTGACTGGTCTTGCGACCTTGGCGCAGCTCGGAGCAGGCCCGGTCGTAGACAGTCTTCTGAGCGTCGACAAAGCGCTGCAGATTGTAGGGGTCGGTCATGAGTATCCAGAGCCGATTTTATTTCCGGCAGCTTCAAGAGCCTTCGCGCAGGGGTTTGCCGATTTCCCAATGGTGACCGAAAGGATCGACGATGCGTCCCAGGCGCCAGCCATGTTGATTGGCGACGGGCCACAGTATTCTGGCTCCCGCGGCGACGGCGCGATCGAAGGCGGCATCGGGATCTTCGACGGTCAGTATCATCCGCACAGTCCCGCCTCCGAGTGACTCGGGGCTGAAGTTGAAGTGCTCCGGCGACTCGTCGGCAAGCCAGAATTCGGCTCCGTCCACGGACAACTGGGCGACGACCGCCCCATCCTCGGCGTCAATGCGGAACAACTCGGTGGCTCCGAAGGCAGCTTTGTAGAAGTCCACCGCCCGGGCGCCGCCGCGGACCGAAAGCATGGGGGCAATGGTGGTCTTTCGGGTATCGCTCATGGAGAGCCTCCTATTGGTCGTCCTCTATTGATCGAGCGAGAGCTGGTAGGTGACGATCTGCTTCAGGGTTTCATAGGGGATGTCGTTGTTGGCGACTTCGCCGATGGGAACCTGGCGGCCGTTGACGAAGAGCATGGGGGTCTGGTTCACGTCGATGTCCTGGCCGAGCTTGATGGAGGCGTCGACGGGTCCCTTGGCGACCGCAGTGTAGGAGCAGGATCCAACCTTCGCGGGGTCGAGACCGACCTTGGTGACAGCGTCGGCGAGGGTGGCGTCAGAGGTCTGCGGCGTGAGGCCGTCCTGCGCGGCGAAGACGGCGTCGACGAATTTGAAGAAGGCCTCGTTGCCGGACTGCTGGGCGACGCAGACACTATAAGTAGCCGCCTTGTAGGCCTCAGAGTGAAGAGCGGTGAGCGGGAAGTTTTCAAAGATGAAGTGCGCCTGGGGGAAGTCGGTGAGGAGGCGGTCGATGATGGGCTGGACTTTCTTGCAGTGCGGGCACTGGAAGTCGGCGAACTCGACGAATTCGAATTTCTTGTCGGCAGAGCCGCGGCTGGGTCCGTCGGCGCGCGTGGAGAGGATGCGGCGGGCGTCGGCGTAAGGATGGTCGCCGAAAACCAGCATGCTGAGATCGCTGGAGATGAGGTGCTTGCCATCAGGCGTAACGTAGAACGCGAGCGTGGCGACCTGCTGCGGGTTGGGATTGCTCTTTTGCGCGACGAAGACGGTCACCTTGCTGATGCCAGGCGCGGCGGTGTTCTGGATGGCTTGCACCGAGTAGACGCGGTCGGCGTCGTATCCCCAGGAAGCTTTGAGGAAGGCTTCGACGGTGGCGCGGGTGGGCGAGGCGGCGGTGAAGTTTTTGGGGTCCGGCGTCGGGAACCTGGGTGCGGATGGCGCGACGGGCGCGGAAGGCATTTCGGGCTTGCTGCCGGGCTCCTGCGCGAGGGCTGGGATGGAGGTGGCGGCGGCCAGCACAAGGGCGGCCACGGCTCTATGGATTCCAGAACGAAGTTGCATCAATTCCCTTTCGAGCTTTTGGTTTGCTTATACCTGAACCTTGACGGCGATGGGAAAGCGGCGTCCCATGCCGAAGGCCTTAGTGGTGACTTTCAAGACGGGGGCGGCCTGCTGGCGCTTGTATTCGCTGCGCTCCACGAGTTTGACGACGCGACGGACGAGTTCGATATCGACGTTGAGAGCGGCGGCGATGTGCTCGGGAGTTTCGTAGCGTTCGACGTAAGCCTCGAGGATGGGATCGAGGACGTTGTAGGGCGGGAGCGAGTCGGTATCCTTTTGATTGGGGCGGAGCTCAGCGGAGGGCGCCTTGTCGAGGATGGACGTGGGAATGATTTCGCGCTCACGGTTGAGATGACGGCAGAGGGCATAGACCTCGGTCTTGACGACGTCACCAATGACGGCGAGGGCTCCGACCATATCGCCGTAGAGAGTGCAGTAGCCGGTGGACATTTCGCTCTTGTTGCCGGTGGTGAGCACGAGCGAGTTGAACTTGTTGGAGAGCGCCATGAGCAGGTTGCCTCGGATGCGCGATTGGATGTTCTCCTCGGTGGTGTCGGGCTGGAGGCCGGTGAAGATAGGCGCGAGGGCTTGGTTGTATTCAGAGAAGAGCGGACTAATGGGGACGACTTCGAAACGGATGCCGAGGTTTTCGGCGAGCCGCCGGCTGTCGTCGATCGAGCCCTGGGAGGAATAAGGGCTGGGCATGCCGATGCCGAGGACGTTCTCCTTGCCGAGGGCTTCGACGGCGATGGCGGCGACGAGAGCGGAGTCGATCCCTCCGCTGAGACCGATGATGGCGCGGGAGAATCCGCACTTGCGGACGTAGTCGCGGGTGCCGAGAACGAGGGCTTGAAAAATGGCTTCGTCTTCGTCCTCGGTCTCCGGGTGCATGTCACCGGTGAGGGATTCGGTGTCGATGAAGATGAGATCTTCTTCGAATGAGGCGGCCTGCGCGATGACCTGGCCATCGCGTCCGAGGGCGAGGCTGGATCCGTCAAAGACGAGGCTGTCGTTACCGCCGACCTGGTTGACCATGAGCACGGGCTTGCCGTGCCGGCGGGCGATGGCGGCGAGCATCTCACGGCGAGTTTCGCGCTTGTCTCGCCAGTAGGGCGAGGCAGAGATGTTGAGAACGAGTGAGCCGCCTCCGCGCATAAGCTCTTCGATGGGATCGATGCTGTAAAGACGGTTCTCCCAGAAGCTCTTGTCGTTCCAGGCGTCTTCGCAAATGGTAAGAGCGACGTGTTCGCCGCCGAGCGAGAAGAGGCGCTGCTTGTGCGCGGGAGCGAAGTAGCGCTGCTCGTCGAAGACATCGTAGAAAGGCAGAAGCATCTTCGACTGGACGAATTCGACGTGACCGTGGCGGAGCAGGGCGGCCGAGTTCATTACGTGCTTGCCGGCGCCGTGATGAGCGGGCGTGACGTATCCGCAGATGATGGCGGTTGGGCTGTTTACGGTTTTCGCTGCGATTTCCTGAACGACCTGCCCGGCACGCGCGACGAAGGCCGGCTTCTCAAGAAGATCGGCGGGAGGGTAGCCGCAGACGCAGAGCTCGGGAAAGATGACCAGGTCGGCTTTTCCCTGCTCGGCGCGCTGGGTAAAATCGAGGATCTTCTGGGCGTTGCCGCAAAAGTCACCGATGGTGGGGTTGATCTGGGCGAGCGCGATCTTCACAGCTTTAAGTTTAGCAATTCAGGGCGGCGTAGCTACGGCAGGTCATCAACCGGCGCAGCTGTCGACGGCGCTCTGAAGTTGAGACTGAATCGTATCGCACGACAAAAAGAACGGCTTATCGCTGCATTGAATGATGAGAGTCTGAGCGTTGGGATCAAAGTTCCAGGGGACCGTGACTCCATCTTTAGACTGGGTTCCACTGTTTGTGGAGATCGTAATGCCGAACGATGATTGGGCCTTTTGCGCGAGACAAGTGAACTGTACCTGAGTCACTCCTGAAAACGTTTGAGCATCGCAGCCTGCCATATTGTGTCTCCTGTCGAACCGGCTCGATCCTACTGCGAATTCCCCGGCGGCGCCAATCCGCGGTATTTGAGCATGGGCTGAACGCTGGGTTCGGCTCCGAGCCAGGCCTTGTACATCTCGGCGAGGTCTTCGGTGTTGCCGCGCGAGAGCACCATCTGACGGAAGCGGTCGCCGTTGGCGCGAGTCATGCCTCCGTGATCGACAAACCACTGGTAAGCGTCGTCGTCCAGCATCTCGGCCCAGAGATAAGCGTAGTAACCGGCGGCGTATCCGTTCTGCCAGATGTGCGAGAAGTAGCTGGAACGGTAGCGGGGCGGGATGGTGTGGAGATCGATGTGGTTCTTTTCGAGGGCCTGCTTCTCGAAGGCGTCCACCACTTCGAGGGGCG
>JABCZC010000007.1 GCA_013289875.1 Acidobacteriota bacterium | reverse complement strand
ATCCCAAGTCTGCGCTCAGAAACTGGCTCCGGCGGAGCAGCCGCCTGCAGCCGATTCCCGTATGCCGTCGCCGCCTCTCGAAATGCATCGAGTTGGTGTGTGGTCCAGAGGTACGCCGATAGCTGCTCGACAAACTGGGCCGGCTGGTTGACCCAATCGAACTGTTCCAGTTTCGAGGAAAGCGAAAATTGCGAGAACGCCTGAAACCACTCTTTAACCTGAACAACAGACAAAGAGCTGAGAGTGTCGAGTTCCTTGTCGATGGCCGCGCGCTCTGCCGGGAATTTGAAATCGTAGTCGATCACCTCCCGCAGCAGGCTCGGTTCGAAGCTGAGGGGAAGCTGCTGCAACGCGTCCAGGTGAGCCACCGCCAGCTTCCTCGCTTCAGGAGGATACGCAGCAAATTGTTGGGCCGTAAGATCGCGTGGAAGCATGGCCTAAACCAACTCCTAAACCAACTCTTTGATCGGTCTGCCTTGTGAAAGTGACGTAGAAAATCCCATCACTGCTCCAAGGGTAGGTACAAGATCGATCGACTGCATCGGACTGTCATAAACCACGCCTTCCCGAACCCCCGCCCCCATCGCCATCATCCACGTCGTGCGCGAGGCCGGGTCGCCCGTGCGATGATGCTGAAATCCGTTCCCGCCGGAGTCTTGATCGGCATCCCGTCCAAAATCGGGAAGAACAAAGAGTGTCGTGTTGCCGGCGTATTCGGGCTCGCCTTGCACCGCCTTCCATAGCTCGGCACAGAGGCGATCCGTACGCCGGATGGCCTCAACGTAGAGTGAGTACGCGCCCGAATGCGCGATATCGATATCGTGCATCGTGATCCATAGAAGGCTGGGCGACTGCTCCTGCATCAGGCGCTTTGCGATGTACATCGAGAGCTCATCTGGGCTCGACACGGTCAGCGCATGCGCCTTGAAGTCATCGACCGAAAGCTTCAGGATCATTTCCAGCTGCTGCAACTCAAAGTCGCCGCCCACAAGCTGCGGCGTATATAACGGCGTTTCGTAATTGTCGCGCAGCAGATGTTCATAGTCGGTAGTCGTCCCCGACGTTGCCGCGTTCAGCAGATGCTTTGGCAGCACCACTCTCGCTCCCGTTCCCGGACCAAAAGAGCGATAATCGCTCTCGCCGATCCGGTTGAACCCATTGCTGGGCGCCACAACCCACGCGTCTGACGCAGGACGATTCAAGTCCTTGCGGAAGTACTCGAAAACGGTGGGATGTTCAGGCGGCACGGCGGAAAAATTATTGAGCGTTTCGTAGACTCCGGTTGCCAGGCTCGCCGTCGCCACATAGTGGCCAAGTATTCCGTGATTGGTCACCTGCGTAAAAAAGCTCGCCTGCGGGATCAGTTCACGCAGCATGTGCGGAATGTTCTCCTGCCCCTCCGGCGCAAATGTCTCCTGATCGCGTGCGCCCCCTCCAAAGGTAATCACGATCACCTTGCGCTTCTTCGCCGCACGCACGCCGCGAACGAAGGGGCTGCCCCCCATCAACGCAGTTCCCAGTGCTACTCCTGCGGCGCTGCGCAGGAAGTCGCGCCTGCTCCCGCCAAGCTGCCGGGCGATCTCCTGTGGAGTAGCTCTCCGCGCGGGTATGACTGCCTCAGATTTCACTTTTTTGTCTCACCATCGTTTCATGCAGTCGCGGCAGCGGGGTGATCATGGCTTGGCGGCAGGCGCAGCCTTCGCGGATACCACGAACTGCTGCACTTCCGCGCGTTCTTTGTCGACTTCGGCCATTTGTTGCGCACTGAGCCGCTGGTAAACCTCGAACTCCTTCTGCGCCTGGTCTTTTTGCCCGACGTGAACATAATCCTGCCCCAGCCGATAGTGTGCATCCGGCAAATTCGGATTCAGCTCCAGCGCGCGCAGGTACTCCGGGATAGACTTTGCATATTCGTGTTGATCGGCATAGAGATTGCCGAGCTGCACATGGGCCTCGGCTAGCCTCTCGTCAAGCGCGATCGACTTCTTCAGCAGCGATTCAATCATCTGAATATCAAGGCTGGAGTCTTCCGTCCGCTTACCCTTCCAAAGACTCATGGCGTAATAGTACTGGGCGAGCGCATTGCCGGGCTGTAACTCCGTATAACGCCGGAATCTCTGGATCACGTCGACCGCTTGGTTTGGCGAGCTGTCGTAGGCCTTGGAAAGAAATAGATAGCAGCGAGCGTCTGCAGGGTCCAGGTCTGCTGCCGTGAGCAGGGCCCTGACCGCCTCATCGTATTTGCCCCGCGCGTACAAAGCCATTCCCAGCCCAACGATCATCCGGGGAGAATTCGAGTAACGCTGGGTACCCTGCTGAAACACAGCGATCGCCGGCTCGTACGTCCGGTGGAGAAGAAGCTCGCTTCCCCAATCAAACAGGTTCTGCTCGCTTGGGTCCATGTGAGCGGCAATCTCAAACTCGTTCACCGCTGCCAGATACTTCCCATCTTTCTCCTCGATCTGGGCGAGAAGGTTGTGCAGCTCCGCCGTGTTCTTTTGTTCAAGGAGGCTTTGAACTACCTGCCGCGCCTGAGCCAGCCGACCGGTAAGAGAATACGCCAGTGCCAAATCGTAGCCGTTCTCGTAGGAGGAAGGTTTGATCCGCTGCGCCTGTTCGAGAAAAGGAGTCGCATCCGCGATCTTTCCAATTTGGATGTAGAACTCGCCCAGATTGTGGTTGGAGTCATAGTCCCGAGGTTCCAGTTCAAGCGCCTTTCGGAACTGTTCCCCAGCCAGATCAGGCTTTCCTGCGTGTATCAGGCTTGCCGCCAGATTCGTTCTGGCCGCTGCCGAATCCGGTTTCAATCGGACCGCTATCTCGAGATGTTCGAGAGCCTTCGCATCCTGCGATTGTGCAGTGTAAGCCAACCCGAGGAGTTCGTGGATTTCAAAGCTCTTTGGAGCATGAGGCAAAAGGCTCTCGAGTTGGGCGGCTGCCTCGGCGAATTGTCCTGCATTATATTGCGCGACGGCAGATTGAAACTGGCGGTCCAGCTTTTGATTCTCATCGTCTTCGGCGGAGGCGAATACCGCGCAAACCAGAAGTGAAGAAAGAATCGCCAGCCGAATCCCCGACTTCATGCTCACCATTCTACCTCTGGTGTCTCTACTCTGGCGCGGGCCGCGGGGGCGAAGCGCTACACAGAAGAACACCCCGGGTTGTCGCCGAACAGCGGGGACTCGCCGGGGTGTTTCTATTCTGACCTAGTAATACAGTTTCAGAGCGAACTGGATTTGCCGCGGATCGAACGGCGCATCGCGAGTCGATCCAATCGCGCCGAAGTTCGTGTTGTTGAAGTTGGTTGAGTTCGGAATTGACACAACGCCGTTGCCGCCGAACCCCGGGGCGTTGAAGTTCGGGTGGTTGAAGATGTTGAAGAACTCGGCCCGAAACTCCATATGGAAACGCTCTGTGAGAGGAATGTTCTTGAAGGTGGAGAAGTCGAGCCGATGGAAGCCGGGACCCTCAGGCACTATTTGTGGCTTATCACCGAGAGCCGCGAATCCGGTTAGTGGGACGCAGCCGGCCGGTGAACCTGGGATCGGAACGTTGCCGCTCCCCAATTGGCAAGGCTGCTGGAAGGCTGCCGCATTGTTTACCCAGTAGGGAGTCAGGGTTCCGCTCGAGTCCGGTCTCACCTTGATGCCAAGTTTCTGGCTTTCGCCCGGAACGCTCACATCGTAGCAACCCAGGCTTCCGGTGCCGCCGGCTGTTGACGAAGTCGGGCACGTGAAACTGAGCGGCTGGCCGCCCTGGAGCGTGAGGAGCCAATTGAGGCTCCAGCCTCCGACAAAGGCATTCGCGAACTTGTTCAGGTCATGTGCATAGGCCTTGTTCTTGCCGAACGGCAATTCATACCCACCGCTGAAGTGGAAGACGTTAGTGATGTTGGCGGGGGCCAGTGCCCAGTCGCCACGTAGACCAAAGCCGGGCACATACGGCGCGCGACCGAAATTGGTACTGCCGCCATTCAGCAGATCGGGAGCGTCGGTGAAGACCCTGGAAAACGTGTAGGTGGCAAGGAAATTCAGGCCGTTCGACAATGTCTGTTCCAACTTCGCCTGCAGGCCATTGTAGTTACTGGCCCCAATCGTTTGCGTCCAATCGCCACCGCCGAAATCCGGGAATTGAGCCCCCCCGGGTAGACCACCTGTGCTTGTGGTGCTCACATTGTACGGAAGGAGTGCTGTCACCGGATTGCCGCCAAGAATGACCGCGAGGTTGTTGGCATTGGTCATGACATACGCGACCTGTGCCGACATCGAGTGAGTGATCGCGTACTGTACGGTAAGGTTAAATTCTACAGTCTTCGGCGTTACGTATTTGAACTGAATTCCCTCCAGGCCCAATCCCGAACCATTTACCAGAGCCGGGCTGAACTGGGTACAGGAGAACCCAGCCTCAAAGGTGGCGACTCCGTTTCCTGTTTGAGGACTACCTCCTGCAGTTGGACAGTTGGCAAACGGAGTACCGAAGCTTACGGGCGCTACTGTGCTGTAGCCAGGGAGAGTACCAGTGTTCGTCCTGGTCACGTAGTCGAAGTTATACACGAAGGGATAATTTTCACCGATATTCGGTCCGTACCCGATGTTCTCGAAGGCGTTGTAGAAGAGACCCGCACCAGTTCGAATTACCAACCTCGGCGTCAGTTGATAGGCAAGTCCAAAGCGGGGCGCAAAGTTATAGTTTTGTTGCTTGGATAAGCCCTGACCGTACTTGTTGGTTTCCTCAAGAGTGATTCCATCTTTCGCCAAAAGATCGGTGAAGCCCTGAGGGGTAGTACCCACCGGGCAATTGGCCGACCCGGTTGCGCCGGCCTGCGGGGTGCAAAGGCCATTCGAAGCGTTTGCTGTCGAAAGAGTCCTGTTATCCTTTCCAGTCGCTGGGATGAGGTACGTCGCGCCGCCGTTCGGGGGGCCGTTTGGCACCCAGTTCGCCTGGCCACCGTTGGTTTCCTCGGTAGGTCCGAACCAATCGTAGCGCAGTCCCAAATTGAGCGTCAGCTTCGGACTTACCTTCCAATCGTCCTGGAAGTAAGCAGCGAAATAATGTCTGAGATCATAGGTCGTACTTATGTTGGACGCGTAGACCTGGTCAGAGCCCCCAAAAGTTTGGCCCGTCGTAGGATTCGGGGTGGGAGTCAGAATGAACTGTCCTATACCTGTAGTGCTGCTGTTATTGCTCGGAATGTCCGTAAAGCTACCGTTGTAGTCGAACTGACCATGCGACCAGGCCGGCTGGGTGGTATCGAACCTCACGTGCTGGTATTCGAAACCCATCTTGAAGCTGTGGGCCTGGTAGACCTTCGAAAAGTCATCCGTGATCTGGGTGGTTTGCGTGGTTTCGTTAGAAGGCAGGAAGCTGTTGCTGCCCAGGGTCTGCAATCCGCCAAATCCGAAAGCGGGAAGGCCTCCGTTTTCATCCGACTGCTGGATACCTTGGATTCCGTATTGCTCTGGGATGCCATAGTTGGTGGACTCAGGGCCGAAGCGCGAGGTGTGCAGGTGGCTCCAGCCAAATCTGGCTACGTTGACCGTGCTCGGCGAAAACACGTGGGTGTAAACTGCCACGCCCTGGAAAGATTTGGCTGTCTGAACGCCCTCCTGGAAGCCGCCGCCGTCCGCAATACCTCCAAAAGGTCCCGGAATGTACTGCGGGTTATCCCAATAACTGGCACGCGCGAATACCTGATTTTTGTCCGACAAATCGAAATCGCCGCGGACGTCGAACTGGTTATTGAATTGGGTCAGATTGGGACTGGATGTGAAGTTGGAATAAACAGAGCTATTCGTCGGCGCCGGGAAGAGATTCAGCAGCTTGACCGCGTTGGGATCGATGCTGCCGGCAGGAATCTGATTCAGACCCGGGCAGTTAGCCAGCGAAATCGTCGATCCGCTGCAGGTAGAGAGGCCGAAGGGATCACGAACCCATTGACCAGTCGTTCCAACTGGACGCGTCGTTGTCGGATCGAGCACAACACCAACGGGTATGGATCGCCCGAGGGCGTCCGTTCGCGGCGTGCTCGAGGCATTTGCGGTAATGAGTTCGGAGAGATTCGTGTATCCGCTGCTGCGCTGCAAGGCAGTCGGCACGCTGATTCCGGACTGCGTATTGCCCTGCACCCGCCGGAAACCTTGATAATCGCCGAAATAGAAGATCTTGTTCTTGATGATCGGGCCGCCGATGGAAGCTCCGAACTGATTCCAGCGGAGCTCGCCTTTCTTGATGCCCGCGTTGTCTTCAAACCAGTCGGCAGCGTCAAGCACATTGTTGCGGAAGAACTCCCAGACTGCTCCGTGGATCTGGTTGGTGCCGGACTTGGTTGTAGCGTTGAGGATGGCGCCCGCGGCACGGCCCTGCTGGGCGCTGAAGTCGGAAGTCTCGACCTTGAATTCCGCGATCGCGTCCGGCGGCGGCAGAACGACAAAATTTGTTCCATTGAGGAAGTCGACGTTGTCGGAGTTGTTGTCGATGCCGTCGAGCAGATAATTGTTCTGCGCCGGGCGCAGACCGTTCGCGGAGAAGGCGCCGTTGGCAGCATTGCCCCGCGTGTCAGCCTGCGGAGTATTCACGCCGGCTGAAATCTGCGCGAGAAAAGTGAAATTGCGGCCATTGAGAGGCAGATTATTCACGCTCTGCGTGTCGACCACTTGCCCGGTCGCCGCATCTTCGGTCTGCAGCTGCGGCGGCGCCGCCGTCACCTCAACGGTTTGCGTCGCCGACCCAGGCTTAAGCTGAATGTCGACACGAAGATTCTGCGATACGTTCACCTGCAAATTCTGCTGCGTTGTTGTAGAAAAACCCGCAGCCGTAACGGTCACGGAGTAGTGCCCGATTCTGACCGGTGTGAAAGTATATTCCCCACCGTTGGTCGTCGTAGTCTCCAGCGACAAGCCGATGTCCGCATTGAGCAGCGTCACTTTGGCATTCGCGACCACTGCGCCGGTGGCGTCCTGAACCACGCCGGTGACTGATCCTTGGTCTACCTGGCCGAGTGCGCTCCGGCTTTGCACGAGAAGGAAGCACAAACTTGCAACGGTTATGTATCCGAGGGATCTGAACCATCTGACGTTTTTGCGATCAAGCCCCATCTCAATTACCTCCGTTTTGTCTCGCCATCGTCATTGCACCGTGGCGAGACTGGTCATGCTTTTTCTATTCGGTAAACGCTGACTGCGTTTTGGTAACCGGTTACATAACCTTCCCACTACAGTGGTCGAGTAACCGGTTACATGACTATCGGGAGGAAATTAGTACAGAAGAACCACCCTTGTCAACCAAAAGGTGGAGATGTTGGTAAATCTTTTGGTGCAACGGAAGTCTCGGGGAGGTTTCTGCGATTAATTGGGTTCATTTGGCTTGATCTGGCCCTGGTGCTAGCATGCAGACACCTTCTGCCGACTACACGGAACCCTTAAGGATGTCGCGTCCCAAAAACGAAAACCACCTCCTTTCCCGGCGGACACTCCTCAAGAATATGGGTTTGGCGCCTCTTCTCCTTCGTCCCGCGCCTTTTCATGGCGCCTCGCTTCTCCTTGCATCACCGAAAGTCTTTCCGAACCAGAGTCCCCCTGCTTTCCCTTTCAGCGATATTCGTCTGACTCCCCACTATCCGGCGAAATCTCCCTTGGAAGATGTCCTCCGTCTTGTCGCTCCCGGTTCCGATGGGTACCTTACGGAGAAATATGCCTTCGAAATTGAGTCGCTTCTCAAGCAATTGAGCACCGCCCTGAAGGTATCGGTCCACGATCTTTCGGCCCTTGCCAAGTCGCTACACCAGTCGCTCGAAGCCTCATCGCTTGCTCCTTCGAAGGAGATCACTCTGCGCACCGGTTACGGGATCGATGTCGTAAGAAGAAAGTTTGCGGCAAATGTCGTTCCCGGGCGCGAGAGATTCCTTCAGGAAATCAAGGCCTGGCTGGGACCGGTCTTACGCGTGGAAACCGCCGAATTCGAAATCACTGGTATCGAAGAAATGCCCGGCAGCCCGCTGGCTGTTCGTGCTGACATCCGATATGACCTCGTTGCCGTTCTTAACGATGAGCGGCGTCAGGAGCGGGTTGGTTCCTGGCGCACCGAGTGGTCGTGCGACGAATCGGGGGAGTGGAAAGCCCGGAGGTGGGAAGCTGACGAAGAAACCGTTGCCGCTGCAAGCGGGCGCATCTTCATTGACGTTACCTCCCAGGCTCTCGGCGGAACGGAATCGTACTCCAAGCAGATGCTACGCGGCTCCGATTATTGGCGTACGGTCCTTGACGGCGCGTGCGGTATCGACGTTTACGGCAACAACGGCGTGGCGGCAGGAGATTTCGACAATGACGGATTCGATGATCTCTATGTCTGCCAACCGGCGGGACTCCCGAACCGGCTTTATCGCAACCGCGGTGACGGGACCTTTGAAGACGTGACGGAAACATCCGGCGTAGGAGTACTCGACGCCACCGCTTGCGCGTTGTTTGCCGACTTTGAAAACAAGGGCCGCCAGGATCTTCTTGTGGTTTGCGGAAGCGGCCCACTGCTCTTCCTGAATCAAGGGAATGGGACTTTCTCGATCAAGCGCGATGCCTTCACGTTCGCGCGTCCTCCTCAGGGAACGTTCACGCACGCCGCCATCGCCGACTACGATCGCGACGGACGCCTCGACATCTACTTCTGCCTCTATTCTTACTATCTCGGCCTCGACCAGTATCACTATCCGGTGCCTTATTATGACTCCCGGAATGGCCCGGCGAATTTTCTCCTGCACAACGAAGGCAACGCCTCTTTTGTAGACAGAACCGAAGCGGCAGGATTGAATACCGAGAACGACCGCTACAGTTTCGCCTGCGCCTGGGGTGACTACATGGGCAACGGCTTGCCCGATCTCTGCGTAGCTAACGACTTCGGGCGCAGTAACCTGTACCGTAACAATGGCGACGGCACCTTCACCGCTGTCTCAGCCGAAGCCGGAGTCGACGGCGCTGGAGCCGGAATGAGCGCGTGCTGGTCCGACTTCGATAACAACGGTTACCAGGACATTTACGTCGCCAATATGTGGTCGGCTGCGGGCCAGAGAGTTTCACAGCAAACGCGCTTTCACGAAAAAGCCCCGGAAGATATCCGCGCGCTTTACCGGAGGCATGCGCGGGGCAATGCGCTCTATCGAAACCTGGGGAACGGGAAGTTTCAAAACATCAGCCCGCAAGCGGGAGTCGAAATGGGCCGTTGGTCATGGTCATCAGACCTCTGGGACTTCGATCACGATGGCTACCCTGACCTCTACGTCGCTAACGGGTACATTTCGGCGCCCGTACGTACCGATTTTGACCGCAGCGATCTCGCAAGCTTTTTCTGGCGACAGGTGGTGGCCAAATCGCCCGAGGACGCGACACCCTCGCTGGCCTACGAACATGGTTGGAATGCCATCAACGAATTGATCCGGTCGGATCACTCCTGGAATGGCTACGAGAGAAATGTGATGTTCGCGAATAATCGCGATGGCACATTTTCGGAAGTTTCGGGCGTTGTAGGGTTGGACTTTCCCGAAGACAGCCGCTCTTTTGTTCTAGCCGATCTCGATCATGACGGACGCCCGGAAGTCATCTTGAAAAATCGGAACGCCCCCCAGTTGCGCATCTTGCACAACGCAATGAAGGACCTTGGGCATTCGATCGCCTTTCGCTTGCGGGGGCAAAAGAGCAATCGCGACGCCATTGGAGCTGCAATGACATTCGAAGTCGGGAGCCTTCGCCAGACGAAGTATCTGCAGGCAGGATCCGGATTTCTGGCCCAGCACTCCAAAGAAGTATTTTTTGGAGTTGGAAAGCCGGAAGAAGTCATCCGTGCCACAATCCGCTGGCCAGGCGGGCTCTCCCAGAAGTTCGAAGACCTGCCAATAAATCACCGGATCGAGATCGAAGAGGGCTCGGCTACATTCACAGCGAAACCCTTCGCGCCGTCAGCGATCACATACGCTCAGCCAAGACCACCGGCGACACCCGAACCGCTGCCATCCCAGGTAGAAACATGGCTTATTGAGCCCTTGAAAGCACCGGAATTTTCCCTGCCCGACCTGTCCGACAACACACGAGAACTCCGGTCGTTCCGGGGTAGCTTTGTCTTGCTCAACTTCTGGGCGACAACGGCGCCGCTTTGCCACGACCAGCTGAAACTTCTCCATCTCAACCGGTTGGAACTCGCCGCAAGCCAGCTTGAAATTGTCGCCGTAAACATCGACGACGCGACCGCGATGCAAGATGCGCGATCGTTCGCGGTGCGGGAAAAGCTTTCTTTCCCCGTCCTTTTTGCGACAGAAGGCGTAGCTGGGGTTTACAACATCGTCTACCGGTATCTCTTTGACCGGCGCAGGGACCTGGCAATCCCCACCTCCTTCCTGCTGGACAAAGATGGCATGATCGTCAAGGTGTATCAGGGCACGATCAATCCTCAGCGCCTTCTCGAAGACATAAAGCCCCCCCCCGCCACGGCAGCTGACCGCGCCCGAAAAGCGATTCCTTTTGCCGGCATGCTCTACCACGACGCGTTTCAGCGGAACGACTTTACCTATGGCGTCGCCATGTTCCAGCACGGTTATCTGGAGCAGGCAGCCGAGTCATTTCAGGAGGTCGTCGCCGCGAAGCCCGACGATCCCGAGGCGTACTACAACCTGGGCACGCTCAACCTGCGTAGAAATGATTTTCAGCAGGCGCGCCGCTATCTCGAACAGACTGTCAAGCTGCGACCGAATTATCCGGAGGCATGGAACAATCTCGGAATGATCGCCGCCCAGGAAGGCCACCCGGAGGAAGCCGTGCAGGATTTTCAGCAGTCGTTGAGCCTGAGACCCGGCTATGCGATCGCACTCCTCAACCTCGGGAACGTCTACCGCCGGCAGGGATCTTTTGAGAAGGCTCAGAAAAACCTGAGTCACGCGCTCGAACTGCAGCCCGACGACCCCGAAGTCAATTACAGTCTCGGCATGCTCTATGCCCAGCAGGAGCAGGCACAGCAAGCTTCGAACTATCTACAGAAAGCGATCGAGCTGCGTCCCATCTATCCCGAGGCGCTGAACAACCTCGGCGTTCTATACGTCCACCAGCAGGATTACTCAAAGGCAGAGGAACAATTCAGGACCTGCATTCGCCTTGCTCCAAACTTTGATCAGTCATACGTCAATCTTGCCCGTCTCTACGTAATGCGGGGCGATAAGGAAAGAGCAAGAGAAGCTTTGCAGGAACTGCTGCGTATTCAACCGCAGAATACAGGGGCGAGGCAGGCACTCGAAATGCTACAATGACCGCCTTGATGGGCTCTGGAAGCGGCGTCGGGAAGATGTTTACTCGCACCTGCATTATCGCCCCGCTTGTGTTTCTCATAGTTTTCCAGGCGCACGCCACACAGCAATCTTCCCGGCAGCAATCCTCAAAGATCTCGGCAAATTATCAGCAAATTGAAGCGCTCGTTCAGCAAGGTCATCTTGAAGAGGCTAAGGCCAAAATACAGCAGGAACTACAGCGAAACCCTTCGAGCGTAGACGGTTACAACCTGCTGGGGATTATCGAGAGCGACCAACAGGACTACTCCGGCGCCCTTGAAGCATTCGAGCACGCCCTGAAGCTTGCTCCCAACTCCGCCAAGACTCGCAACAATCTCGGAAATGTCTACGTTGCTCAGAAGAAAATTGACCTGGCGGAGAAAGAGTTCCGCACTGTTCTGCACGTTGACCCGCAAAATGGGGATGCGAACTATAACCTGGGCGTGCTCCTGATGGCCAGGGGATCGACTGCGGAAGCCATTCCGCACTTCGAACGCGTGCGTCCGGCCAATCTCGCAACGACGTTCAACCTGATCCGCGCTTACTTTCAGAGCAAACGAACTGCGGATGCCTTGCGGCTGGCAACCGAGCTCTCCGCGCAGAACAAGAACAACGTCCAGGTGCATTTCACACTTGGCATAATGCTCGCGTCTGAAAAGCAATACAAAACAGCGCAACTCGAGCTGGAAAAGGCAGACGCCTTGCAGCCTGAGACCTTCGAGATTCTTTACAACCTGGGACAGGCATATCTTCGCGACGGCGAATATCCCAAGGCAGAGCTCGCACTCACCCGGGCACTCAAATTGAAGCCCGAATCCCCCGAAACTCTCTTCTTGCTGGCACAGGTCTACGCCGATCAGTCGCGACCTCTCGACGCCCTCGATCTGCTGATTCGGGCGCACAAGATCGCTCCTGACAATACCGACGTCATCTTCCAGCTGGCCCAGGTCAGCATGTCGCAGAGCTATTACGAGGATGCAATCCCGCTCCTGGAGTCAGGCCTGAAGATTGCCCCCCAGCGCGCCGACCTTCAGGCTGCCCTGGGCGAGAGTTATTTCATGTCGGGCAAGGTGGACAAGGCGATCGAGGAGTTTCAGAAGCTGATTGCCATCGATCCATCGCCGCGTTCTTACGTCTTCATGGGACTCTCGTATCGCAATCTGGGACGCTTCGATGAGGCAAAGAAATACTTTCAGAAAGGTCTCGAGTTGGACCCTCACAGTAATTCCTGCCTCTTCAATCTCGGTTACATCGCCGAACGGCAGGGAGATACCGTGGAAGCGGAAGCCAGATTTCAGCAGATACTCCACTCGAATCCCAATTACCCGGAGGCTCTTCTCGAACTGGCCAACATCCGAATCACCAGCAAGAACTTTGCGGAAGCGGCCGAGTTGCTCAGGAAATACGTTCGAGTGAGCCGCGACCCGGCGACCGGATACTACAAGCTAGCGATGGTGGAGAGAAGTCTGCACGACACGACGGCCGCCGACCGGGATTTGCGCGTATTTCAGACGCTCTCCAAGAATGCTGCCCCCGGTCCATATCCCTACGAGCACTTATTTGACTACCTGGACAATCGCTCAAAGCTCGCGCCTCAGGCCCGGCAGCAATTGGACATAACGGGACTCACCGATGAGATCAGGAAGCATCCTGACCAACCTGAAAATTTATATCTATTGGCCGAGGCTTATCTGAAAACCGGAAAGGTGGATGAAGCCAGAAACACCATCGCGGAGCTCGACAAGCTGAGTGTGGGCGATTTCAGGACGATGACCGGAGTTGGTGTATTGCTCGCTCGCTACCATATGTACGACAACGCGATCCAGCACTTCCAGGCTGCTCTGCAAGCGAATCCTGGCTCGGACGAAGTAAAGTTCGACCTTGCGGATGCTTACTTCCGGAAGCGCCTTTATTCCCAAGCGCTCAACGCTGCCGACCAGGTTTCAGAAGACGGACGCAAAGACGATGCCTACCTGGCTTTGCTCGGCGATATCTATGCGCATCTCGGTGACACGACCCGCGCTACAGAGATTTATCAAAACGCTATCAGCCGCAATCCGGACAACGATCAGGACTATCTCGCGCTTGCGCTCCTCGAGTTTCGCGCGAATAACGTCGCCGCTGCGAAGCAGACGCTCTTGAAAGGTCAGGCCCGCATTCCAGCATCGGGAAAAATTCTGTGGGGTTTGGGAATCTCTTCCGCTCTGGAGGGGAATACTGCCGAAGCCGCTCAGCAATTCGAACGCGCCGTGGATATGCTCCCGGAATGGCCCGGCAGCTATTCAACTCTCGGTGTTTTCTATTTTCAGACAGGACAGATCGACAAAGCCAAAGAAGTCCTGAATCGTTTCAAGAACAGCGACGTCAGCGGTGGCCTCGACGTGAACCGGATTGAACAAACTCTGGCGCAGGCTCCCCAGACTGCATCCGCGGCCAACGAACCGATGACGATCGCCAGCAGACAGCAATTGCTTCAAATGGCGCTGTCCCTCGCAGACAGGACCCTCTGACGACGGTGCGGCAATCCAGACACAATTGGCGCTTCGCTCCCCGAGTCTGTCGCGGCACAGCAATTTTTCTGATCGGTGTATCCAGCTACTGGCGAGCTGCCGCTCAACAGCCCGCAAAAGCACCCGACCCGCCCATCCCCGACAGGATAACCGTCCGCTACACCGACATTCGCAAGGCCGCCGGAATCACCTTTCTTCAGGACTCCACGCAAACCGACGAGAAGTACTATCTCGAAACCATGGGCACGGGTGTCGCATGGATCGACTACGATCAGGACGGCCTGATGGACCTCTTCTTCGTTCAGTCTGCCGCCACCGATATCTACAAGCCTCCTCACCCATTGCGCTCGGCGCTTTATCACAACAACGGCGACGGCACTTTTACCGACGTCACCGAGAAGGCCGGCGTGGGCGGCGAAGGCCACTATGGGCAGGGAGTTGCTGTCGGAGACTTCGACAACGACGGTTGGCCGGATCTTTACGTGACGGGTTATGGCCGCGCCATTCTCTACCACAACAATCACGACGGCACCTTCACCGACGTTACCGCCAAAGCCGGCGTTGCCGACGAAGGCGGATGGTCCACCAGCGCCGGATGGTTTGACTACGACAAGGATGGGTATCTCGATCTCGTAGTTACCAATTACATTGATTGGACCCCGCAGAACAATCTCTGGTGCGGAGAGCGCAAGCCGGGCTATCGCTCCTACTGCAATCCAAACAACTATAAGGGCCAGAAAACGAAGCTCTACCACAACAATCACAACGGCACCTTCACCGATGTGAGCGACAAGTCAGGCGTTGGCAAACCCGAGTCGAAGGGCATGGGAGTCGTACTCGCCGACTTCAACAACGACGGCTGGCCCGACATCGCCATCGCCAATGACACTTGGCCTAATTTTCTCTTCCTCAATAATCACGACGGCACTTTCAGAGACGTCTCGCTGATCTCCGGAATCGCGGTCAGCGAAGACGGGCATTACGAAGCAGGCATGGGCATCGACGCCGCGGACGTGGATGGCGACGGTCTGCTCGACGTCTACATCACTCATCTTGATCTCGAGTTGAACCGCCTCTATCACAACAACGGAGACGAGACTTTCACCGATAACACCTTCGCCTCCGGTATCGGCAACAAGGCAATTCTGCTGAGCGGAATCGCCGCCAAATTCATCGATTACGACAACGACGGCTGGGTCGACATCCTGCAATTGAACGGCGCCATGCTGGACAACGTGAACCTTTACCACAGCGAGGTCTCCTACAAAGAACCCCTCCTGATGTTCCGCAATCAGGGCAAGGGCCATTTCGAGAAGGTTTCTGACTCTCTCGGTCCTGACTTCATCCGCCCTGTCGCCGGACGCGGCCTTGCCACCGCCGACTTCGACAACGACGGCGACTTCGACATTGCCGTCAATGTTCGCGGCGATTACCCGGAGCTCCTGCGCAATGACGGAGGCAATGCCAATCACTGGCTCGAGGTCCTGTTGATCGGCACCAAATCCAATCGCGACGGTACGGGCTCTGTACTGAAACTGACTTCGGAAGGATTTACGCAGGTCAAGCAGGCTGAGGGCGGAACGAGCTATATGTCAGCGAGCGATCCGCGCATTCAGTTCGGCCTCGGCAAGCGATCGAAGATCGAATCGCTCGTGATCACATGGCCAAGCGGACAGGTCGACAAGCTGGCGAATGTGCCCATCGATCAGATCATCGCCGTCAAAGAAGGCGCAGGAATCGTTCCTCACCCGTTCCCGAAGGTGCCGAGCAAATAACGCGAGGCCACCGAGACGTCGCGAGATGCTCAGCCCTGTCCCACCCCAATCTCCTGTCTTTATAATCATCGCAATCCATGAATTTTCCGCGTCGGCGTTTCCTCGGCTCCTCTCTCTTCGTGCTCGGCAGTTCCCTCACGGACGCTCTTGCAACTCCACTCTGGAAATGGAAAGATCCGGCCCTCCTGCAAGCCGCGGTGTCCCCTCCCACACCATCTCCAGTCCAGTTTGTCGATGTGGCGCAGCAGGCCGGGCTCACCATCCCGAACGTGTGGGGCGGTGTCGACCACAAGCGGGTCATCATTGAGGCCAAGGGGAGCGGATTGGCCTTTTTCGACTACGACCAGGACGGATGGCTGGACATCTACCTCACGAACGGCGACCGGCTCGATTCGCATTGGCCGCCCGGAAGGGCCCCAACCTCTCACCTCTACAGGAACAACCGCGACGGCACCTTCACCGACGTCACCGAAAAGTCAGGACTGGGGCGCACCGGTTGGCAAACCGGCGTCTGCGTAGGCGACTACGACAATGATGGCTGGGACGATCTGTTTTGCTGCTTCTGGGGCCACAATATTCTTTTTCGCAACAACGGAGACGGCACCTTTACCGATGTCACCCACAAAGCCGGCCTTGACCAGAAACAGGTTCGCTGGGGCGCGGGCTGCACGTTCCTCGACTACGACCGCGACGGGCATCTCGATCTATTCGTCTGCAACTACATCAAGCTCGATCCGGCAACAATTCCGCCGCCCGACAAAACGAATTTCTGCCAGTGGAAGGGCGTGCCCACCATGTGCGGCCCGCGTGGCCTTCCCGGCGACACGAACATCCTCTACCACAACAACGGAGACGGCACCTTCACCGATGTCTCCGAAAAGTCCGGAATTCTCAAGCCCGGCCCACGCTACTCCATCACCGCTGTCTCTTACGATTTCGACAACGACGGCTGGCCCGATATCTATGTCGCCGTGGACTCCGAACCCAGCATTCTCTTCCAGAACAATCACGACGGCACCTTCACCGATATCGCCGTGATGGCCGGTTGCGCCTACGGCGAAAACGGGCACGAGCAGGCTGGAATGGGTGTCGCCGTTGCCGACTACGACTGCGACGGCTGGTTCGACATCTTCAAAACCAACTTCGCCGACGACACCTGCAACCTCTACCACAACAATGGCGACGGAACCTTCAGCGATATCACCTTCGCCTCCGGCGTCGGCATCAACAATCGTTACGTCGCATGGGGCTGCGGCTTCGTCGACTACGACAACGATGGCTGGCCCGACATCATTCAGATCAACGGACACGTCTATCCGGAGATTGACAACTACAGCTTCGGCCAGACCTACAAAAATCCGCGGCTGGTTTACCGGAACCTCGGCAACGGCCGATTCAAAGACGTATCGCCGGAAATGGGACCCGGCATCAACGAGCATTTTTCCAGCCGCGGTGCCGCCTTCGGAGACTACGACAATGACGGCGACATAGACGCGCTGATCCTGAACATGAACGATCCGCCCTCGCTTCTCCGCAACGACGGAGGCAACAAGCAGAACTGGATCAAGATCAAGCTGGTCGGCACCAAGTGCAATCGCACCGCCATCGGGGCGCGCGTGCGTGTGATTACCGGCAAACATGCGCAGATGGACGAGGTTCACAGCGGCACGAGCGTGATGTCGCAAAGCGACCTGCGCCTGCACTTCGGCCTTGGCAAGGTCGATACCGTGGATGTGATCGAGGTTAAGTGGCCGACGACGCAGAAGATCGAGCGATTCACGCAGGTGAAGGCAAATCAGATTCTCACTGTCCGTGAAGGCGATGGCATCGTCAAGAACTCGAAGTAGCGAGCCTTACTTCTTCAACAGCGCGTCGAGACCAGCTTGCGCGATTTGTTCGTCAATCTCAGATTTCGCGCCGCTCGCCGAAATCCCGCCGAGGATCTGGCCATCCAGTTTGATCGGCAGTCCTCCCTGATTAGGAAAAAACTCCGGAAACGCAAGCGCCTCGACACTGCCATTTTTCACCGTGTCCGCCGCGTTTTTTGACGGGCTTCCATAGAAGGCGGCATGCCGGGCTTTCTTCTGCGCAAACTGAATCGTGTTCAACGATGCGGTATCGCCCTTTTCAAGAAACAGCAGATTGCCGCTCTCATCGACAATGCAGATCGTCACGCTGACGTTCAGCTCTTTGGCCTTCGCTTCCGAAGCGGCAGCCATCGTCTTGACCGCTGCCAGGCTCAGGTATTTCTTGCTGGGTAGATCGCTCGCCTGCATTGTCATCGCAGAAATAAGCATAATGGCCACTGCTCTCAACATGGAAGACCTCCGACCGGCAGAATCTTTAGTTGGTCACCGGATGAGTCGGCTGCCCCTGCAACACCACCAGGAACTGCTTCACTTCCCGGCGCTGCTGTTCGACAGCAGCCGCTTGCTGCTTCTCGATCTCATCGTGAAGCTGGAACTCCTGCTTCGCCTTTGCCGGTTCGCCGATCCGATCATAAGCCACACCCAGCCGATAGTGCGCCTCGCCCAGCTGCGGATTCACTTCAATCGCCTTGGAGTAATAGCCGATGGCCTTGTCATAATCCCGTCGAGAAGAATAGAGAACCCCAAGTTGCAGGTAAGCGTCCCCGCACTTCGCGTCGATCGCCACGGCTTTATCAAGCAGGGCTTCGACCTTCTCTACGTCCCGCTGGTTCGGCGGCTCCTGCCGTTTCCAGATGGCCATCGCATAAAAATAATTCGCAAGCGAATTCCCCGGCTGCTCCTCTGCAAATCGCGCCAGCTTCTGCTGCACGCACGGCAGCGGAGTAGGCGCAGCCACTTGTATCTCGCCCAAGAACATGTACGGCTGCAGATCCGCCGGATTCAAGTCGGAAGCCTTGCACAAGCTCGCGGCCGCCTCTTCATAGCGGGCACCGGCAAAGAGAGCCGAACCAAGCGCAGCCTGCATCCTGCCGGAATTCGGATAGGCCTTCGCGCCATTTCCGAAAACCTCCACCGCCTGCCACACAGCCCGATGCAGCAGCAGCTCGGAGCCCCACTCAAAATAATTCTGTTCACTCGGATTCAGACGAACCGCCTGCTCGTATTCGTGAACAGCGGCCAGCGGATCGCCCAGCTTCTCGTCGAGCTCACCCTGCAAGCGATGCAAGTCTGCACTCTCTTTGTGCGCCAGTAATTTCTGAACGTCCTCCCGTGCCTGCGAAAAATCGCCAGTCTCTTTGTGGGCCAGCGCCAGATCGTACTCGTTGCCGGCATTGGCAGGATCGATCTGATACGCAGCCTGCAGCAGCGGGAGCGCCTCCCGATATCGGCCAGTATAAAGATAGAATTCGCCGAGCTGATGATTCGCTTCGAAACTCCCGGGAGCGCCGGCAAGCGCCGCCCGCAGCTTGCTTTCAGATTCATTCGCTGCACTCGCGCCGCCGGGCGAATTCGCGCTCTCCGGTTTCAGCGTGAGAGTTTCCCGTGCCAGCGATTCGCTGGTCCGCAGGATGGTATCCGACCCGTGCCCGCCCACCGCCGTCCAGTCCGTCACTCCCGCAACAGTAAAGTTCGGCTTATCAGCAAACTCCATTGCCTGGGCCGGAGCCGGCGAAGCACCAGAATCCGCCTCAGCGATTTCAAGAACCAGCTCGACCTTCTGCTCTCCCGGAGATGACGCAGCTACGGCAATCGCGCGACTGCGTACCCTTGACTTTTCCGCGATGACTACATAGCTGCCGGTTCCAAGGGCCGGGAAAACGAAGACCCCGGCTGCATTCGTCCTTGTCACGACCGCGCCCGGTGCGCCCTTCAGCTCAAGCCGTACCGAGGCCCCGGCAACCAGCTTGTGCGCCGAGTCGAGGACGTTGCCCTGAATCACAACTCCGCCCTCGTGTTGGGGAGAAGCCTCCTGAGCAGCTGCGGTCAGGATCGACACGCTCACCAGGGCAACGATCTCTACGAGGACTCCCCAATGACGCCGAAAATTCCGGGTTTCCAGCAATGACCGCAATCTATGAACCATCCGCCATGCAACCGACCCGCTAATCAGGCAATTCTACTAGCTCGCTTCAGGTCATAGAGTGAATAGAATGACCAGGGAGCGCACCGTGAACAAAGACAAAACAGAAACGCCCAACCCCATCCCGAACAAAGACGCGTTCGTCGCCATGGTCACCGCGAAGGCGCAGGTGAGCCTGCCGCTCAGTGACTTCGAGCCACGTTCCACGCTGAAAACAACCGTTCACGAAGTCGCTCGTCCCCGCTTCCCCGCTATCGACTACCACAATCACCTCGATTCGCTTGACCCTGGCGCCGTACTTAGCATCATGGACGAGTGCGGAATCGAACGGCTCGTCAACATCACGATGAAAGTCGGCTCCGAAGCCTTCGAAATCCTAGGAAAATTTGCGTCTGCATCGAAAGATCGCTTCAGCACCATCGGATGGATGGACTGGAGCGGCATCGACAGTCCCGGCTTCTTTCAAAAGTCGGTCGATTATCTCGAACGCCTCGTCGAACACGGAGCCGTCGGCTTTAAGATCTGGAAAGACCTCGGCCTCACGGTTCGTGACAGCAACAGCAATCTGCTTCGCGTGGACGACGAGCGTCTCGACCCTCTCTTCGATAAAGCCCGCGAACTCGACTTGCCCGTCATGTTCCATACCGCTGATCCTCTTGCGTTCTTCGAGCCGATCGATCGCTTCAACGAGCGCTACGAAGAACTCGCCGCCCACCCGGACTGGAGTTTTCACGGCGCGCAGTTTTCCCGGCGCGAGCTCATCGACCAGCGCAACTCCGTCTTCGCCCGGCACCCGCGCACACGATTCGTCGCCGCGCATCTGGGCGAGTGTCCCGAAGATCTCGCAACCGTCTGTGCCATGCTGGAGGCCCATCCGAATGTCTCGGTCGACATCAGCGCCCGTATCGCGGAACTTGGCCGCCAGCCCTACACGGCGCGCGATTTCTTTCTGAAGCACGCAGACCGGATCCTCTTCGGCACCGACCTGTTGCCCGAGATCGAAATGTACCGCCTCCACTATCGCTTCCTCGAAACCGCAGATGAGTACTTCGCATATCCGTCCCACGCTTCCCGGCAGGGGCGCTGGATGATCTATGGAATCTCTCTTCCCGACGACGTCCTTCGAAAAATCTACCGCGAGAATGCCCTGCGACTGCTTCCCGGCACTCATCGCGATTAGTATGCAATGAGTCGTGCTGCTGATTATCCATCGGGGGAATTCATGATTGCCGGCAGGTGGCCATTTCTCGTTCGCATAACCGCACCTACTCTAATGTCCCTGATGTTCTGCTTGATTTGCCGTAACCTCTCCGCGCAGACGACTGCTCAGCAAGACGCGGACCAGCCGACTGTCGCCGTCAACGCGCTCAACGGCGGCACGCTCGCCAACCGTGAGATTGCAGCGGAGTGGCAGATTCATGACGGACACCTGACCGGTGCTGTCATCCATGACCTGAACAACAAGACGTCCGTCGATTTAAGCGGACCCTTCTCACTCGAGATGAAAGATGGCCGCGTGCTCCGAGCCGCTGACCTGACCCTCGATGGTCGGGCTCGTGTCGAACGTCTCACACCGGAACGAGGCGCGTCGCGCTACTCTGACGGTTTGTCCGGGATCGCCGTTCACTACCGGCTCACCGACCCGCTCGGACACTTCCACGCAGACTGGTCGCTCATTCTCCGCGACGGCTCCAGATACATCCGGCAGTTGCTCACAATCACCGCCGGAGTAACGCCCGTCGATCTAAGCGACATCATCATGATCGACACGCGCGCTCCCGATGTCTCCGTGGCGGGCATCGTGAAAGGCAGCCCTCTCGTCACTGGCAACTATTTCCTGGGTTTCGAGCAGCCTCTGTCGCACAGCAGCGTTGTAGCCGATCACGCCGTCTGTGAGCTGCAAAGTGGAGTACCGCTCGGGGCTGGGCAGTCGGCCCAATACTCAGCGGTCGTCGGCATCGCACCCGAGGGGCAGATGCGTCGCGCCTTTCTCGCCTATCTGGAGCGCGAGCGCGCCCACCCCTACAGGACATTTCTCCACTACAACAGTTGGTTCGACATCGGCTTCTTTACGCCTTACACCCAGCAGGACGCCCTTGACCGCATTCACGCGATGGGGACAGAGCTGAACAAGAAGCGCTCCGTGACCCTCGATTCCTTCCTCTTTGACGACGGATGGGACGACCACAATGACCTCTGGAAGATACGAAGCGACTTCAAAGACGGATTCGAGCCGCTGAAAAGGGCCGCGGCCGAATACGGCACCGCACCCGGCGTCTGGCTCTCGCCGTGGGGTGGATACGGCCCCGCCAAGCGGGAGCGTCTGGCCACGGCAAAGAGGGACGGCTACGAAATCGTCAACGGCGGTCTGGCTTTGTCAGGTCCGAAATACTACGCCCGCTTTCATGAAGCAGCGGCGGAAATGGTCACGCGCTATGGCGTCAATCAGTTCAAATTCGACGGCACCGGGAATGTCGATCAGGTCGTCAAGGGAAGCGCCTTCAGCAGCGACTTCGACGCCGCGCTTCATCTCATCGGCGACCTTCGCCGCCTCAAGCCCGACCTGTTCATCAATCTCACCACCGGAACCTACCCATCGCCTTTCTGGCTTTTCTATGCCGACTCCATCTGGCGCGGCGGTGACGACACCGACTTTGCCGGAGTCGGCTCCGACCGCGAGCGCTGGATCACCTACCGCGACGCCGACACCTATGACGAAGTCGTGAAGGGCGGCCGGCTCTTTCCCCTCAATTCGCTCATGTTGCACGGCATCGTCTACGCGAAGCAGGCGCCGCATCTCTCCACCGATCCCGGCCGCGACTTCGCCAACGAAGTGCACTCGTACTTCGGCTCAGGCACGCAGTTGCAGGAGCTCTACATCACTCCCGCTCTGCTGAAACCCGCCGACTGGGACATGCTCGCCGAGGCCGCAAAGTGGTCGCGGCGCAACGCATCGGTCCTCGTCGACACGCACTGGATCGGAGGAGATCCGCGCTGGCTTCAGATTTATGGCTGGGCTTCGTGGTCGCCGCAAAAGGCGATCCTGACCCTGCGTAACCCGGATTCCAAGACGCAGGACTTCATCCTCGACATCGCCTCTGCTTTCGAACTCCCGGCCAACGCCCCGCGGCGTTATCGGGCGCGAAGCCCGTGGACCGGCGATGCCTCGCAGCCTGAAATCGAGCTCAACGCCGGCGAACTCCACACCTTTTACCTCGCGCCTTTTCAAGTGCTGACCCTGGAAGCTCTTTCCCAATAACGAATTCTCAAGCGCTGCCTGCTGTCTGCAGTCCCTCGCTCTTGCCTTCAAAGTGTTGCTCGATTTCCTCCAGCGTCTTGCCCTTGGTCTCTGGCAGGAAGAGTGCCGCCGTCAAAAAGTAGATAACCGTGCACGCCGCCCAGAAAGCAAACATCGCGTAGTAGCCGAATCGTCCCGCCACCGGCAGAAACACCGCGGCGATGAGCGCCGACACGCCTTGGTTCAGCAGCAGCGCGATGCCCATGCCAACCGATCGAATGCGCGTCGGCATAAGCTCCGACAGCATGAGCCATACGACAACTCCCGGGCCAAGCGCATAAGAGGCGATGAAAAGACACAGGCAGGCCGTGACCAGCCAACCGGTTGTCTCCGTCGGCACGGGTCCGTAAAGCGCGCGCTCGATCGCCAGAGGTGCACTCGCCGCATCCGGATCAGGGCTGATATGCAGGACAGGCTCCTCATCCGCGCTGAGGACAGTCGCCAGCTTATCGCCCTTCCCGTAGGAATAGAGCACAGTCAGAACCTTCGCTCCAGCTTGCTCCTGCCCAAACGTGCTCTCGTCCACCCGCAGATCGAGCACGTTCCCATGCACGGCGTGTTCCACCTGGGCTTTCACATCGGTGCGCTGCGCCTCTGAAGCATGAAAGATAATCGCTACGGCACCGAGCGCCACTACGATACCTCCGGTTCCGAGCTTCAGCAGAAATCTCCGGCCCTTGCGGTCCACAAGAGCAATGCCTACGAGCGTCATCGCGCATTGCAGCACCTTGACCACCACATCGCCTTCTGTTGCGTGGCTCACCGTCATGCCCGCCTGTTTCAGAATGATCACCAGGAAGGGAAGGATCGAGTTGATGCCGGTCGTCTGGTTGCACGACAGGATCACGCAGGCCAGGATGAACGGAACAACATACTTCCTCTGCAGCAGCGATCCTGTGCCATGCGCGCCGGCCACCCGCTCGTTCTCCTGTGCCAGCGCCTGCATTTCATAAAACTGCCGCTGCGCTTCCTCTTCGGGAGAAGAGCGCCGCAGGGCTGTGAGCGCATCCTCTGGTCTTCCGTGGCGAAAGAGCCACCGCGGAGTCTCGCTCAGGAAGAACGAGCCCACGAAGAAAACTAATCCCGGATAGACGATCGACAGAAACATACCCCGCCAGGCGTGATTCTCCGCCACCAGAATCAGCGCGGAATTCCCCGCCGCGGCCGTGATCGCCGATTCTGCTCCGCGCGTATAAAACCAGCCGGTCAGCGCCGCGAGCACAATGCCGAACGTGAGCATGAATTGAAAGATCGCCGTTCCCTTGCCGCGGTTATTCGGGCCAAGGCACTCCGCCAGATAAAGAGGCACAACCACGGCGATCACGCCGCCGCTCAACCCCTGCAGCAGGCGTCCGAGAAACAGCGGCACGAATCCCTGCGAGATCACGATCAGTCCGACGCTCGCCACAAAGAGCAGACCGCTGATGATCATCATCTTCTTGCGGCCCAGCCAGTCGGCCAGCATCCCGGCCACCAGCGACGAGCACATGCCCCCGCCCAGCACAGCCGCGACAATAAACGACGTCTGCTCGACCGTGAGGTTGATCGTCTTGTTCAGGTAAAGGAGGGCGGCGGCGATAATGCCAACGTCAATTCCGTACAGCAGGCCTCCCAGGCCTGCGACAAAAATGAGGAAGCGTTCATATCGGACAGTATTGGGTGTTTTCTCGGTCGGCGTAGTTGTGGGCATCGGATAGAGTGATCGCGCTGATTGATCCAGTGAAGTATCGCTTGAACGATGGACCGCTGTCGCCAGATTTCTTCAACGTGGCTGGTGCGAGCGTGCAGCGGCAGTCATCGAGCCAGCGAGACTCTCCGGCAGCGTCCACGCAAACAACACGCCTCCGCTGCTGGTGATCATGTACTGCAGCCCATCCAGTTCGTAGGTGATCGGAGAGCTCAGCATCGGTGACCCCGTTCCCGCATGCCACAGCGTCTTGCCGTTGCTTGTGTCCAGCGCCAGGACGTTTCCGTAGGCATCGCCCGTAAAGGTCAATCCCGAATCCGTCGTCAAAACACCGGCGCCTGAACCGCCCCGGCCTACCTCATGGCTCCAGCGAATTTTCCCTGTCTGGTAATCGATGGCCTCGATCACGCCCTTGCCCCATAGCCCATAATCCGCGCCTGCCCATCCGTAGTTGCCGTCGGCCGGCTTGGCGAAATAGATGCTGTAGCTGGGATGAGCATCGACGATAAACAGGCCCGTCTTCGGATCGAAGCTGGGCGCGCGATAATTCGTCATGCCGCCCTCATCGGGCGCAATCAGGCGTCCGTCGGGTGCGGGTTCCTTCCCCGGATTCGGAATCGGCCGCCCCTGCTTGTCGGTTCCCAGACTCCAGTTGACCGGTCCAAACGGGGTTGTCAGCAGACTCTCACCGTTCGTGCGGTCCAGCACGAAGAAATAGCCGTTGCGCGAGCTCTGCATCAACAGCTTCCGCGGCTTGCCACGAAAAACCGCATCCACCAGCACCGGCGTCTCGACGGCGTCCCAGTCGTGGGTATCGTGAGGCGAGACCTGAAATCCCCACACCAGCTTCCCCGTGTCCGGGTTGATCGCCACAATGGAGCATGTATAGGGATTATCGCCGGGCCGCGTCGAACCGTTCAGCACCGGCGTTGGATTGCCCGTGCCCCAGTACACCAGGTTGAGCACTGGATCGTACGTGCCCGTCATCCACGTCATGCCGCCGGTTGACATGCTCGGAGTCCCCACCGGAGAGGTGCTGTTCCACTGCCACTGCACCTTGCCCGTTTCGGCATCGTAGGAGCGCAGATAGCCGGTCAGGTTATCGAAATCTCCCGACACGCCGACGATCACATGGTCTCCCACCACCAGCGGAGCCATCGTCGTCCAGTAGCCCTGGTTCACGTCCGCGACCACCTCGTTCCATCGCACCTTTCCGTCTTTCGCGTTCAAAGAAATCAGGTGAGCATCGGGTGTGGTGAAGTACAACCACCCCTTATACATCGCCACACCGCGGTGGCCGATATGCAAGCCTTGCGTCGTCGGCTTGTTGTAATGCCATATCTGGTGTCCCGATATCGCATCGACCGCCCAGATGTTGTCCGGGACCGTGAAGTACAGCACGCCATCCACCAACAGTGGCGTCGATTTGATGTCTGCCGTCTGGTTCGTCTGGAATGCCCACGCCATCGTCAGGCTATGAACATTCTGCGGAGTGATCTGCGTCAGTGCACTATGCCGCCTGCCCGAGTAGTCGCCGTGATACAGCGGCCAGCTGTCCGGCGCAGGCTTCAGTATCTGGGCCGAGTCCAGATTCTGAGCCACAAGCGGAGGCACCTTAACAATCGGCAGAGAGAGCGCGATCCCGGCAAAAACCCATGAGCCCCATAAGCATTTCAGCAACCTCATCTTCAGCAGGTAACCCTCTCGTGAACGAATTAGCGCAGCGTCTGCAGATATGCCATCAGGTTATGGATATCGTCATCGGTGTACTTACTGAAGAGTTCGACGTGCGCATCCACCGGCGAATCGACCTTGAACTTCACCTTGCCCACCGGCCATGAGTGATACGTCTTGTCGTCGTCGCGCATGCCAATAGTGAATTCATCCTGATACTCCAGGGTTCCCGTCAATTTTTCACCCGAGGGTAGAGTCACCGTCACCTGGTTCTTCACATCCCTCGGATACAGCATCTGCTCCTCCAGCTGCAGCCCCTCAAAGCGTGATGCGATGCCCGCAAGATCGCCCGTGGCCGAGTGGCACTGCACGCAGCCTCCCGCTCCGTCGAAGTACTCTTTGCCCTTCTCTACATTGCCGGTCTGCAGATCCGCAACCTCAACGCCGCGCCGTCCGCCCTTCTTGGAAACCGCAGCCGCCTCCTGTGCGTGAATGAAAGCCGCCAGGCTGAGGAGCTCCTGGCTGGAAAAATTGAAGGCCGGCATCTTCTTTTCGGGCCGTCCGTCGCGGATTACCTCCGAGATCCTGTCGCCTCCGCGATCCGTTCGCACCAGCCTCGACTGGGTCAGATCCGGGCCGGTTTCCCCACCCATGGCATCGCGGCCATGGCAGAAGGCGCAGTTCTGGCGGAAGAGCGCGCCACCCGCCTCGGATAACCCTGCCGGATGCGCCGGTGAGGTATTGCCTCCGGCATTCGTCGCCTGCGCGCCGGATGTCTGGGGAGCGGACATATCCGGGCTCGACAGGAACCGCAGCAATTCCGTCAGCTCCTCGCCCTGCACCTTCGGGAACCCAGGCATGCGGCCCTTGCCTGTGTGGATCAGCTCTGTAATCTGCGCATCCGTGAGCTGGCGTCCTATGCCCAGAAGCGGCGGAAACGCTGGCAGGATGCCCTCGCGCCGATCGCCGTGACAAATGGCGCAGTGGCTCGCATAGGCCTCGGCACCCGGACTGGCTGGGGTAGGTGCCGCTTGCTGGCTGGTTTGGGAATCAGACGCCGCATTGCCGGGCGTGGCCTGAAAGGTAAATAATCCGGCTATCGCCGCCAGAAGCGCTGCATTTTGAAATCTCTTCATCCGTGTTGAACACTCTCATCCAGTTGAGCTGAACTGCCCCGTCAGGTACTTCTGCTCGCACTATCCCGAGTACTTGATCAGCTGCATGAACCCGTAATCCATGTGCAGCTGCTGATGACAGTGCATCAGTGTATCGCCGGGATTGTTCGCGACAAAGTCCACCTGCACCGTATCCAGCGGCATCACGTTGATCACATCCTTCATCAGGCCGCTCATCTGCTTCTTGCCGATCTGCGTTACTTCAAAGGTATGCCGATGTAGGTGGATCGGATGCTGGTCGCCGCTGCCATTGCGAAAGACCAGCCGGTAACGTTTTCCCTGCTGCACCATCAAAGGCTCTATCTCCGGCCACGACTTGTTGTTGATCGTCCAGGTATCGAACTTGGCGTCGCGTTTCGGGCCGTTATCGCGAAAGGTCAGGATGAACGTCTCATCGGCTGTCTGCGTCGGCGCCGCCGAGCTGGCGAACTGCGTATAGTCCCAGTCGACAGGCGCAGGATCCTTCCACACCGGTGTGCCCGTCTTGCCTGCGTACTCAACCACGATTCCCAGCCCCATCTCGCGCGCCTTCTCGAGCGTCGACCCGAGCACCCACACGCCGGGCGAGTTCATCTCGACAATCGCATCGACGCGTTCGGCAACGGCGAGCGACAGCACCTCGACCTTCTTCGGGTTCGGAACCGGGTTGCCGTCAGTCGCCATGACCATGAATGTATGACCGGGCAGCGCCAGCACCACGTTCTCCGTCGCGCTCGCATTCAGCAGCCGCATCAGTACCCGCTCGCCCTGCTTCACGCGGATCGGCTCGCCGGCGCCCAGCATGTGAGCATTGATCGTGGCGTACTTATATCCGACATCGGAGCCGGTGGTAAGCGGCACATTGGAGGACTCCTCGCGCATCGTTTCCACCATCGGTACGAACGAGGGTTCCCAATGATGAATGGCGAGGTTAATCTCCTGATCGTAGTGCGCCGGCTGATCCTTTCCTTCGATCAGCAGAAACCCAAACTGTCCACTGTAGGTGCCCAGCTTGAGATTGTCGTAGGCCGCCGCATGGGTGTGATACCACCGCGTTCCCGCGGGCTTTGGAGTGAACGTATACCGGTGCGTGCTACCGGCGGAAATCATTGGCGAGCCCTCTTCCATCGCGCCGTCATTCAGAGAGTCAATTGCCAGGCCATGCCAGTGCACGATGTCCGGATCGTCGCTCGCGTTAGTCACGTCAATCGTCACCGGTACACCTTCGCGCAGCCGCAGCAGCGGCCCCGGAACCTTGCCGTTATACCCAATCGTCTCTACGGTTACGCCCGGTCCAATCTCCAGCGAGCAGGAATCGATGCGGAGCGTGTGATCGGCCTTTCCTGCCGGCTGAGCCGGAAGAGGGCTTCCCTTCTTCGCCTGAAAAGGCATCGCGGCATGGAGTGAACTGCTCGCCAGTAGCACGCCTGCCGACGAAATGAAACTTCTGCGATTCATGATTCCGGACCCGTCGCTTTTGGAGGATTGTAACTGAGCATCACCTTTTGGCTGGAGCAGCATCCGTCGCTCTAAACCCACCATGCGGCTGCTGGCTTCTCCTTGATGACGATCTCGTTGAGAAACTGCGCAGCCCTGGTAAGGCCCTCTTCGGGCGAGAGCAGGCTGTCTTCATGTTCAATGGATAGCACATTGTCGTAGCCGAACATCCGCAGTGTGGACACAAACTCCTTCCACCACTCCGCGCCGTGGCCGTAGCCGCAGGTGCGAAAGATCCAGCCGCGATTCCGCTCATCGGTGTAGGGCTTGGTGTCTAGGACGCCCGTGCGCGGCAGATTTGCCGGGTAGAGCTGCGTGTCCTTGGCATGAACGTGAAAGATCACGTCGCCCAGAACGCGCACCGCCGCAATCGGGTCGATGCCCTGCCAGAACATGTGGCTGGGATCGTAGTTGCAGCCAATCGCCGGGCCCGCAATGGCCCTCAGTTTGAGCATCGTCTCCGGGCTGTAGGCCACGAAGCCCGGATGCATCTCGATGGCAATCCTCACGCCGTGGTCCTCGGCAAACTTCGCGCGCTCCACCCAGTATGGAGCCACCACCTCATCCCATTGCCACGCCAGCACATCGAGATATTCCGGCGGCCACGGGCAGGTCACCCAGTTGGGTGCCTTCGCGTTGGGCGAGTCGCCCGGACATCCCGAAAAATCCACCACCACAGGCACGCCCAGTTTCTCCGCCAGCAGTATCGTCTTGCGGTTCACTTCTTGCGCCTGCTTGGCCTGCGCCGGGTCAGGATGCAGCGGATTCCCGTGGCAGCTCAGAGCGCTGATGCTCGCGCCGTGGTCGTTCACCTTGTGCTTGAACTCCTCCAAGGCCGCCGAGTCATCAAGCATCGACAGGTTGCAATGCGCGTTGCCGGGATAATTCCCAGTCCCCAGCTCGACTGTACTGATATCGACAGCCTTCAGCTTCGCCAGCACTTGTTCCAGCGGCAACTTCGACAGCAGCGGCGTAAATACTCCCAGTCTCATGCGATCGGTCCTCTATTTGTTTGCAACATGCTTCACCTCTGCCCACGCACCTCCCGCCACATGGCTTCTCATCATTGCCTCGACAAGGCACGCAGAGCGGTAACCATCTTCAAAAGTAGGCAGCATCTCCGGCTTCGCGCCGGGCGCCGCTCCCTCACGAATCCATCCGTACGCATCGCTGAGCAGATTGAAGAATGCATCTGCCCACGCCTCCTGGTGCCCGCCCGGCAAATGCACATAACGGAGCACCTCCGGCGACACTAGCGATGGGTCCTTCGCCATCACGGCATTTGGCTGGTTGTGCCGCCCGATCCAAAGCTCGTTCTGCTGCTCCTGCTTCCATTTCAACGAGCACGCGGCTCCGTTCACCTCGACCTGCAGATCGTTCTTGTGGCCGGGCAAGACCTGTCCCACCGAGAAGCACCCCTTCGCGCCGTTCTCAAACCGCAGCAGGATGCTCGCCAGGTCTTCCGATTCTACCTTCACCGGCGTCCGCTCCCCTCCACCCTTGGCCGCGAAGGCCTCGGCCGATGCTCCCGAAGAATGGCGGACAGGAATAACGGTCGTAAGATCGGCCAGCACCGAGGCGATCTTCAATCCGGAGATATGCTCCGCGAGATCGCACCAATGCGAACCGATATCGCCAAGCGCCGAAGTGGCTCCGCCCTTCGCCGGGTCAGACCTCCACGAGTAAACGTTCGGATCGGTCATCCAATCCTGAAGGTAGGAGCCGTGCACAAAATTCACGCCGCCGGTTTCCCCGCGCGCGATCATGCCCCGCGCCTGCTGCACCAGTGGATTTCCGCGATAGTTGAAGGTGACGACATGAGCTACCTTCGCCGCAACCGCAGCGTCCCTCATCTTGCGGCCTTCCTCGGTATTCATCGCCAAGGGCTTGTCGGAAATCACATGCTTTCCGGCCGCCAGCGCCGCCATCACCACCGGCAGGTGCAGATAATTCGGCGTCGTGTTGTGGATCACCTGCACATCCGGATCGGCAATCAGCGCATGGAAGTCGCCGTACGCGCGCTCAACCTTGTAATCCTTCGCCTTCTTCTCCGCGGACGCCTGAGACGAACCGGCGATAGCCACGACATCCACATCACCCAGCCGCCGCACCGCATCGATGTGGTGCGCAGCAACAAATCCGGGGCCAACCAGGCCCATCCCAATCCTTTTCATCGAGCGCTCTCTCTATCCCTTCTCATCGAATGTGTTGCACCCGACTCAGTGTCCCTGCGCTGGCGCAGCCGGCTTCGGGTGAGACGCAGTGCTTCCATCGGTCATTCCCAGCGCCCACTTGATCGCTTCAAAGTACATCTTGCGAATGTCCGGATCTTCCCACGCCTCTTCCGTGTGGCCAAGCGTCGAGTAGAAGACGCGACCCTTGCCGTACATCTTGCTCCAGGCCACCGCGAAATCGTGATCGGCCCGGTGAATACGCGGATTGTTTGCGTAATCGAGCCTGCTCGCATCGAGGCTCAGCAGCACATTCACGTTGCTGCGCGACCACTCCTTTGGCTGGTAAATCTCGTCGTACTTCACAAACTCATTCGGAAAGTGGCGAACCGCCGGGAAACTTGGGTCTTCATTGATAATCGGCGCATTGAAGGTCATCCAGGGATGCTGGTCGAACCAACCGCCAATCATCTCTCCATACTCCGGCCACGTGTAGTTCGTATCAAGCGCGGCATGAATTCCAACGAATCCTTTGCCATCCTCTTTGATGAACGACATCATGTCCGCCTTCTGGCTGGCGTCCATCTCCAGCTCGCCGGTTGTGCTCGCAAACACGATCAGGTCGAAGTAGTTCAGGTTTTTCGCATTATTCTTCAGCTCTTTCTTCGTCAGCAGCTCAGTATCCGTTCGCAGCATCGTGTCCCATAGGCCGCTCTCTTTGCCCATGTTGTAAATGGCAGCCATCGCCGGCGAAACAGAATCGTGCTCAAAGCCCTTCGTCTGCCCGATCACCAGCACATGCTTCAGATGTATCGTCTTGGCATGTGGAGCAGGCGGTATCAAGGGGTTTGCGGCTGTCTGCCCCTGTGCCTGGCTGGTCTGAGCGGTGACTGTAACCCCAAGCACCGCCAGCAAAAGGAAAAGAGCGTTTCGAGAAAAGCGCAAGGGATCTCCTTAGTAGGTTTCACAGATCAATTTGTTTGCACCCTGAATATTATCCCAATACATGGACCGCGGGGCCCCCCCTGCCCGCAAACACGCAGCAGATACAACCCGTACCTCGCTATGGCTCTCTAAACCATACTGCTATCTCCCGCTGGCCCGCGGAACCCGTTTCATGATTGGTTAGACGATGACTCGACGCATCCCCGGCGCGACCTACAGACTGCAGCTTCACAAAGACTTCACCTTCGACGATGCGGCAGCTATCGCCGACTACCTGCATTCGCTCGGAATCTCGCACATCTACAGCTCTCCCTACCTGCAAGCGGCACCCGGGAGCACCCACGGCTACGACGTTGTTGACCCTCAACGCGTGAACGACGAGTTGGGCGGCGCCGCCGCACATGAGCGCTTCTGCGCAAAGCTCGGCGAGCTCGGCCTGGGCCAGGTGCTCGACATCGTGCCCAATCACATGTCGCTCGGCAAGGAGAACCGCTATTGGTGGGACGTGCTCGAGAACGGGCCCTTGAGCCGCTACGCCTCCTACTTCGACATCGACTGGCGTTCTCAGGAGGAGCGGTTGCGCGACAAGGTCCTCGTGCCTATCCTCGCCGATCAATATGGCCGGGTCCTTCAGGACGGCGGCATTAAGGTCACGAGTCAAGCCAATTATTTCCGCGTCGAATGCGCCGGGCAAACGCTGCCGGTCACGCCTGCCTCGCTGCCTGCCATCCTCACCCGTGCGGCGGAGTATGCAAAGTCGGACACTCTCAGCTTCCTTGCCGCGTCCTTTGGCCGCCTGCCTTCGCCGGAATATGTGGATCGCAGAACCATACTCGCGCGCCACCGCGACAAGGTAGTGCTCTTTGGATTGCTTAACCGCCTCTGCGCCGAGGAGCCCAACGTCCGCAAGATGATCGACCGCGCCGTCGCCGAGCTGAACGCGAACCTCGATGCCCTCGACGACTTCCTCAACCAGCAGGTCTATCGCCTCGCCTATTGGAAAACCGCCGACCAGCAACTCGGCTATCGACGATTCTTCGACGTCAACACGCTCATCGGGCTGCGCGTGGAGCGCGAGCACGTCTTCGAAGAAACCCACGCGCTGGTACTCGACTGGCTGCGCCGCGGCGTGCTCGACGGCGTGCGCATCGATCATCCCGACGGCCTGCGCGATCCTCTCGAATATTTTCGTCGTCTTCGCGAGAAGGCGCCCGACGCCTGGATCGTCGGCGAGAAAATTCTCGAACCCGGCGAGTTCCTTCGTGAAAGCTGGCCCATTGAAGGCACCACTGGCTACGACTTCCTCAACGTTGCGAACGGTGTGCTCCTGCAGCGCGAGGGCCTTGCCGAATTACGCAGCATCTACACCGAGTTCACCACTCAGCCCGGCGACTTTGAAACGATCGCGCACGAAAAGAAAATTGCCGTCGCCCAGGAAGCATTGGGCAGCGATGTCAATCGGCTCACCTCCCTCTTCGTCGAAATCTGCGAAAACAATCGTAACCGGCGCGACTACACCCGCGCCGAGATACGCCGTGCGATCCGCGAGGTGGCCGCCTGCTTCAAGATCTACCGAACCTACGTCGTTCCCGCGCGCGAAGAGATCACCGAAGAGGACAAGACTCACATCGCCCATGCAGCCGAGTGCGCAAAACTGAAACGTCAAGACATCGACAGCGGCCTCTTCGACTTCCTGCGCGATGTGTTGACCGCCATTGTCGCGGGCAAGCAGGAGACGGAGTTCCTCGAGCGCTTCCAGCAATTCACCAGTCCCGTCATGGCCAAGGGCGTCGAAGACACCGCTTTCTACTGCTTCAATCGCCTCATCGGCATGAACGAAGTCGGCAGCGATCCCGGACGCGACGGCCTCACCGTCAACGGGTTTCACAGCTACTGCGCAAAGATGCAGGCTACCCGTCCTCTTACCATGACCACGCTCTCGACCCACGACACCAAGCGCAGCGACGACGTCCGCGCCCGCCTCGCCGTCGTTTCGGAGCTCCCCAGCCGCTTCGCCTCCGCACTCCAGCGCTGGTCCCGGATCAACAGTGAGTTCCGGACAAAAACCGCCGCCGGCGCAGAATTCCCCGACCGCAACACCGAGTACTTCTACTACCAGACGCTCATCGGAGCCTGGCCCCTCCCTGTCGAACGCGCCCAGGGTTACATGATTAAGGCTATGCGCGAGGCCAAGCAGCACACTTCCTGGGTCGCTAACAACAAGGAGTTCGAGGACGCCCTGAACAGCTTCATCGAAAAGACCCTCGCGCATCCACCGTTCCTGCAAAAGCTCGAAGAGTTCGTAGCCAGGGTCATCAACGCCGGCAGAGTCAACTCGCTCGCCCAGACGTTGCTCAAGTACACCGCGCCCGGCGTGCCCGATCTCTACCAGGGCTCCGAGCTCTGGGACCTCAGCCTCGTCGATCCCGACAACCGCCGTCCCGTGGATTATGTCCTGCGCCGCACGCTCCTCACCGAGATGCAGCAGCTCTCGGACAACGGCATCGCAAAACAAATCATGCAGCGAGCCGATGAAGGCCTGCCCAAGCTCTGGACCATCCATCAATCCCTCCTGCTGCGCCGCGAGCATCCGGAGTGGTTCGGCGCGGAAGCTGCCTACACGCCGCTGCTCGCAGAGGGATCGAAGTGCGATCACGTCATCGCTTATCTGCGCGGCCACTCGGTCATCGCCGTCGTGCCTCGTCTCATCGTAAAACTCGACGGCGCGTGGAGAAGAACCAGGCTGCCGCTGCCCCAGGGCCGCTGGAAGAATCGCTTCACCGGAGCCATCATCAATGGCGGCAGCGTCGAAATCGACCAGCTGCTGCATGATTTCCCCGTTGCGTTGCTGACCCTGGAGACAGATATCCATGCATGAGTTCACTCTCTGGGCGCCGAAGGTAGAAAAGGTCTCCGTCAAGGTTGGCGACCTCGTGTATCCCATGTCGGGTCCCGACGACCGGGGCTCGTGGCAAGCCACTGTGAACGAGGCCGACAACGGTTCCGACTACGCCTTCCTTCTCGACGATGACCCGACCCCCTACCCCGATCCGCGCAGCCCATGGCAACCCGGCGGAGTTCAAGGTCCTTCGCGCCTCTACGATCAAAACGCATTCTCATGGACCGATGCCGAATGGCACGCTCCTCCCCTCGCCTCCGGCATCATTTACGAGTTGCATGTGGGCACCTTCACTCCCGGTGGAACCCTCGAGTCCGCCATCGAGCGGCTGGAGTACCTTGAGGGCCTCGGCGTCACCCACGTCGAATTGATGCCGGTTGCCGAGTTCCCCGGCGATCACGGCTGGGGCTACGACGGCGTCGATCTCTTCGCCGTAAGGCAGCTCTACGGCGGTCCCGACGGCCTCAAGCGATTCGTGAACGCCGCCCATCTCCGCGGCCTCGCCGTGATTCTCGACGTGGTTTACAACCACTTCGGACCCGTCGGCAATTACACCGGCAAGTACGGCCCCTATCTCACCGCCCTTCACTGGACGCCGTGGGGCGATGCCGTCAACTTCGAAGGCGCCGGCAGTGATGAGGTTCGCCGCTTCTTCTGCGACAACGCCCTCATGTGGCTGCGCGACTATCACGTCGACGGCCTCCGCCTCGACGCCGTCCACGCCTTCGTTGACCGCTCCGCCGTCCATTTTCTCGAGCAGTTGTCCGCCGAGGTCGAGAGGCTTTCAACCACCCTCGGTCGCAAACTCGTTCTCATCGCCGAAAGCGATCTCAACAACCCGATCCTTGTCATGGCGCGCGAGGCGCATGGTTATGGCCTCGACGCGCAATGGAGCGACGACTTCCATCACGCCCTCTTCACCGTCTTGCACAACGAACCGGGCAAGGGCTACTACAGCGATTTCGGATCTTTGGCATCGCTGGCCAAAGCCCTGCGTTGCGTCTTCGTATATGACGGAGCCTATTCTCGCTACCGGAGGCGCTCCCATGGGCGTCCGGTCACCGGGCTGTCTGCGTACCGCTTCCTCGGCTTCATCCAGAATCACGACCAGATCGGCAACCGCGCCACCGGCGATCGCCTTGAGCACATCGTCGGCATGAACCGCACCAAAGTAGCCGCCGGACTCGTGCTCACCGCGCCATTCGTTCCCTTGCTCTTTGAAGGCGAGGAGTTCGCCGCCTCCACACCATTCCTGTACTTCGCCCACCACGACGACCCGCAGATGGCCAAGTCCGTTTCCGAGGGCCGCCGTCGTGAGTTCGCCGCCTTTGGCTGGAGTCCTGACGAAATCCCCGACCCCGAAAAAAGGGAGACCTTCGAACGCTCCAAGCTTGACTGGAGCGAGATTCACGAGGGATATCACGCGGAGATGCTGGACTGGTACCGCAAGCTTATCCATCTGCGCCATACATTGCCCTCGCTCAACGACGGCGACCTCGGCCACATCGCGGTCGCTTTCGACGAAGACCACCGCTGGCTGACCATGGGCCGTGGCCTCATCAAGGTCCTCTGTAATCTTGGTAATAGCCCGGCGGAGTTCGAGAACCCCGAACACCTTCCCCTTCTGCTCGCTTCGCGCAACGGCGTTCAGATGATCGAAGACAAAGTGCTGCTTCCTCCCGACGCCCTCGCCATCCTCTCTGGTGAAACCCCATAGTCTTCGGCCTGTTTCAGCGTGGTATCATCCGATTGCTCCGGGGAAGCGCCGCCGGGACGCTATTGTGGCTAGAGAATGGCTCGATTTCATGCAGAATCAGTCATCATGCTCGGCATGTTGCTTGCGGGCGGAATCGCCGGCGCTCAAAAGGCGCCTCCTACTTCCGCGCGTCCATGGGACGTGCCGTCCGGCCAGCAGCAACTGACGTTGCCTTCTCGGCCCGTGGCCTTTGTTCCCGACTCATCCAAAACCTACACCCTACCCGATCTCGTTAACATCGCAGAGCAAAATAACCCCGATACGCGTGTCGCGTGGGAAAACGCAAAGGCCCGCGCCGCCGACCTGGGCATTGCTAAGTCGACCCTCTACCCCACACTGGCCGCCGCTGCTGTAGGCAGCACCGCCCGCATCAACATCCTCTTCAACACCGAATTCGTCCGGCAGACCACCTACAACTACGCTCACGCGCTTGCGCTCGACTACATCATCTTCGATTTCGGCAGGCGCTCGGACGAAATCACCGTCAGCAAATACAACCTCATCGCCGCCAATTTTCAGTTCAACGACACGCACCGCACAGTCATCTTCGGTGTGATGCAGGCCTATTATCGGCTGCTCAACGCCCGCGGCCAACAGGACGCAGCCGAAGCAAACCTGAAGAATGCTCAGACCGTGCGGGAGAACTCCGAAGCACGGCTCAGCCTCGGCCTGGCTACCCTCCCCGACGTCCTCGAAGCCCGCAGCGCCGAAGCCCAGGCCGACTACGATTTGCAGGCCACAATCGGTGTGACCCAGATCGCGTACGGAGACCTGACGACTGCTCTCGGTCTCTCGCCAACCACTAAAATTCAGGTTCAGGGCATACAGGACCTCAAGATTCCGGACGAAATCACCAACACGGTCGAGAAGTCGATCGATCTCGCGCTTGCGCAGCGTCCTGATCTCATGCAGCGAGTCGCGCAGCTTCGCGCCGCCTCGGCGGAACTGAAAGAGGCACACTCGGCATATCTGCCCACGCTCAGCGTCGACGGCAACGCCGGCATCGACCGCTCCTACGGTCAGCAGTACCCTCTCCCCGGCGTCTATTCCCCGACGCAGGAGTTCTGGAACGCGAAACTCAGCCTCACCTGGACCATCTTCGACGGCTGGGCGCGCGAGCAGCGCGTCAAAAGGGCCAACGCCGAAAAGAAGCAGGCAGCAGCCGAGATCGACGCCATCCGCGACCAGGTGGAGAACGACGTGTGGTCAGCCTACGCGACGGCACAGACAGCGCTTCGCCAGCAAAGAGCGGCAGCCGCGCTGTTGGCCTCGGCGACCGAGTCCTATGATGCCGCTCTCGAGTCCTACAAATACGGCGTGCGGAGCCAGATCGATGTCGTCTCCGCGCAGCGCACCCTGGCCGCGGCGCGCACCGCTGACGTCAACGCGCGCACGCAACTGCTCACCGGAATCGCCGCTTTAGCCTTTCAGACGGGAGACCTGCTCTATGCAAAAGGTCCGTAAGACGAGCAAATCACTGACTCGCCGGCGCCGCATCGGACTACTTCCCGCCGGCTCTCTCACCCTGATGTTGGCCGCCGGATGTTCGCGCGCACCCACCTTCAATATCCTGGGCTCGTTCTTTCCCTCATGGATATTGTGCGGGATCGTTGGCATCCTACTCGCGGTGATTGTCCGGGTCTTCTTTGTGCGCATCAAGCTGGAGGAGCAACTAACGCCACTGATCGTCGTATACCCGTGTCTGGCCGCATTTTTCACATTCACCATTTGGCTGCTGTTCTTCAGCTGATTTGAACTAGCCGCCTTAGAAAGGAGAAGCGATGCCCGAAAACGATCCCGCTCCACAATCCGCTCCGCCATCCAAACGCCTCGGACGAATCGTCAGCGTTTCCATCATCGCCGCTGCGCTCATCACTGGCCTGATCGTCGTGAACGAGACGAACAAATTTCCCCGCACCGATGACGCCGAGGTCTTCGCTAACTTCATTGGGATCGCGCCGCAGGTAGACGGCCCCATCACGCAGCTCGCCGCTCAGGACAACGCCTTCATCAAGCAGGGAGAGCTGCTTTTCCAGATCGATCCGCGTCCTTACGAGTACGCGCTGCAAAAAGCCATCTCCGACCGGGACACGCTTGAGGGACAGATTGTCGACCAGACCAGAACCATCGCCTCGCAGGTGAGTGCCGTCGGAGCTGCGCGTGCAAATACCGATAGCGCCGCCGCCAATGTCGTCCGTGCTGCTGCAGCCGTGAACGAGGCCAAAGCAAATGTTACCGCTGCCCAGGCCTCCCTCGACAGCGCCAATGCTGAATTGCTCTACACCACCAACAACTACCACCGTATAGAGCCGCTGCTTGCCAGGCATTTCGTCACCGTCGATCAAGTGGATCAGGCCAGAACTGCCGTCACCGCTCGGGAACAGGCCGTCCATCAGCTGCGCGCTCAGGTCATTCTCGCCGAAGCTCAGGTGAATTCTTACCAGGCGCAATACCAGCAGGCGAAGGCTCAAGTCGAACAAAGCCAAATGCAACTCGGGCAGTCGCAGCACAGCGTTCTCACCCTCGATCCGCTCATCGGCCAGCGTGAGGGCCGGGCTTCTGCCATCCGAACAGCCCAGTACAACCTGAACAATTGCAAGGTGTACTCGCCGTTCGATGCGCGTGTAACCAATCTGATCATCTCGCAAGGAGCCTATGCGCACACCGGCCAGCAGGTCTTCACTCTGATCGACACACGCGTCTGGTGGGCGGTGGCAAATTTCCGCGAAACGCAGCTTCACCACATTCACCCCGGCATGCGCGCCTATGTCTATGTGCTATCCCGCCCCAACGTGCGATATGACGGAGTGGTCGACAGCGTGGGCTTCGGCGTGTTGCCTGATACGACGCTGATTGGCACGTTCGCACCGGGGTTACCGGATGTCCAGCGCTCCCTCAACTGGGTGCACCTGGCCACCCGCTACCCGGTGCGTGTGCGCATCAATGCCGCCGAGACCGAGCCCTTCCGTATCAGCGAATCTGCCGTGGTCATCATTCGAGGAGACGTCCCGGAAAGGTCGCAGTAGCCATGGCATTCCGGAGCGAGACCGTGCCCGCAGCCGATCCCTCACGCGCGATCGACCATGCGGGCCAGTGGTTCTGGGGCTTCCTCAAGAATGAGCTTGCCCCATATCCGGGACGAGCCTGGGTCGTCGCCCGCATTACCATCGCTGCCACCATCGTCATGATCATCGTCATGACCTTCCAGATTCCCAACGGGTTCCTGGCGGCGATTTTCACGCTCTTTGTCAGCCGGGAGAATCCCACGGCAACGCTGCGTTCCGGATTTCGCGCCATGCTTGCCTTTGCGATCGCGGCTGCTTACACCCTGATTGGCGTCGCATTACTGGTGGACGATCGTCTCACCCACTTCCTGTGGATCGTCCTTTCGCTGTTCATCGCGTTCTATTTGATTGGAATCATTACCGATTACGGCACAGCCGTGGGCTTCGGCTTCCTGCTCGCCGGCGCGATCCCCCTGTGGGATCAGACCCTGCTCAATGTCAATGACCGCGTGGAGAACACCCTGTGGCTGGCGTTTACCACACCACTTGGCGTCACGGTGGCCATCGTCGTCGAGTACGTCTTTCGACGAGTCCATCCGACCACCGACCTCACCGAGGGCATCGAGCACCGCCTGCAGGTTGTCGACGAGGTGCTGAAAAGTATAGCTGCAGGAGCACCCCTCGGCGGCAAGCTGGAAAAGGACATTTCGCTCTATACCGGCGCCGGATTGTCTCGGCTCCGCAGACTCCTCGTCCGCTCAGGGTACAGCTCTCATTTCATCTCGCAGATGAATGCCGCTGTCGCGCTGCTGGGCCGCCTGGTTGATATGGCCGCGAGCCTGCGGCTCTTTTGCGCCGGCCAGGCAATCGAAATCAGCACAGAAGATCGGGAGCGCTGTGCACGCCTTGCAGACGAAATTTCCGTGCTGCGCGAGAATTTGAGGCTGCGAAAGGCACCGCACCCCATCAACCTCCCGCGTCAGGGACAGGCGTCAAATCTTCCCTTCCTGCCCGCTATGGAAACGACAGCCGCCCTCATCCCACAGGTGTTTGGTGGCGCCGAATCCATCGACGAATTCATTCCGGCGCCCATGGATGACGAGGTCAAGCAGCCCTTCTTCGCTCCCGACGCATTTTCCAATCCGGATCACCTGAAATTTGCCATCCGTGGCATGCTGGCGGCGGTCGCCAGCTACGTCATATACACAGCTGTCGATTGGCGGGGATTGAGCACCTGTATCCCAACCTGCATCATCACCGCCCTCTCAACGATCGGCTCATCGCGGCAGAAGCAGTTTCTCCGTCTTGGGGGAGCGATCATCGGCGGTATTATCGTCGGAATGGGAGCGCAGATATTCGTGCTTCCCCACCTGGATTCCATCGCAGGGTTCACGCTTCTATTTGCTGCGGTTACGGCCCTTTCAGCCTGGATCGCCACTGCCAGCCCGAGACTATCCTATCTTGGCGTGCAGCTTGCGCTTGCCTTTTACCTCATCAACTTGCAGGAGTTCACGATCCAGACTTCGCTGGCCATCGCGCGCGACCGCATTTTCGGCGTCTTCCTCGGCCTCCTCTGCATGTGGCTCATCTTCGACCGCCTGTGGGTGAAGAACGCCCTCGAGGAGATGCAGACAGTCTTCGCCCGCAATCTGGATATGTTTGCTGAGCTCGCCGTACAAATGCTGAAGGAAGACCGCAATGAGTCAGCCAGGCAGGTTCGCCGCTTGCGCGATCAAATCAACGCGGGCTTCCAGGCGGTGACTGCGCAGGCCGACGCCGTCCTTTTCGAGTTTGGCCCATCACGCCAAAGAAAGATGCAGATACGCGATTATTTCAGGCGATGGCAGCCTTCCGTGCGTGCGTTGTTTCTTATGCAACTCACCACCGCGCAATACCGCCTGCAAACGCCGCTCAGCGAACTGCCCGAGCGCATCGCCAAAGCTCATGTTGCATTCGAAAACGACACCGCCCGCGTCATGCGTGCAATGGCGGACGAGGTCCGCGGGAAGACATCGGAAGAAGCACCGGACATTCAGGCTTCTGCCGCGAATCTGCACCAGGAAATCCGAAGATCTTTCGAAGAGCGTGGTCTGCCAGTTTCCCCTCAGTCCTCCGATATCATCACTCTCACCGGAAATATGGCGTCCATCCTTGCCCCTCTTTATAAGGACGTTCACAGCTCCTTCGCGACTCCCCGTGACACCATCACCGCCCTCCCCCAGTACCGCCACGGAGAAGCTTGAAGTGACATCTCGTCCGGCTTTCAGCCGCATCTAACTTAAGGATGTATAAAGTTTCCGCAGCAAGCATAGGCACTTTGCGAACTGGCGCGGTTCTCTGGACTTTGCTCATGGGAATTTCTCTCCCAGCCGCCTTCCCCGCTGCAACTCCACAGCCGACCGACGAGGCGACCCAGAAGATTTTCGACCTGACCAACCAGGACCGAGCCGCACACGGCCTCCCGCCGCTTCACTGGGACCCCGCGCTGGCCGTTGCCGCAGCCACGCATGCGGACCGCATGAAGGAGGAGAAATCTCTCGCGCACGAATATCCCGGGGAGCCCGATCTGACCGCCCGCGCCTCGCAGGCCGGCGCACGCTTTCAAGCCCTGGCTGAGAATATCGCCATGGGTCCGAGTGCGGAGGCCCTCGAAAAGCAGTGGATGAATTCAGTCCCGCACCGCACCAACATTCTCGATCCGCAGATGAACGCTATCGGGCTGGCGGTATGGGAAAGGAGCGGATACCTTTACGCCGTCGTTGATTTCGCCCACTCTCCGGAGGCTCTCACGCGGGAGCAGGTGGAGCAAAAGGTAGAAGATCTGCTCCGCGATCAGAACATCAATCCTTCAGGTTCGCGCAGCGTCGCCGAAGAAGCCTGCACCACGCAGAACGGGACACCGGCCTCCACGCCGGAGACGGGCACAGTGAAGGCCGTCGTGCGCTTCCAAACACCCGACCTGAGCAAGCTGCCCAGCGCTGTGGCGGACCAATTGCGCACCGGCCACTTCACCAGGGCCGCCGTCGGCGCCTGTAAATCCCAGGACGTCTACACCTCATACCGCGTGGCCGTGGTGCTCTACTGAAGGGCTTGCCGTGTCTTCGCGAGGTACCTTGGTGGTCTCTCCTCCTTGCTTCCAAATCTCATCTACTAGAGAATAAATAGACGCGCTCGTTTGAGGCACGATGACCACGACCCTGACACAGACCCTGTTTCTCGGCATTGCCGCGATTCCCTTCATCTATTTCTTCCTTGCCCTCGTCAGCTCCCTGCTTTTCTTCTTGCAAGCGCCGGCCGAAGCAACCGAAGCCAATGAGGAGAGCGCATTTCTGCCGCCCATCAGCAATCTAAAGCCGGTTCGCGGCCTTGACCCCGACGCATACGAAAACTTTGCAAGCTTCTGCCGTCAGGATTATCCAAACTACGAAATCCTTTTTTGCGTGGGTGACACCAGCGATCCTGCATTACCGGTATTGCAACGGATTGTCCGCGACTTCCCGAATACCCAGATCCGCATTCTGATCGGCTCCGGCCGCCAGGCCGCCAACGACAAGGTGGCAAAGCTGGCACGCCTCACCGAGGAAGCCTCATACGAACATCTCGTCATCAGCGACAGCGACGTGCGCGTCGAGCCGGACTATCTGCGCAAGGTCATCGCGCCCTTGGCGAATCCCAGGGTCGGAGCAACTACCTGCCTCTATGTCCCGACCGAAGAAAATTCCTGGGTGCAGCGATTGCAGGATGTAGGGATGCTTTCCGATTTCTATCCGGGAATCCTGGTCGCAAAGCAGTTGGAAGGAATCAAGTTTGCTTTGGGCCCGACCATCGCCACCACCCGCACCCGGCTGCAGGCCTTCGGAGGCTACGCCTCCATTGAGAACCGGCCCGCGGATGATCTCCTCGTGGGCCGGCTGATCGCCGAACAGGGCTACGAAGTCGAACTGCTCCATTATCCGATTTCAACCGTTCCTGACTATCAGTCCCTCAAGGAGCTGGTCTATAAGCGTCTGCGCTGGTTGACGGTGATGCGCCATATGCGCCCCTGGGGACACATCGGCATGATCTTCACTTTGGGCCTGCCTTGGGCATTGCTGGCAATCGCGGTGCACCCCACGCGCGAAGTCGCCGCAGCTTATCTCGGCGGATACATGGTTTTTCGCGCTGTGCTGACCGCTTTGATCGGTGCCTGGGGACTCAAGCAGCGCGGAGTCTGGGCGAACCTGCTGCTGGTGCCGGCGTGGGACGCCTTCGCCACGATGGTTTGGCTGGCAAGCTTTACCCGTAGGACAATTCGGTGGCGAGGCCAGGACTATCTGATCAAGGATGGCGAACTGGTGCCGATCGCTCCGGCTGAATCGGCCCCGAAAGCCACAGCAGTTTCAGGGTTACGGTAGAAAACCGCACTCCGTAGTTTTCTAGGGAAGCTCAGCCTAAACCTCCGGCCTTGAAGGGATGGGGCTCAGCCTGAACGCAAGGCCTTGAAGGGGACGGGCTTCAGCCCGTCCATAAGTCATGGAAGATTTTCGCGGCTTTAGCCGCTCAGGGACTTTTCGTAAGCCCCAACTGCCTTTAGACCGTTTCCTTCACCAGCACCGGCTGTTTCGCTTTCCCACCGATGCGCCGCTCATTGTGCGCCTGCCGCCAATTGACCTGGGGAGCAAACATCGCAGGATCGATACGGTCCCGATAACGGATCGCGATATTGATCAGCGAATCGACCAGCGAATCCGAGAGCATGTGCGGATCCAGGCCCAGATCGACTAGCTTGGAGTGCTTTGCATTGTAGTAATGCGATTCCGCCTCAACACGCGGATCGGGAAGGTGATCGACTTCTACCTGTAATCCCATTTCTCCGCCAACGGTCTTTACAATCTCCGCCAGTTCCAGCACTGAGAACTGTTCGGTGAATTGATTGAAGACGCGGAACTCGCCCGGCGCGGCAGGATTCAGGCAGGCAATCTCTACGCACCGCACTGTATCGCGGATGTCGAGAAAACCGCGGGTCTGGCCGCCTCGCCCGTAAACCGTGAGCGGAAAACCGAGCGCCGCCTGCGCGCAGAAGCGATTCAGAACCGTTCCGAAGACTTCGTCGTAATCGAAGCGATTGATGAGCGCTTCGTCCATCGTCACTTCATCGGTAACCGTGCCGTAGACCACTCCCTGGTTAAGGTCTGTCGCGCGCAGACCCCATATTTTGCAGGTGAACATGATGTTGTGGCTGTCGTGCACCTTCGACAGGTGGTAGAACGAACCCGGCTGCTTGGGATAAGGAAGCACATCCTTGCGGCCGTTGTGCTCGATGGTGATATATCCCTCTTCAATGTCGATGTTCGGCGTACCGTACTCGCCCATGGTGCCCAGCTTCACGATATGGCAATCCGGTTGCAACTCACGGATGGCGAACAGCAGGTTCAGGGTCCCGACCACGTTGTTCACCTGCGTATACACCGCGTGCTTATGGTCGATCATGGAGTACGGCGCCGACCGCTGTTCCGCAAAGTGAACCACCGTATCTGGCTGAAAAGTCTTGATCGTCGAAGATAGAAAATCGTAGTCGGCGACATCGCCCACAAAGACATCGATGGTCTGCCCCGTCAATTGCTGCCAGACATTCAGGCGCTCGGAAAGAGGGCGGATCGGCGTTAAGGTCTGAACACCTAATTCGTAGTCCCAGAGCCGGCGAGCGAAATTATCGATAATCGCAACCGTGTGCCCTTTCCTTGAAAGGTATAAGGCCGTAGCCCACCCGCAAAACCCATCACCGCCAAGAACAGCAATCCGCATTTTTCCTCCATCAAGTTAACGTGTATTCGACGTCGTACGGTACAGCAGAAGACGCAACATCAGGTTGCTTTTTTATCCTCTTAAGATTCTATAGGCTTCCAGCGCCCGCAAGAGGATGGTTCGTGAGCAAAACCTTGCCGCCGCTTACCTCGACCGTGGTCAATTGACCGCTGCCTACCAATGATTCCAGGCGAGCAACGGCAGATGTTTTTGCGACGATATAATACCTCTCCGGCTTAAGCCAGAGATCCTTGAACTCGCTGTCATCAAGGAAGACATTGGGCGCGCCCGGCGCATACGACCCATAGACCAGGTTGTTGAACCTGCCATTCAGCAGCCACGCACTTCGATCCGTGTAGAAAAACACCGAAGAAAACCAGTAATAGTGGTGGTCCACAATCAGGCCGCCCTGCGGAGATTTCTCCAGCGCATTCACCAGCGGCCGCGACGACAGATACGGATCAAACCTCACCATCGCCAGCCGCGCCGCCTGAAAAAAGACGACCATCATCAGCGCCACCGCAATGAATGCGCTCTTGCTGCTTGCGCGCAAGGTGCCGGCCGCGCCGATCAGAAACGCGATCGCCGCCAGAACCAGCGGTAACCGGAGGTAGGCAAAGGACTCGAGCGTCAGATCTTCCATGTGCCCAAGCGAAAGCGTGTACGCCTTGGGATGGAAGCTGAGCGCCTGCGAAATATCGCCCGGTGTTGGAAGATGCCGGTCCGCCACCAGGACCGCAATCGCCGCCAGCGCCGCCAGCGTGCAGATAACCGTCAGCGCACGCGTCCCGCCCCGCACTAGTCGGCCGTTCATCGCGATCGCCGAGCCAACCAGCAGCGCGAATGCCGGATAGCACGGCATGGAGTAGTACTCCTGCGTCGTCGAAAATGTGAAGAAGACCAGCACGAAACCAATCCAACACAGTGCCAGCAGCCTCGCCTGCCCGGCGCGATCCACGGGCCTGTACGACAGCTTCACCGCCGCTGGCAGGTATACGCTCCAGGGAAAAATCCACACCAGGTTGAGCAGCCAGAAATAGAGGCGCGGCACCGTGTTGTAGTCGCGCGGATAGCGCAAATTAAGAAACCGGAGCAGCTGCTCATTGATAAAGAAAAACCACAGAAAGCCGTGGTACTCCCCGGGAATGCTCTTCATCGTGAAGGAGAAGTATGGCGGATTGCGCAGCGTCGCAAGTATGTGCCAGGGCGCTGCAATGAGCAGCATGATCGCCAGGCCGCTCAGTGGTCGAAGCCGCTTCCACACATAAGCAGAGAAGAGCTGCCGCGTACACACGAGATAAACCACGATGGCCGCAATCGGAAACACAATCCCGATCAGGCTCTTCAGCAGCAACCCGATGCCGAGGCTCGCCGCCAGCGTCGCTGCCCATGCTCGCGGATGCCGTTCCTCGGAATCGAGCACTCGCAGAAACGCCCACATCACCAGCGCGATCGTGAGCGTCAGCATCACGTCCGGCAGCAGGATGCGCGTAAACAGCCACAAACCGATGCACGTCGACATGCACAAGCCGGCATAGAAACCGGCTCGTCTTCCGAATGCCCATGCGCCAAACGCCGCCGTCAGCCAGCAAAGCCCAACCGCCGACAGCGCAACCGGAATCCGCGAAACCCAGTCATGCGCGCCGAAAACCTTAAAGCAGACGGCAACCATCCAGTAGATAAGCGGAGGCTTTTCGAGATATGCCACCCCATCCAGGCGCGCCGTAACCCAGTCGCCCGAGCTAAGCATGTTGCGGGCAATCTGCGCCTGCACCGCATCCACATCATCCATCAGCGATGGCGGAGAGATAATGCAGCCCAGATAGACGGCTGCGGCGAAGAGGATGACAACCAGAAAAAGCTGGCGGCTGCTTAGAGTTCGACTGCGAGCGCCTGTCTCTGCGTCTGTCTTCCCGACCTCAGCGACGGTGCTGACTGAATATTCCATCGTTTCATCCACAGAAACAGAATGACAAGGCCCCACAGATGATAGCCGATGTTTATCCGCCTGTTCAGGTGCTGCTGCATGTACGTTCGGATCGCGTCAAAGCGAAACAATTCAGAGTGTTCTTCTTCCGCCGAAGTCAATGTTTCCACCAGCAGCGAGCGAAGCGTTCCCCGCAACCATTCGTGTGCCGGAATGTCGAAGCCGATCTTCTTCCGCTGCACAATGGCGGCGGGCAACTTGGACTTCACCAATTCCTTGAGAAGGTACTTCTGGCGCGCCCCGCGAATCTTGAGGTCGGTCGGAAGGGTTGAACTAAATTCTACTATGCGATGGTCCAGAAAAGGAGGCCGCACCTCGACCGCATGCGCCATGCTCATCCGGTCCGACTTCACCAGGATGTCATCCGGCAAATAGTATTCCTGGTCGAACTCGAGGAAAGGCGCCACTCCATCTCCCGGTTGCTTAGCTCGAAGCCCGGCGAGAACGTCACCCAGCGCTCCCGGCAGCGGAAGATTCAGGATCATTGCCTTTTCCGCCTCGGAGAAGGTCCCGTTCCAATACACATGCGCTCGTTCCGGAGACATCCGGCTGCCTTCGAGCAGCCGTTTCAGTTTGTACTCGAGGCTGATCTTTTCATTCGAGACCGGCAACAGGCCTACGCCGCGCAGCGCCCCACCGATCACCCCGGCAGGAAGCTGCCTGACCTTCCCGGCGATGCGGTTCGCGCGATACGTCAGGTAGCCGCCGAAGATCTCATCGGCTCCCTCTCCGCTGAATGCAACCGTGGTTTGCGTCTTGCACAGCTTCGAAAGAAACCAGACCGGCAACGCCCCTGAATCCGCGCTCGGCTCATCGGAGTAGTACGCGAAGTTCTCAATCGCGCCCTCCAGGTCGCTCTCCGGATTCAGATCCAGCTGTTCGTGCTCGGTCCCGTAGTGGTCCACCACCTGCCGGATATACTGCGTCTCGTCGAAGCTCCGTCCATGGAACGAAATCGAAAATGTCTTCAGCCGCGAGCGCGACGCTTGCGCCGCATAATGCAGAATCGTCGACGAATCCACGCCTCCGCTCAGCCACACCCCCAGCGGCACATCCGACATCAGGTGCTCACGAACCGACTGGTCAAGCAGCACATCCAGCTCCGCCTTGGCGTCTTCAAGCGACACAGTTCGCGGCTGGATCGGTGGAATCCGCCAGTATGTCTCCTCGGTTCTGCGCCCGTCCCGCCATTCCAGCCACCGGCCCGGCGGCAGCTTCTCCACGCCTTCAACCAGCGTCCACGGACACGGCACGTAGTTCATCGAGAGATAGCAGTCCAGCCCATCGAGACTCAGCTGCCGGTCAATCTCCGGATGGATCAGAATGCCCTTCAACTCCGACGCAAAGAACAGATCCTCGCCGCGCTCAGCGATGTAGAGCGGCTTGATACCGACCCGGTCACGAGCCAGCACCAGCCGCTGCTCGCTGTTGGTCCAGATCGCCACGGCAAACATGCCTCGCAGGCGCGCGAAGCAGTCCGTATCCCACTCAAGAAAGGCCTGCAGAACGGTTTCCGTATCGCAATGGCTCTGAAAGCGGCGGCCCCGCGATTCCAGCTCGCTGCGAATTTCCAGATGGTTATAGATTTCCCCGTTGAAAACGATCACGGAATCGCGATCTTCCGAATAGATGGGCTGATTGCCCGACGCCAGGTCAACGATCTTTAAGCGGGTTGCGCCCAGCGAGCACAGCCTCGACCGAAACACTCCCTGCTGGTCCGGCCCGCGATGGAAAAGGGTTTCCGTCGCATTCAGGATCCGCTCTTCTTCAGGCCGCCAGTTCCTCGTTGTAAACCCAACAATTCCGCACAATTCTGTGTATGCCTCTTACTCGTCGTTCCAAACAGCCTCAAGCTTGCAGTGTACTACCCTGGCTCGAAAGAAGAGGAATCCTTATGACACCATTATTTTGCGTAAGATATCACAACGTATGACCTAGCCGCCTCACAGCCCCGCTACGCAAGCGCCACCTTCTCGACGGCCAGGCTGCAGGTAAGCAGGCCGCCTTCGCTGGTATTTGACAGGCTCACCGTTTCGTAGCGTTTCGATTTCAGGTCGTACACGTCGCACTCATCAAAAGGCCGGGAATAAATGTGCAGCGTAACCGCGCGCGAGCCGAAGCCCGGCGGATTCACCACAAGATGGATCGGCTCCTCGGAGTCGACCTCGGCCGGATTATCCGCGTCGATCATGTAGCGATCCGTGGGGGCCAGTTCGCAGAACTGCGTCGTGGGGTCCTGGCAGACGAGCCGGTAGTTCTGCACCTGCACCTTGCCGTGGGCGATCCCCATCCAACAGCGCTGGTTGGTGTGGTTATGGATCCTGCTCATCTGTCCGCTTTCCCAACAGATGGCAATCAGATCGAAGAGCGGCGTGTGATGGATCAGATTCCGCGTGTAATGCTCTGAGCTGAAGTAAAGGTACGGTTGCAGGCTCGCGACCGATACCGGATTCTCGCGCATGTATTCGAGCACAGCGCTGTCGGTAAACTGCTCTTCCGGTATTTTGCTGAGCCCGGTGGCAAACGTGCTGATATCGATCATGGAATGCAAACAAACTCCTGTAGTACTGTCTTCATTGTTGCCGGTCGTGATGCCGTGAGTCAAAGAGTGCTCATAATCCGATGCTCAAGTTCGGCGCTCCTCACTTCCCCATCCGCTGATACCCAGGGTGAACACCGCGCGTGAGCCCCTCTGCGTCGGCGACTCTCTGCAGCATCTCCGTCAGCTTCGCGCGCTCCTCGCCGGTGAGCGCTGAGAGAAGCGCATCCTGATGCTCCCGCGCCACCCTGCCGATCTGTTGCAGGATCTCACCGCCATCCTTTGTCAAATGAAGCGAATACAGGCGCCGGTCGTCGGGGTTCGGCTTCCGCTCCACAAGTTGACGCCTTTCCAGATTGTCGAGAATTGCCACCAGCCGGCTGGGATGAATCTGCAGCCGCGAAGAAAGTTCCTGTTGGCTGATCCCCGCCGCCGTCCGCAGCAGGCGCAGGATACCCGCATCGGCCGGTGAGAGTTCCAGATCCTTTAGCCGCTCTGCGAATCGCCCCGCCGCATGGGCACCCAGCTGCGACAGCAGAAATCCCGGTTGTCCTCTTTCCATTTCCCGATTGTCCATATTGAAAAAATATTATTGCATTTATTAAATAATTTATGTTATAAATGATTTCACTATGAAACCGTCGCCGCATTTCCGTGGTCCTTCTTTGATTCTGCTCGGAATCGTCCACATCCTGCTCTTCGCAGCGGGCCTCGTAGCAGCCGCGGTGCTCCGTCATGGCGCGCCTTACGTCAACCCCTTTGCGGATGCTGAGACCGTCAGAGCCTTTTTCCAGCAGAACCCGACGGCCGTACGCGTGAGCAGCTTCTTCTTATTCGCCTCCGCCGTGCCTCTTGGCATCTTCGCCGTCACCATGGTCAGCCGGTTGCGGTTTATGGGAGTTCGCGCCGCCGGCACCAACATCGCGTTGTTTGGCGGATTGACGGCCGCCAACGCGCTCATCTTTTCAGGCCTGTTCGGCTGGGTGTTGTCCGCACCTGACATCCCCGCTTCAGTACCGCTAGTTCGAGCCCTCGCCTTGCTCAGCTTCTTGTTCGGCGGACCCGCCTACGCGGCCGGATTCGGTTTGCTGGCTGCGGGGGTTTCCATCACAAGCTACTTTTCCCGTCTCCTCCCGCGCTGGCTGGTTGTTCTGGGAATGGTGGTCGCCGTTGCCGGAGAGTTCTCGACGCTGAGCCTGATCGCCTATCCGGCCAACTTCCTGCTTCCGATCACCCGATATCTCGGATTCATCTGGCTGATGTGGGCGGCAGTGAAGTTGACAAGGCACAATCGACCGGGACACGTCGTAAATGTCGCGAACGCCGCCTGATTGCGTCGTCAGTCCACGGCGTACGAAGTTGCCGAAACCTACTGAGCAGGTCGTGGCCGCGTAGAACCCATCAGCGATGGGAGAGAACCGAAGGGCGTGGGTGTTAGGTTAGCAATTCCAGAATTTTGCCGCGGAAATGCCGATTCCCAGGCACTCGAAAGGGCATGATGCCAGCGACGAGCCGAACCCCTTGTCCCCCGCACAACAAAATCCGATTCGCTATAGACGAGAGCAAATACCCCAAATACTCTGGGCATTCATAGATTCGTTGAGGACTCAAGATTCATTTGAGGGCAGACCGGCAATGCCGATGCATCGCAGTCGCGGAGCCTGCCCGCGTAAAACAAACTCGGAGGAAAGCCTTATGAAGGCGAAACGAAAAGCGACATCGAAAACCATCTGCCTCGTTGCATCGGGGATTCTGCTTGCGAGCCTGACCCTGCCGGCGCTATCTCAGCAGTCATCGCCACCCTCCCAGCCTGCTCCGCCACCTCTGGTAGGTTCACTCGCGGGACACCCCGGTTGGCCGGCCGCGAAAAACTCAAGCGACGTAGACACCGTCGAGCATCTCCTCGCTTCGCTCTACGATGTAATCTCCGGACCTGCAGGCAAACCCCGTGATTGGGACCGCTTTCGTTCGCTCTTCCTGCCCGATGGCCGCCTTGGAGTCATCCGCCCCGATGCTCCGGCCAGCGCTGACCACCCCGCGCGCACAAGCGACGCGGTGTTCCTCACCCCTGACATGTATGTGCAGCGTGACGATCCCTACTTCAAGACCCACGGTTTCTTCGAGCGGAGCATCGCCAATCGCGTCGAAGAATTCGGCAACCTCGTTCACGTCTGGAGCACCTACGAGAGCCGGCATACAGCCGAAGATGCCACACCCTTCACGCGTGGCATTAACTCCATCCAGATCGTGCACGCGCAAGGCCGCTTCTGGATTGCCAGCATTCTGTGGGACGATGAGCGCTCAGGACTGACGCTGCCGGAGAAGTATCTCAAATGACCGGATTCCGCCCAGGCGGGACCTACTCGACGAAATACCCAATCTCTGTCAGGGTCCTCTCGCTCAGTTCCACGCCCAGGAGGTGAGCGTTGAATGCGGTGTACATTCTCTCCTCAAAGCGTTCGATGACAGCAGCGGGCAAATCTGTCTGCTTGCGGAGCATCCACACGACTGCCGCGCTGTCAGTGGCGTACTCGTATTCGCCGGGAAGCCCACATGCAGGGCGGATTTTCAGTGAGAGCGGGATAGCCCCTGTGCCTAACTTAATCTGACCGGATGAATGGGTGATGAGGTTGACTCGCATGCAGGGATCATTCCACCAGCATGGCGCGACCCTCAATGGCTCAAGTGGGTCATGAGGTAAGACGAGAAGGGGAGCAGCGCCTGCTTCCAGCGCGTCATCTTGAAAAAGGCGGCGTGAGCTCTATTCAGCCCGCAGCGCTTCCAGCGGGTCGATGTGAAGGGCGCGATTTGCCGGCCACAGGCACGCCACCAGCGTTGTCAGCAGAAAGACGGCAGAGACGATCATGAGGACAGCGGCATCCCTGGTGGTGCTGTCTGTCCATTGGTAGATCGTGTTGCTCAACAGCAGGGTGGCCACGATTCCCGCCGCCAATCCGGCTGCGGTTGCTTGCAGAGATGCCGAGAGAGCCAGCATCAGGACATTCCATCGGTGCGCACCGAGCGCCACGCGGATGCCGATCTCTCGGGTGCGCTGCTCCACTCCATAAGCGACGACGCTGAACAAGCCGATCATGGCAAGCGCTAGCGCGACGACGGCGAAGAGCACGAAAATGACCGAAGTGAAGCGTTCATGTGACCAGGAAAACATCGACATGAACTCATCCATCGGCATGGGGCGCTGGATTGCCTGGTCCTGGTTGAGCGACATCAGGGCGGCAGCAACCGGGCGTTCGAGCGCTGCCGGATGTCCAGACGCCGCGCGCGCGAATACCAACTCTCCCCAGGGCAGGAAAAGGGTGTAGGGCGCGTATACCTGCGGCCTGACCGGGCGATGCAGCCCGTAGTTCTTCGAGTCTTCCACGACACCCACGATCTCGAGCGGCTGACTGGCGCTTGTGGGCTTGACGATGTTTGGCCAGCTCGAATCGAGGTCCGGGATGATGAGATTGCGCCCGATCGGGTCTCCACCATCGAAGTATTTCCGGACGAATGCCCGGTTGACGACCGCCACCGGAGCGCCGCGAAGCGTCTCGGCACGGGTGAAGATGCGTCCACTCACTTGCGGTATGCCGAGCGTGTCGAAGTATCCGGCGCTGATCAGTTGCAGTTCCGATTCTCGCCCGGAGTTGGCCATCCGCCCTTGAACCGTCACATCGGTGGTCCATTCGGCATTCCCTGGATAGCTGCTGCTGAAGGTGGCGGAGGCAACGCCGGGGATTGTGCCGACCTTCTCCAGCATCTGATCGTAATAGTTCACCCTTGCCTGCCAGGTGGGGTACGAACCCTCGGGCAATTGTGCGCTGAGGGTGAGCACGGGATGTGGGTTGAAGCCCAGCTTCGCCGTGTAAGCCTCCATATAGTGGCGCATGGCCGCCGCTCCCGCAGCGAGCAGCACCACGGAAAGCGCCACCTGCCCGCCCAGCATGATCGCCTGCAGGGGCGAACGCCGGACAGTGGCGGTGCGCGTTCCCGCTGACGGAACCAGATGCCCGGCTCCCGGCCGCGAAAGCTGAAGGCCGGGCAGCGTCCCAAAGAACAGGCCGCAGGCGATGGAGACGGCCACGCTAAAGGCCAGCACCGGCAGGTTGATCGCGATGACTACCTCATGAGGAATGGCATACTCCGGCATGAGTGCGGTAATCAGCTGGATGCCGAGGTAAGCCAGTGCAACTCCCAGTGCGCCCCCGACGAAGGAGAGCACCACAGCCTCCGTGAGCAGCTGCCGCAGGATACGCAATCGCGTCGCGCCGAGGGCGGTGCGCATCGCCAGCTCCTGCGCCCGCGCGCGTCCCCGGGCCAGCATGAGAATGGAGACATTGCCGCAGCCGATCAACAGCAGCACCCCGGAGGCACAAAAGAGCACCATCAAGGTGCCTTTGAAGCGGCCCAGCAGCCAATCGTTCAGCGACTCGACTTTGACGCGGATTTGATCCGGGCGAAACATTTTGGGATGTTCCCGGATGTCTTGCTCGATGAAGCCTTGCATCTGGCTCGATGCCGCCTCCATGGAGACGCCTTTTCTTACGCGGATGAGCGTCTGGAAGCGGGTTTCGGGGTCGATGCTGGCCGGCATCGGCAGATATACCTGAGCGTCGTGCCAGGTGAAGCGCGGCGGAGCCACGCCGATCACGGTGTATTTGCGATGGTTGAGCTCCAGGTTCTTGCCGAGGGCATCCGCGCGCCCGTTGAAATGGGTCTTCCAGAACGGGTAGCTGATGACCGCGACAGGAGGCGGTTCTTTGCCCACAGGGGCCTCCGCCGCGGTGAAGGCGCGGCCGAGCAGCATCGGCGCGCCGAGGAAATCGAGGCCGTTGCCGGTCACCTGAAGCACGAACACCGAGACGGGAAGCTCACCATCGGTGGCGATCATGCTGACATCACCCTGAGCAAACGCATCCTCGATCGCGGGTAGCTGCTTGAGCTGCTCCACCTGCCGCACCGTAAGCCTGCGGTCGCCCGCGTCATCGCCTTTGGCGGATCGTACCGTAATGAAGGCGATGTGGGCGGCGTCGCGATAAGGATAAGGATCGATCAACACGCCGTAGAGGACGCTGTAGACCGCTGCCGCGGCGCCGACTCCGAGCGCCATCGAGACGATCGTGACCAGGGCGTAGGCGCGGTGGCGGCGAAGCTGGCGTATCGCGAAGATCCCATCCTGCAGCAGAGTGAGCATCGCATCCCTCTGGAAATCCGGGGGGATAGGTTGCACGTTTGTCGCCAGCGTCCGCCGGGCTAAGTGGTGGAATCACAGACGTTCGGGTCTGAGCTCGATCACCACCATGTCCGGGAATCAAAAAACCTGTGCGATTTTGGACAGCCTCCTAGCTTTTGATTCAGAGCCAATTTCAATTGCCCGTAAACTGGCATTCGGAACGGGAATCATCAAACGGGCTCGGTGGCAGGAAACGACTTTGTTGGTTGACGAAAAATCGCCGACGCGCTCACTAAGCGCTTCCCCCAAAAGACGAACCTTTACAATGGAAGAATGATTTCTGTCTCGACAGGCGTTCCGCAAACCCGATGACGCCGGACAAACCCCTGCATCTGAAGACTTTCTTGATGATCGCCGTCATGATCATCGCCGGCCCGCTCGGCAACGTCCTGCTCGGAAAAGGAATGAAGCACATCGGCGACCTGACCCTGTGGCCGCCCGCCGAGCTGCTCCACACAGCTCTGAAAATCTTCGCCTCCCCCTCCATCTGGCTGGGAATCGCCTCTCTCATCACTTTCTTCGTGGCCTACATGCTGGTGCTGTCCTGGGCCGACTATAGTTTCGTGCAGCCCGCCTCCTCGCTGGCCTACGGAGTCGTCGCCCTTCTCAGTTACCTCATGCTCGGAGAACGCGTCTCTCCCCTGCGCTGGGCCGGAATCGCCGTCATCTGCCTCGGAGTCTTTGTCGTAGGCCGGACCAACCCCAGAACTACGGAGCCTGCGTAGTGCGCCAGCTCATCCTCTTTACCCTGATCGTCGTCGCCGGAACCGGCGGCGAGCTCTGCGTCTCGCGCGCCATGAAGCAGGTCGGTGAAGCCACCAGCTTCCACCCCGTCCAGATCGCGAAAGTCATCCTGAGAGCCTTGCGCCTGCCCTGGATGTGGGTCGGCGTAGGCATGATGGCGACCGCCTTCTTCGCCCTGCTGGGTGCGCTGTCCATGTACAACGTCAGCTTTGTTGTCCCGGTTACCGCCCTGAGCTACGTCGCCGGAGCCTTCGGCGGACTCGCCTTTCTAAACGAGCGGGTCAGCCGCCAGCGCTGGCTCGGAGTCCTGCTCGTCGCCATCGGCGTCACTCTCGTCTTCCTGGGAAACAGGTAACGATCAACCCGAAATAGTTGGCGGACTATTTCTCTCAAATCGCTACAATAGAAATAGAGACAGAAAAGACCCGTCGCCATCATCGCCGGGTCTTTTGTCTTCAGCGACAACGGATTGCCGCAACGGCTTTAGAATCAAATAGCTTCAGCCATCCATAATAATATCAATCGATTACAGGGCTGCCTTAGCGACAGCTCTGAAATCAGTGCAAAAGCTGCCTGTAACTCGCTTAGAATCATGAAAGTGGCGATAAGTCTTTTACTGACTATTATGTAGCGTCGACGTACCCGTTAAACAATTTAATATCAATCGATTACGGAATCATAGCCAAAACAGGGGGGAGGGGGTACTCCCTCAAACGACCAGAGACAGCGCCAGCGTCAGAACCAGCACCGAAACCGAGATGATCGTCTCGCAGATTGACCAGGTCTTCATCGTCTCCGCGACGCTCATATGAAAGTACTCCTTCACCAGCCAGAAGCCTCCATCGTTGACGTGCGAGAAGATCAGCGACCCTCCACCCGTGGCAATCGCTAGTAGCTCTGGCCGAACCCCGGTCGCGTGCAGGGCAATGGGCGCGACAATACCCGCCGCCGTCGACATCGCCACCGTCGACGACCCGGTCGCCAGCCGGATGAGGGCGGCTACCATCCACGCCATCACGAGCAGCGATACATGCGTGTGGAGAGCAAGTGTCACGATCGCCTGCGAGACGCCGCTGTCCTGGAGGATGCGCCCAAACCCTCCCCCCGCGCCGACCAGCAGGGTAATGGTGGCGGTGGGGGCCAGGCATTCGTTGGTAAATTTCAGAATCGTCTCGCGCGTAACGCCGCGCATCCTACCCAGCGTCACGAAGCTTACGATCACCCCGATCAGCAGCGCGATGTCCGGATTGCCAAGAAGCCGCAAACCATCGTTCAGCCCGCTCTTCGGCGCAGACACGAAATCGGCCCAGCTCCCGATCAGCATCAGCGCAACCGGCAGCAGAATGGTCGCCAGCGTAATGCCGAATCCCGGCAGGCTGCTCTCCTCACCGTGATCGACAAACTGCGCCGCCATCGGATTGTCCGGATCCAGCTGAATCCGTGGCGCGATGAACTTCGCATACAGCGGACCGGCAAGCGCCGCCGTAGGAATGCCGATCAGGAGCGCATAGAAGATCGTGCGGCCCACATCGGCGTTGAAGATGGTCACCGCCAGCATCGCCGCCGGATGCGGCGGCATCAACCCGTGCACCACCGATAGCCCGGCCACCATCGGCAACCCGACCAGCACCAGCGACGACCCGGTACGCCGGGCCACCGTGAAGGCAATCGGTATCAGCAGCACGAAGCCCACTTCAAAGAAAACCGGCAGGCCAACGACAAACCCGATCACCACCATCGCCCAGTGGATGTTCTTAGGCCCAAACAGCCGAATCAGCGTGAACGCGATGCGGTCTGCGCCCCCCGACTCGGCCATCATCTTGCCGAGCATGGTGCCCAGCCCCACTACGATCGCGATGTGCCCCAGCGTATTGCCCAGACCCACCTCGAATGAGTGGACGATCGCCTGCACCGGCATACCGGTCACCACCGCCAGCGCCAGCGACGTCAAAAACAGGACGATGAAGGGATTCAGCTTGAAGACAGCAATGAGCAGAATGAGCGCAATCACAGCGCTGAGTGCCGCTACCAGCAGGAAGACGCCGTGGTGGTCGATCATTCGGGCTTCGCCACCGGCGGTTTGTAGGCGATGCAATCGATCTCGACTTTGCAGTCAACCACCATGCTGGAGACCACGCACGCGCGCGCCGGCGGATGGTCGCCAAAGTAGTGCCGGAAGACCCCGTTGAACGACTGGAAATCGCGGGGATCGTCGAGCCACACGCCGCAACGCACCACGTGCTCTGGCCCGTAGCCCGCCTCCTCCAGAATCGCCAGCAGATTGCGAATGGCCTGGTGCGATTGGACGACAATGTTCCCCTCAACCACTTCCCCTTTGACCATCGGCACCTGGCCCGACACATACAGCCAGCCATCGGCCTCGACGGCCCGGGCAAACGGCAGATGCTGACCGCCCGTGCCCTTGCCACCTTCCACGCCATACCGCTTGATGTTCATGTGCGCTCCTCAATTCCTTGTCGACCGCTCGACCGTGGTAGAAATCGCCCCCCTCGTTCTCCCGTGGGAGCGCGATCACGGTAGGACAACACCCCATTGACCCACACGGCCGCGATACCCTCCGCGGCACTGACCGGATCGGCATACGTAGCCGTATCCCGTATTGTCTCCTCGTCGAAGAGCACCAGATCAGCATGGTAGCCATCTCGAATCAGCCCGCGCCCGGAGAGGGCGAACCGCGCCGCCGGCATGCCGGTCATCTTATGGATTGCTTCCCTAAGCGGAAGCAGCCCCTCCTCGCGGCAATACCGCCCCAGCACGCGCGGAAACGTGCCCCACAGCCGGGGGTGCGGTCGCGGATCATTTGGCAATCCATCAGATCCGATCATCGTCGCCGGATGCCGCAGAATTCGCCGCATGTCCTCTTCCGAAATGCTGTGATAGATCGCCCCCGCCGGTCGCAGCCGTTTCGCCGCCTCAATCTGCCCGATCTGCAAGTCGCGCGCAATCTCCGCAAGCGTGCGTCCCGCCATCTCAGGATGCGATTCAGACCACGTAATCCTGATCTCAACCCGCTCGTCCACCTGGCGCAGATCGAGCGTGCTCGACCCCGCCGCATACGGATAGCAATCGCAACTCACCGGCTGCGAACCGCGCGCCGCATCCAGCGCCTCCAGCACTTCGCCGCTCCGGCCCCAGTTGTCCAGCCCCGCGCATTTCAGGTGCGAGATCACGACAGGCACCGCGCACTCCCGGCCGATCCGAAAGGCCTCGCTCATCGCCTCGAGAATCGTTGCTGTCTCGCTACGCAGGTGCGTCGTATACAGTCCGGCCGCCCGTGCGAGAGGCTCAGCCAGCGCTATCACCTCATCCGTCGTCGCCGAGCTTGCTGACAGATAAGCCAGCCCTGTGCTCAACCCGAGCGCACCACGGTCGAGCGCCTCAACCAGTTGGCCGCGCATCGCCTCGATTTCACTTGCTGTCGCCGCTCGATCGAGCCAGTCCATATGGTTATTGCGCAGCGCCGTATGCCCTACCAGGGCAGCCACATTTACCGCGGGCCGCGCCGCCTCTATCGCTGCAACATACTTCGCGAAGGTTGGATACCGAAACACGCTCGCATCTCCGAGCAGGTTCATCGGATCAGGTGGCGCGCCCTTCAGCTTGACCGGCGCTGCGCTGATACCGCAGTTGCCCACGATCACCGTCGTCACGCCCTGCGACAACTTCGGAAGCATCTCGGGAGTGCGGATCACATTCGTGTCGTCATGAGTGTGAACATCAATGAACCCCGGCGCAAGAACCATGCCTGATCCATCGACAACTTCGCCTGCAACACAATCCAAATCAGCCCCAATTGCAATAATCTGATCGCCAGCGACAGCAACATCGGCAACTCGGGGCTCGCCGCCGCTGCCATCGATAACCCGCGCTCCGCGGATGAGTGTGTCACAAACCGGCATAGACTTCTCAAAGATATAGCAGCTCAGGCCGCGCATCCACGGCAGGCGATATCCTTACCTTTGCCACGGAGACCGCACCTTGCCCAACCCCTGCACGCCCGACGATAAAATCTCTCCATTTCACAAAGGGCTCGGCTTCCTCGACAACCCCGCCACACCCGAACAAATCGCCGAGCTCGGATGGAATCTCCTGCGCGAGGATTTCAGCCTGCCTCTGGCTGTGCTCTATCGCGGCAAGCTCGAGCACAACCTGCGCTGGATGCAGCAATTCGTCGAGGAGTATCGAGTCAAGCTCGCGCCACATGGCAAAACAACCATGGCTCCACGCCTCTTCGAGATGCAACTCGAAGCCGGAGCCTGGGGCATCACCCTAGCCACCGCGCACCAGACGCGCATCGCATACCTCCACGGCGTACGCCGTGTCCTGATGGCGAACCAGCTGGTCGGCAAGCAGAACATGGCGATCGTCGCAAAATTGCTCGACGATCCCGCCTTCGACTATTACTGCCTGGTAGATTCCGCGGAACAGATCGAGCAACTGGGGAACTACTTCCGCTCGGCAGGCAAGCGCGTGCAGGTACTGGTTGAACTTGGCCCCGACGGGGGCCGCACCGGTGTGCGCAAGGCCGGCCAGCTTCATTCCGTTCTGACCGCGCTTGACCAATCTCGCGGCACCCTGTCGCTCGCCGGGGTCGAGGTTTTCGAAGGCGTTCTCGACGATGAGATACAGATTCGCAGCCTTCTCGGTCGCGCCGTCTCCGTCACACGCACCCTGCTCGATTGCGGGCGCTTCGACCGCAATCCCGCTATCCTCACCGGAGCAGGCTCAGCCTGGTACGACGTCGTCGCCGAAGCATTCTCGGCTGCCGCATTCGGAGACAAAGTAGAAGTCGTTCTTCGCCCCGGCTGCTATCTCACCCACGATGTCGGCTCCTATCGCCGCGCGCAGGAAAGGATTCTCGCCCACAATCCCATCGCACAGCGTATGCGCTCCGGACTCATACCCGCACTCCAGGTCTGGGCTTACGTTCAGTCCATCCCCGAAAAAGAAAAGGCCATCGTCGCGCTAGGTGAGCGCGATGCCGCCTTTGACTCCGGCCTGCCTATGCCCGCGCTGCACTTTCGACCGGGGAACTCTGCTCCGATCCCCGCCCCGTCAGCATGGGCCCTCACCAAAATGATGGACCAGCACGCCTATTTGCTCATTGCTGAAGGAGACAATATCCGCGTGGGCGACATGATCGCCTTCGATATTTCGCATCCCTGCCTGACCTTCGACAAGTGGCGATGCTTGCCTGTAGTGGACACAGATTACACAGCCGTCGATGTCGTGCAGACGTTCTTCTAACTCAATGCGCAGCGTTCGGCAGCATCTGGATCGTATGCAGCCAGGTGATGACGCTATCCGGCCATGTCGTAACGGGCAGTGCGGTGCGGCGGAGGCCGTAACCGTGTCCACCTTCGGCGTAGATGTGCAACTCGGCCGGGACCTTGGCGTTCTTCAGCGCCAGAAAGTAGACAGTGGCATTCTGAACATGCACTGGATCATCCTCGGCCTGAACGATGAAAGACGGCGGCGTCTTGGCGGTGACACGGATATCTGGATTGGGCGCGAAGTTCTGTTCGGCGAGAGCAAGATAGCCGGGATAGACAATCACTGCGAAATCAGGACGGCAGCTAAGCTGGTCAGCGGCGTCTATCGGCTCATAGAGGCGCTGATCGAAGTGGGTGCTGAGAGCGGCAGCAAGGTGCGCTCCGGCCGAGAAGCCAAGAACGCCGACTCGGTTGGGATCGATGTGCCACTCGGCTGCGTGAGAGCGGACAATGCCGATCGCGCGCTGGGCATCCTGCAGCGCGGCTGAGGATTTGGGATACGGGCCGGTATCCGGTACGCGATATTTGATCAGGATGCAGTTGACGCCCGCGGAGGTCAGCCAGTCGCACACCTCCGTGCCCTCAAGATCGATAGCGAGAATCTTATAGGAACCTCCGGGAAAGACGACGATGCCAACGCCAGTGTTCTCACTCTTGGGTGCGTACAAGGTGAGAGTCGGCGCCGAGACATTGCCCAGTCGAATGACCGGCTTACCGGCGACCAGACGATCCTTCGCCGTTGTAGCATCGATCTCCGGCGCTGGATTCACCTGAGCACCGGGCGCTCCCTGTGGCCACAGAGGTATTGTGAGGTGACCAAGCGGGACCTGCCATGCGGGCTTCTGAGCGAAAAGACTAGTAGAGATGCAGGCGATAGCCACGAAGAGAAACAGAACCTTGCACACAATGAAGACCTTCACTCGTTAGTAGATCAGCTTCAAAGAAAATTGAATCTGCCGCGAGGTCCCGGCGGTCTTGCTGATCTGTCCAAATCCGGTGCCTTCGATGGTATTCGCCGGCAGCCCCATGTCCACGATATTGAACAGATTGAAGAACTCAGCGCGAAATTGCAGATCGAACAGCTCAATCCCGCTGTTGCGCCGGCCCAGTTTCGTATCCTTGATGAAGGCAAAGTCATAGTCATAAAACGCCGGACCGCGAAACGTGTTCCGTCCCAGCGTGCCGAAGTAGCCGCTGTTGGGTCCCGTGCCTCCAGGTTGATTGATGGGGATCGAAAAGAACGACGCGTTGTCCGCGCCGCGGCCGAAGTAATCCTCGCGTTTCTTTCGCGCGGTTGACAAATCCGGCACGGCAATCTGGTCTGGCCTGTCCACTCCATTCGACCCCGCGCCTGTCTGTTGGATTCCCGAATAGACGGTAAAAGGCGAGCCGCTGGTGATCGTTGAGATCACCAGCATCTCCCAGCCTGAGGTAATCTTCCGGCTGACGCCCTCGAGAAAGTTGACGTTATCAACATGCAGGTCCTGCGCCGCGCTTAGCGTGAACGCATTCGTCACGTCAAAGTTCGACGGTCCCTTCTCCGCGTGCGTATTAAATGGATCCTGCGGATATGGCACCACAACCGCGCCCGTTGCTCCAGTGCCGCCGGACACCTGGCTCGTGTCGTCGATTGATTTGCCCCACGTATAGCTGGCTTGAACACCCGGACCTCCGTGTGGCACGGTTCCGCTCAGCGAAGTTTGCAGCGCGTTATACGTTGAATGGGCCGTGCCCGTAATCACATTTTCCACGCCGAATCCGCCGATCACATTGCCCGAGCTGTCGAACTCCGTGTGCGGCGCGAACTCTGCAGTTGCCCCCGGATACGCATTCGGAAAACTCGTCCGTGGTAGATAAGCAGCCGCCGTGCCTACGTAGTTCACATCGGCCGTCAGCTTGCCGATCTCCCGCTCCACGCCGGTCGTCCACCAATACATCCACGCGTTGCCGAAATTGGGATCGATCGCGCTCAGGTTCAGCGGGCTGATCACTCCGCTCGGCGTCAGGGCCGCCACATCCTTCTGGTAGCGGTCTACATCCATCACCGTGTTCGCTGGAACGTCCTTGGTATCGTGGGCCGGGAAAATTTCCACTCCCGCAGGCGTGTAAACATTCGGCAACTGCGATGGCGTAATCTGGAACCCATACTGAATCGGCGCGCCCTTTGCCGCGGCCAACCGCGGATACACGACGAACGGCGTCGACCCCGTTAGAAAATTGTCCTGCCAGATATTCGGAGGAATCACCGTCAGGCCGCCGCCCGCATGCACGCGCAGCTTGTCCGTTGCCTTCCACATCAACTGCACGCGCGGCATGAACCCATCGAGATTCGTCTTGTACCCCGGCTGGGGATTGATCGCAAACTCCTGGTCCGAACCGTAGTTCAGGAAGCTCGAAGTTCGCTTGGCCCGCTCCGAAATCGGCGTATAGATCTCCCACCGCAGCCCGTAATCCAGTACCCACCGGTCCGAAATTTTCCAGGTATCCTCCGCATACACCGCGCCCATGTTGCGATTGATCGCCGCCGGCCCGATGTGCGGCCCGTTCGAAAAGTACGGCGGAGCTATCGCGCGTGTGTAAACGAAAGGACTCCCCGAAAGGAAACTCGATAGCGTATCCGGAAGTGGATCCCCCGCCTGAATATCGTGCATCCCGCTCTGCGATGGAATATCCGTCAGCGCATAGGCCGTGCCGCCGCCGAAGTCATATTCTCCGTTCGGACTGATGCCAAAATACGTTGTATCGCGATTCAGCCGCACCTCGCCGCCCGCCGCAATCGTATGGCTTCCCTTATTGATGGCGAAGCCCTGTTGCAGCTGGAAAAGATTCCCGAAGGCGCTCATCACCGATCCGCCCGCAGTGTTGAAGCCCTCAAATAGCGCATCGTTGAACTTCACCGCAGGATCCGTGTAGTCCTCCGTCGGAAATGACGGCGTGCTCCGCGTGATACTGAACGAGGTCTGCCATGAAAAATTCGGCGATTGGGTGCGCGTGAAAGTGAACACCACATTTCGCTGCCGGTCGATGTACTGAACGCCGAACAAAGGATCGATCGTCGTCTGATCGGGATTGGTCGTCGGCCCGGTCAGATTATTGAAAGTGAACCGTCCGAAGAACTGGTTCTTGTCCGACAGCTTGTGATCGAGTCGAATCGAAAACTGGTCCGCATCTGTGTCCACCTTCGAATATGTCGCGTAGGTGTTCAGTCCATACGAGCCGGTCGGCAAATTCGGCAGCGGATACCGCGCCAGTATCGATGCAATGCTCGGATCAACCGGCACGAGCAGCACATCGCCCGGATACGCCGTCGCGTCATAACCCTTGCGCTCCAGTTCCGTCGGCACCGGCAATACTTGTGTCGTCCCCAATACCTGTCGAAAGCCCTGGTACTCCCCGAAATAAAACGTTCTGTCGTGCCCGTCATAAAGATGCGGAAGTACAACCGGTCCGCCGTTCGTAAATCCGAATTCGTTCCGCCGAAACGGCGGAATGCGTCCCGGAGTCTCCGGCGTCGCGTGATCGAAGTAGTTACGCGCATCCAGTGCTGAGTTGCGTAGAAATTCGAAAAACGACCCGTGGAAGCCGCTGCTCCCCGATCGCGTGACGATATTCGTGAATCCCGACGCGCCTTGCCCGATCGTCGCCGGCATCCAGCCCGAGGTCGACTGAATCTCCTGCACCGCATCCACATTGAAGTTCGAGAATGTAGAGCCGCCCATCTCCGGATCGCTGATGTCCGCCCCGTCCATCGCAAACACCGCCTCCACGCCGCGCTGTCCATTGATCGCAAACTGCGCTGTGAAGTTCGTCGCGCCGTTCGCGTCGGTCATCGTGCCCGCCGCCATCAGTAGCAATGCGCTGAAGTCCCGCTTGTTCAGCGGAAGCTCGTTCACCTTCTGGCTGGTCAGCTTTTCGCTACCCTCCTGCGGCCCCGCGCTTACCGTCAGCCCCTCACCCGTCACCGTGATGGCAATGGATTGAGTTCCCGCGCTCACCTGAATTGGCTGCGAAAACTTCATCGAACGTCCGCTCGCCTCGACGGTCAGCTGATACTGCCCCGCCGCCAGTCCGCTGATCTGGAAGTTGCCTTCACTATCCGTTCTCGCCCTGGCTTCACCGCTCGTGCCGCTCAGATGAACCACAGCATCGGTAACTGGCGCTCCGGCCGCGTTCTCGAGTGTGCCCTGCAGCAGTGCGGAGTTTTCCTGCGCTGGAACCGTTGTCGGAATCAGAAGCGACGCCCAAAGCAGGAGCAGCCCGAGCGCGCGGAAGATCCAGCTGAACGGCAAGGGGCCAGATGTGATCCTTGGCGGAATATAGACCTCTTCGCGGGGTAGAAGATTAGGATCAGCTTTCGATCTCGTCGTACAATCCGCGAAGGTATCACTCAAGAAACATGCTAGTCAAACGTTTTATCTAATTGATGCTGTCTCGGGACCGACTCGCCTGAGTGAATGGCATCAGAGTACAGCAGATGAAAATGGTGTACGCCTTTCTCCTGCTTCACGCTGTAACGTCCCGTGTCGTACGACTGTGATTTCAGGTTGCGATGCACCACTTCGCAAATATGCCCGTCTTCCAACTGAATCTCATCGCTGAAGCGCATCGTATCTTCAATTGCCGTCTCCCGATCGGGTGGGAAATACCATTCGAAGATCGCCACGCATGTTTCCGGTCCCGTGGGAAGAACAATGTTGAGCGAAACATTATCCGGATAGCAGTTGAGCATCCAGTTTGGAAAAATCCAGAAATACTCGGCGCTCAGATCGCCGTCCGCCTGCTTGTAACGGCGATCGACAGTCGATTCATTCTCTGCGCCGCGAATCGGACTGAACTGTAGCGAATGATTCTCGAACAGTGTTGTTACGTAGCTGCTGTAATCCAGCTCACGGTTCAGCGACGGATGTACGCTCGGCAGGTGGTAACCCTCGAGATAGTTATCGATGTAAACCTTCCAATTGCACTGCATGTGATACTCACGGCGTCCACGAAGCTTCATTTCCCCGAAGCGATACTTCCCCGCCTGCTTGGGCAGCTCACGCAGCGCTTCGATCAGCGGCGCGGCGCCGGGATCAAGGTTAACGAATACCTGCCTCTCCCACTCACCAACCTGAATCGACCGCAGGCGCAGGTCGTCGGCGCAGAAATTCTTCGTGCCTTCCATTTCCGGAGCATTCACCAGCCGTCCATCGAGCGAATAGGTCCATCCGTGGTACCCGCAGCGAAAAACCTTGCGCGACCCGCAGCCTTCCGCCGGCGGCCCGGCCCGATGGCGGCACACGTTGTAGAAACCGCGCAGCACTCCGTCGGACCCGCGTACCACCAGCAGCGGCTCACCCAGCAGATCGACAGTAATGTAATCGCCGCTGTTGCGAACCTGCTCCGAGCGACCCACGATCTGCCACGTCCGCCAGAAAACTTGGTGCTTCTCCACAGTAAGAAGCTCCGGCTTGACGTAGTAGTTCGACGGAAGTGTGCTCGCGCACTCAATCGCCGGATCAACCGCCGGATTCAAGATCGGGTAAAGACTCTCCGCCATATCGACTGGATTATATCCAAGCGATGAGGGTGCCCCACTCAAGCCTGGGTTTGGCTTGAGTCGGCTCGCACTACTCGTTCCACTCCTGTGTCCACCCCTCTCTTGTATGTGACAGTAGGCTGAGTTAATATCGCTTATTCTTGCCTGACGGTATCCTCGGAAACAAAGTGGTAAGGATCACACGCTAACAAGCTCTAGGGTCGTATCCGATCCCCCAAAGAAAAACGCGGCTTCACCCGCTGGGGGCGAAGCCGCTCGAAGTGGATAGCTATGTCAGCTACTCGCCATTCTGGTTATCGCTGCTGTTGTTGTCGGTATGCAGCACGCGATAGGTTGCATTCCCGCGCGACCAGACCAGCAGCAGCACATCTTTGCCCGAGTTTGCATGCACATCGTTAACGAACTGCTCCGCGTTCGAAACCGGCTTGCGATCGACCTCCACGATTACATCTCCGGGAGCAAGGCCCGCATCTTCCGCCGCGCTACCGGGCCGCACATTCTGAACAACCGCCCCGCTCACCTGCGACGGAACATTCAGCTGCTGCCGGGCATCCTGCGTCAGGTCATCGACCGCAAGACCGAGTTTCCCCGTCTTTCCGGGTTGCCCGTTACCCTCACCTGCGCTCGCTACCTGCGATCCGCCATGGAACTCACCCACCTTGACATCCACCGTCTCCGGCTTGCCATCGCGAATGATTCCCAGCGAGATCGTCGTGCCCGGAGCAACTTCGCTCACCGCCACCTGCAGTGCGCTGCCGTTCGGAATCTTCTTTCCGTTGAGGGAATCGATCACGTCGCCCGACTTCAGCCCCGCGCGGCCGGCCGGCGAGTCCGGAGTCACTTGGGACACGATCGCTCCCGTCGTATCCTGCAGCTTGAAGAAGCTGTAGTTATCTGGCGTTACATCGTTCATGCTGATGCCCAGGTAGCCGTGATGCACCGTGCCCGTCTTGATCAACGATTCAGAAACGTTGCGTGCAATCTGCGACGGGATCGCAAACCCTGCGCCCGCAAACGAGCCGCTGTTCGAGATGATGAAGGTGTTGATGCCGATCAGTTCGCCGCGCGCATCGACCAGCGCTCCGCCCGAGTTGCCCGGATTGATCGCGGCGTCAGTCTGAATGAACCCGCCTGGCTTGCGGGCATCGTCGGAATAAGGATTCGGCCGGTCAACCGCGCTCACGATGCCGCGCGTAACCGAGAACTGGAAGTACCCAAATGGGCTTCCAAATGCGAGCACCGTCTGGCCTGGACGCAGCTTGCCTGAATCGCCCCAGGGAATATTCGGCAGACCGTGGCCGTCAATCTTGATGACTGCCAGGTCAGTCAGCTTGTCAGTGCCGATCACCTTCGCATTGAAGGTGCGGCGGTCGTTCATGGTAACCCGAATCTGCGTCGCTCCATCGACCACGTGATTGTTCGTCACAATGTATCCGTCGGGAGAGATAATCACACCGCTGCCGATCCCATGCTCAATCTGCGGCTGCTGCGGCGTCATTTGGCCGCCCAACCCGCCGAACGGGCTGCCCTGCCCAAAGAAGCGCCGCAATTGCGGCGGCACTTGTTGACCTTCCCCCTGATCCGGTCCGCCATCCTGATCTGCGGAAGCATCCCGCTCGCCCGACCCGCGCGAGGTCACCGCTACATTGACCACCGCCGGCGTCACGCGCGCCGCAACCGTCTCCACGGCACTATCCAGAGAAGTCAGCGCCGAAACACTGCTGTCATCGATCGGAGCCGCATAGCCGTCGGCAGCATGCACTCCGTTGTGATGGATAAAGAACGCGGCTCCCAGAACCAGGGCGGCCGCAGTACCGGCAGGAACAGCGACCCGCGCCGTCTTGCCAATTAATTTATTAGTTGTTTCAGGCATAGCAAGTCCTCATTTGTACTTGTTCATGGTTAGAGTTGAATGACGAGCCAGCCGTCGCCGGTTGGCATGGCAGCAATGGCATGCTCAGCGTCCACTCTGAGCACTACACCGGGTTGGACACCTGCATTCGCCGGCTCAATTCCTGACGTCACACAGAACGACGTCAGAACGACCCAGCGTTGCATTCCATTGGAAGCTTCTTTCACCCGCTGGACTACAGGTGCATGTTTCACCCCACCCGTGGGCGCGCGCCCCGCAGTCGATTTCTTGCGGCTGGACGCGTGGACCGGCGTGACCGCTTCGCGCACCGGCACCGTCGCCTTCAGCAGTGTTTCGTGCGCGGCGTTCCCCGGATGAAACACCACTGGCCGATACTCCGGCCCCACCATCCTGGGTGCCCGCAATGGAACCGGAAACTCCGCGATCGAGTCGGGCGCATGGAACGAGACAAGGTGCGGGCACCGTGACAGTCCCGCAGCGCCGCCGAGCAGCGCAACGCCGATCGTACCCATAGCCAGCCGCGCCTGCAGAGGACTCATACGCGCTCCGCCTCGCAAAATGCTCTGCACGCGCCGGGACAGTTCCGACTGCCGCTCCCATGCGCCCAGAGAAAGAGACACCGCTCGCCGATCCCTCGCTTGCTCCGCCAGGCTCACCAGGCACGTCGCGTAAGCGCTCGGAGCAAGCGTGCTCTGCAGCACGCTGTCGTCACAGGCCACTTCGCGCTCGAAGCACAGCCGCCGGTCGATCCAGATCAGCGCAGGATTCAGCGGAGAGAGCGCCAAAGCTATCTTCTGGAACAGGTTGATCCAGTCATCGGCTCGGCTGATATGCCCGAACTCGTGCATCACGATCTGCTTCAGTTCCGCCGGAGTCAACTTCTCAAAGAGCCACTTGGGAATAAGAATCCGCGGTGCAAAAAATCCGATGACGCTCGGCCTGTCGATCTCCTTCGACGTACAAATCTGCACGGGACGCGAGCGGAACAGGGCGGACGGTGACACGGCGGGCAGGACCACCGAAACCGGAGTCGACCTCCGCCATAAACTCCGCAGTTTTAACGCGCTGATCGCAAGGCTGGCTCCGCGCATCAGCGAGAGAGCAGCCCAAACCACCGCAATCACGTAGCTCCAGCGCACATCCACATTGAGGATTGCGCGGGACGATACCGGCGCGGAGTGCGATCCTCCCATCTGCGCAAAGGGCAGCAGCAGGATGACCACAAAGACTGCGCTCCACACCGCAAAGCGGACCGCGGCCGACATCTTTGGCATCAGGCGCAGACCCAGCGCGACGACAACCGCCAGCAGAGCACCCTGCCACAGGCTCGACACAAACGCCGCAGCGGCAAACTGCGCCCATGCATCGATCCAGTGCACCGCGTTCAGCGCCGTCACTGCAGGCTCTCCGTTCCCTGCTGCTCTGCCGTCGCGATCGCATCCTTGAGCCGCTGCAATTCCTCCGGACTCACCTCGTCATCGCGCAGCAGCGAAAGCAGAAGCCGCTCCCGTGAGTCGCCGAAGAACCGCTGCATAATATGTCGAATCTCGGTCCGGCTCGCCTCGTTCTCACCCACGCAGGCGCTATAGATAAACGCGCGCCCCTCCTGCCGGTGCTCCACGTATCCCTTTTGTTCAAGAATGCGGATTGTGGTCAAAACGGAGTTGTAGGCCAGTGCTTCCCGGTCTGGAATCGCGGCAACCAGGTCGTTCACAGCCGACTCACCGCGCTGCCACAGAATCTTCATCAGCCGTAGCTCGGCTTCCGTCAACGTGATGGACTTCTTCGGAGGCATAATCCCGTTTCTGGCTATTTAGACGAACAACTAATCGATTAGTTAGCAGAACTACTCCGAAAAATCATGATCCAATCTGCCGGGGATCAGCTGACGTGCGATCTAAACCCATCGAGGCAGATCGTACCCTGCCTTATACTCGTCTGCATGCTTCGCACGCTGCCCTTAACCTCTCTCCTTTGTGCCGTTCTCGCCTCGACTTCAGCCATCGCACAGAACGCGCCGGTACCTCCTGCCGTACCGCCGGCCACCTCTGGCCCGCATCCCATGACCCTCGACGACATCTTTCGTTTTCAGGATGTAGGCGACCCGCAGGTTTCTCCCGACGGCCAATGGGTGGCCTATACCCTCAGCCGGGTCGACACCGAGGCCGACAAGCGCATCACCGATCTATGGATGGTCAGCTGGGATGGGTCGCAGGATATCCGGTTGACCTATGGTGTCGACTCCTCATCAAGCACGCCGCGCTGGAGCCCGGACGGAAAATTCCTGTCCTTCGAGGCCGAGCGGCCAGGCAAAGCCAAGGGTACACAGGTGTGGGTGCTCGACCGTCGCGGCGGAGAAGCGCGACAACTCACGGAGGTCAAAGGGAACCTTGGCGCGTACGTGTGGTCGCCCGACGGCAAGAAGCTTCTCTTGACCATCCGCGCCGATGACGACGCCGACAAAGACGCGAAGGACGACAAGAAAGACAAGAAGGAAGAGAAGCCGAAGCCCATCGTCATCGACCGCTATCACTTCAAACAGGATGTCCAGGGATATCTCAGCGGCACAAATCGGGCTCTCCTCTATCTCTACGACATAGATACCCGGAAGCTCGACAAGCTCACCAACGACAGCATTCACGACGAAGGCAACGCCGTTTGGTCTCCCGACGGAACCAGAATCGCCTACGTGAGCAACCATGATCCCGAGTGGGATCGCACCATAAACACCGACGTATTCGTAGTGAACGCCGCGCCCAACTCCGCTGCGACAAAACTTACCAACTTCAAAGGTGAGGACGGCGGCCGTCTCGCCTGGAGCCCGGATAGCAAGTGGATCGCTTACACGCAGGGCAGCGATCCGAAATTCGAGGAGTACAACCAGAGCCAGCTCGCCATCGTTGGCGCGGACGGAACGGCTCCGCGAATTCTCACCGCCAAGCTCGACCGCAGCGTTTCCACCCCACGTTTCTCCACTGACCGCAAGACGATCACCGTCCTCGTCGAAGACGACCGCTCCGAATATCCCGCTTCGGTGAACGTCGATGACGGAACGACGAAGCGGCTGCTGAATGAACCCGGCGTCGTGGTCACGCAGAACGACGCTGCCGGGCACTTTGCCGTGATCTGGACGACCGACACCGCTCCAGGAAACGTCTTTGCCTTTGAAGACGGAAAACTCCGCAAGCTCACCGGCCACAACGACGCCTTGCTGGCGCAGTTGAAACTGGGCACCACGCGCGATCTGAACACCACCGGCAAGGACGGTACGGAAATACACGCCCTCCTGACGCTGCCTCCGGATGCCGCGCCCGGCCAAAAGTATCCTCTACTGTTACGAATCCATGGCGGCCCCAACGGCCAGGACGCTCACAGCTTTGTCATCGAGCGCCAGCTTTTCGCGGCGCGCGGATACGCCGTGCTGAATGTGAACTACCGGGGCGGCTCCGGGCGCGGCAAAGCATATTCTGAGGCAATCTTCGCCGACTGGGGTCATCACGAAGTCGAAGACCTGCTTGCCGCCGTGGATGAGGCGGTGAAGCAGGGCTATGCCGATCCAGCCCGTCTGGGCGTCGGCGGCTGGAGCTACGGCGGCATCCTCACCGACTACACCATCGCCAGCGACACCCGATTCAAAGCCGCCACCAGCGGAGCGGGCGTGGGCAACCCCATCATGCTTTATGGAGTGGACCAGTACATCCACCAGTACGACACCGAGCTGCAGCCACCGTGGAAGGCTCAGGACACCTACATCAAGCTGGCCTACCCGCTCTACCATGCCGACCGCATCCACACACCCACGCTCTTCATGGGTGGCGACAAAGACTTCAACGTTCCCCTCGTCGGTGGCGAGCAGATGTACCAGGCCCTCCGCAGCCTGGGAGTCCCGACAGAGCTGATCGTCTACCCCGGCCAGTTCCACGGATTCACCCGCCCCAGCTTCATCCGCGACCGCTACCAGCGATATTTCGACTGGTATGACAAATGGGTGCTCGGTAAGACTCCCGCACCGGCTCCTGCAACCCCCACAAAGCAGGTTGGGCAATAATTTCGGACGGTGGCCCATTCAAGCCTCTCGTTGGCTTGAGCGGGATAGCTCTATAGCCAGACTAAGCCGCCATGTGGTGGAGCGGGAGGGGATGATCAACGGGCAGGTTAATCCTGATGGCCCATGTAAAAGTGAAGCGGAATACACAGCGCTGAAATCCTTCGCAGGGGCGTATAGTATGACGTTGTTGGGAGCTAAGAAACGGAAAGTCCGTGAAGTGAGGCAGCATCGAGACTCCTCAGACCGATCCAAAAGAAATCCTTGCACTGATCGCGAGCCTGAAACCCAGGTGTTGTGGAAAGCCATTGATCAGAATCGGAGCCAACGGAGATGGGGGGTACCTTATCCCCGATGACCTCAGGAATATCGAGTACTGCTTTTCGCCGGGCGTCGGCACTAAGGCCGATTTTGAGAAGCAGCTATCGCGATTGAACATACGGTCTTTTCTCGCCGACTACTCGGTCGAGGGTCCGCCGTTCCATGACGATCACTTTACGTTCGATAAGAAATTCTTGGGCGCAACCGATACAGACAGGTTCATGACACTCGCGTCATGGAAAAACAAATATCTCAAGAATTATGAAGGCGATCTGTTACTGCAGATGGATATCGAAGGGCATGAGTTTGAAGTCATCATGAACTCCCCTGATGATCTGCTTGCCCAGTTCCGGATAATGGTGATCGAGTTTCATTCGTTGGATCGGCTCTTCAACCCGCCGGCGTTCAACCTCCACAAGCATTGTTTCGCCAAGTTGACGAGTCAGTTTGTCGTTGCCCACATCCATCCAAATAACTGCTGTGGAAGCGTGACGATGGGACCAATCGAGATTCCGAGGGTGATGGAGGTAACCTTCTACAACAAGAAGCGTGTCGCGAATCCGTCAGTGAGGAAAGATTTCCCCCATCCCCTTGATCGCGATAATGTCCCGTCCAAAATAGCGCTGGTGCTTCCGAAGTGCTGGTATACCTGATTTGAATAAGGCCTCTAAGCAGTTGGTCAGGCGGGTGCCCGCCCTTTCCTTCAACCCCCTCTAGGACCCGCCCCAACTGAGGGTGCCCTCGTTTGCGGTGGATTCGCCAAATCAAACAAGGGTGAGCCACCCGCCCGGACTGTCAGCGAAACCGAACGGTTACTCATTTCAGCCGTTTCGGGTTCGCGCATATACTGCCACCGTAAGCACTTTCCTTTGGGTGCCCATTATGAGTCCGTCTGGAGTTCCTAAATCCAGACCGCCGAACAGAATTGTCATTCACCGATGGATGGCTATCCTGCTGGCGCTATTTGTCTGTCTGATTGTGATACCGCTTGCGCATGGAGCGCTTCCGTGGGCGATCTCCAGGCTGACACATCGCTATGGTTGGGTACACGGGTCGCCCGGGCTCTGGAATTTGCTCGGACTGATCCCGGTTGGCGTTGCCGCGGCTCTCCTTATTTGGACACTGATCATAGGAATTGCGCATGCACCAAATGCCGTAAGGCTCGGGCTGGTGCCCTCGCTCTTGATCACCGATGGACCTTATCGATTTACGCGGAATCCGATGTATGTCGCGGAACTAGCATTATGGCTGGGGTGGGCGCTGTTCTTTGGAAGCCGGGCCGTTTTTCTGGGCTGTATCGCACTGCTGCTAGTTGTGAATCTCGTACTTGTGCCTCGGGAAGAACGGACTTTGGAAGCAGCATTCGGTCAGGCCTATCTTATGTACAAGAAGCGGGTGCCCCGTTGGTTGGGACAAGCCAACAGCCTGAGATAGGAGCTGTAATGGCTAGAAGCGCTCGAGCCTGACGCCGGCCCCAATTAACTCCTTTTCCGTTGGCGAATTCCAGCAATCACTAGTGGCATGTCTCGACCGCCGTCCTGATCGGAATCGGCGTCGCCATCTTCCTCGGCGCCGAGCGCAAGCGCAGGAAAGCCACGCCTCAAGTTTGATGACTCAAGGCTCGCGGGTAGAGGGTGGTTTGATCGAGGAATCGAGCACCGATTTCGAGTGTCGATAAGTGTTCTGCCCAGTGCTGGCACCATTCGAGAACAACCCGCCACCGATTGCTTCCGAGAAGCCGACTTCTCGTTACTAATCCGAGCTCGAACAGTCCGTTAGCAACTTCATGCCGCCTCAAGACCGCTGGAGCTCGTCCGCAAGAGCCCAACTTACGCGGGCACCGCACCCGACGTATCGTGCAGTAGCGAAAGAAGTTTGCTGTGATTCATTTTCTTCGCCCACGCGATTGGCCTGGCCCAAGGCTCGGCATCCGACTCTTCCACCGAAGCGCCGCGCGCGATCAGCAACTCGGCCATCTCCAGCCTTCCCCAACGGCAGGCCCAACCCAGCGGCGTTGACTTCAGCAGATCGTCCCGCAGATCGAGCCGAGCTCCACGCTCGATGAGCATGGCAGCGAAGCGAGCTCGGCTGGCGCCATCCAGCCCGCCGCGCGCCGCCGTAAAGTGCAGCGTGGTCGCGCCCATGCGCGTCACGTTCGGATCCACGCCCGCCTGAAGGAGCAGATCAAGACAGGCGAAGTAGCCCTCATTCTGTGCGGGATCGTCACCCGCGCCACGCACCGGCTGCATCAACAACCAGTGCGAGGTTTGGTCGCTGAGTGGCAGATGAATATGCTCGAGTGCCATCGCAACGATCTCCGGGCAGCCATGATCCGCCGCCGACCAAAGCAACTCCTCCACCACATGCTCGCTGGGATCATTCTCGAACATCCGCCCGGCCTCGGCGACATCATGATTGGCTGCCACGGTGTGAGGTTGGGGACGCGCGCCGCGCGCCAACAGGAGTCGCTTCACCGCGCCACCCTCGTGATTCCATGCGTTGCTCAACGGCCATCCCGAAGCATAGACATTCGCGTTCGGATCGGCGCCGCGATCGAGCAGCACACGCGCAATCTCCAACTGATTGCCCATCGCCGCATACCACAGTGGACCACCCCAGCTCAGCGTTGGCTCCTCCAGCTCTTCGAGAAACACACGTTCATCCACATCCGCGCCCAGGTCCAGCAGCACTTCCACCATTTCGATCTGATTGTGATTCACCGCCAGCGAGAGTAGACCGCCATTGCGCAGATTCTCACGCAAAGCGGCAGGATTCCGCGCAAGAATCGCACGCACCTGATCCACATCGCCCAATGCAACCGCCGCGGAGACCGAAATCTCCGCTCCGTGATCCAGCAGCAACTGCGCCACAGCGGGAAAGCGCCCAGCGTAGCCGTTGCTTGGACCCGCCGACTGTGCAGCTCGATCAAGCCCAGTTCTGCCGCTCATATCCTCCTTGCGGGCGTTGGCTCTCCGCTCCAGCAGCCACGTCAGCAACTCAAGATTGGCTACCTGCGCGGCGATATGCAGCGGCGTCGCGCCATTGCGGTCGCAAGCCTGTATGAGTGAGCGGTCTGCTTCAAGCAGGCGTATCGCCGTAGCCGTATCGCCCTGCAAGATGGCCGCACTGATCTGGTCCTGCACCGGTGAGACAGTTGCATTCGGGCAGCTCATCTCTTCGCGCCGCTGCCGCTCCTCTTCCTCAATGATGGCGACGATATTGCTGTATTCGCGATCCCGAGCCAGAGTCAGCGCTGAGGTCGCATCGCGGTTGGGATAGATGCCTTGGCGCGCATCCGCGCCCGCTTCCATCAACAGCTTTACCATCGGCGCATTGCGACTCAGCACCGCGTAGTGCAGTCCCCTGTGCTCGTCATTGCCGGCCCGGTCCATGTCCACCAATTCAGGACGCGACGCCAGCATGCTCCGCACTTGCGCCATATCGCCGGCTTTCACCGCATCTGTAAAGCGCGTGATCGTAACGCCATTTACAAAGGCTTTGAGCTTCGGCCAGCTAGCGAAACCATAAGCGCGGGCAAGCACGCGCTGTGCATCGTTGAGGGCAAAGTCGGAAGCATCGGGGTTGTGCTCGAATCGACGTATTTCAGCAACAGCAACGGGCTCGCCAGCACGAAATTGCTCCAGCAGCTCTTTGGCTTGTTTCTTGAGTTGTTCGAGACTGGGCTGCTGCGGAAGGCTGCGGACGGATACAGGCGTCGAGTGTTGATCGGACATGACCATCTCCTTTGGATCACTGCCCGATGTCCGCGTGACGGGCTCAAAGAAGATCGTTTCGATTGTTGGGGACCAGACTAGTCGATGGGCTCAGCCCTGCCCGCGGACACGGTGGCGTCCGATACGCCAACGCAAGTATATCGCAAGCATTTCCCCCAATCATCCTTGACCGGGTTGACGGATCCCGGATGGATGATTGCTTACTTGACGATGCGCTCGTTCGACCTCAATCACCAAACCTTGAAAGAATTACTACCGATAAACGCGCTTCTGTTGACTGATCTGGTGGGTGTTGAGCTTCTAATTGTCCGTAAAGTCCGGCATATCGTCGGAGTGACCCTTCGCCTTCAACGTGCGCCAACAGGTCCCTCATGTTGAACGGACCTGACGAATCCCTGCACGCGCTTCGGGAGCGGCGACTGCTCCCGAGACAACGCTCAGCCTCTACGATTTCTGGCCGACAATTTCCCCCAATCCGGTAAAATAGAAATAGAGACTAAGGAAGCCCGCCTACCCGGCGGGCTTTTTCATTGATCAAGAGCCGATCATGCCCACAAGCACGCCCACCCGATCCACTCAGGTAACTCGCAGCAGCAGAATCGGTTACAAGTTGTTCCAATGAAATGAAACGGTTACGAAAGTTGAGCCCATTTCGCACCTGTAACCCAGCCGTAACAAACGGTTACAAGTTTCCTCAACGGAATGAAACGGTTACAAACCTGCCGGAATAAGTAACATGGAATGAAACGATTACAAAAGTGAATAAAAACGGGGAGGGGGGTGGGGGGAAGCGGTAGATGAACCGCGCGCATCCGGAAGCCGCAGATGCTAACCTCATCTGTTGATTCCATGATGTCTGAACGACTGCAAATCCCCCCAATTAAGACCGGCTCTGAAATCCCTACCATGACCGGTGGCACCCGCTTCGTTCGTGCCTGCCTGCGCCGGCCTGTGGATAGAACGCCGGTGTGGTTCCTGCGCCAGGCTGGCCGCTACATGCCGGAGTACCAGGTGGTCCGGCGGCATCACTCCCTGCTTGAAATCTGCAAGCAGCCGAAACTAGCGGCTGAGGTGACGATTACTGCCGCCGAAAAGCTGGACGTGGATGCCGCGATCATCTTCGCCGATCTGCTGCTTCCCTTCGAGTGCATGGGACTGGACTTCGAGTTCCAGGCAGGAGAAGGCCCGGTGATCCACAAGCCTGTCCGCACCGCCGACGACATCGCCCGTCTCCGCACCGACCGCGCATCGGAGTTGGGCTACGTTGCTGAAGCTATTGCCCGCGTCGTTGCCCACTTCAAGGATCGCCTTGGGATCATCGGATTCTGCGGCGCGCCCTTCACTCTGGCCAGCTACATGATCGAGGGTGGCGGATCGCGCAACTATGTCCACACCAAGACACTGATGTATCGCGAGACGGATGCGTGGCGCAGGTTGCTGGATAAGCTGGTGAAGGTGCTGCGCGAGTTCGCGCGCCAGCAGGTCGAGGCCGGAGCCGACGTTATCCAGATATTCGACAGCTGGGCAGGTGCACTGAGCATTGAGGACTACCGCGAGTATGTCCTTCCTACGACGAAGACGCTGGTCCGCGATGTCCAGGCCATGGGCGTCCCAGTGATCTACTTCGGCGTCGACACCGCGAGCCTGCTCCCCTCGATGCACGACACTGGAGCCGACGTGCTCGGTCTCGACTGGCGCACCCCGCTTGACCGGGCGTGGCGAGGCCTCGACCACGCCTGCGCGGTACAGGGTAACCTGGACCCTATCACCCTCTTCGCTGCGCCGGAGCTGATCCGCCGGCGAGTCCACCAGATCCTCGATCAGGCCGGGGGGCGCCCCGGACACATCTTCAACCTCGGCCACGGCATCGTCCCGAATACTCCAGTCGAAAATGTTCAACAGGCAGTGAAATTCGTCCGTGAATACGCGGCAGTGAACCGCCATGAGTGAGCACACAGCTGTCCTGCTGCTCGCGCACGGAACGCCGGATGCGCTCGACGAAATCCCCGAATACCTCTGCAACATCACCGGCGGTCGCCCACTGCCTGACAGCGTAGTCGATGAGATTCGCCACCGCTATTCGCTCATCGGCACCAGCCCCTTGACCCGCCTAACACTTGAACAGGGACGACTGCTTTCGCAGGAGCTTGGTCTCCCGGTTTATGTAGGCATGCGCAACTGGAAGCCATACATCGTGGATGTTGTCGGCAAGATGCGCGACGACGGCATCGACACGGTTGTCGCAATCTGTCTCGCGCCGCAGAACTCTCGCACCAGCGTGGGACTTTACCGCCGAGCCGTCTTCGCCGCAGCCAAAGGAATGCAAGTCGATTTCGTGGAGGGCTGGGGAGATCATCCGCTCCTCGCCGACGCCTTTGCCGAGCGGCTGTGTGCGGTGTGGAATCCGTTCAGCATCGAATCTGGCACCCCCGTTCCTGTGCTGTTCACGGCACACAGCGTTCCCTGTAGAACGATCCAGACTCCATCGGCCAGCGATGGTGCACCCACACATACTGCTCCGGGGGGCGATCCTTATCCGGTGGAAGCGAAGCACACGGCGGCGCTGGTGGCCGAGCGCGTCGATGGTCTGACACATGACAACTGGTTCTTTGCCTTTCAGAGCCAGGGCATGTCCAGCGGCCCATGGATCGGCCCGACAGTCGAAGACACGCTGACTGCACTGCACAATGAGGGCGTGCGCAAGATCATCGTGCAGCCGGTTGGGTTCCTGTGCGACCACGTCGAGATTCTTTACGACATTGACATTGGCTTTCGCCAGTTGGCTGCAAATCTCGATATGGAACTGCGCCGCCCGGAATCGCTGAACGCTTCGCCCCTGCTCACGGCAGCGATCGCCGATCTTGTTCGGAGTGGCCTGGCCCGGCTTGGCTGACGATGAGACGAGTCGCGATCATCGGAGGAGGTTTGAGCGGTGTTGCAGCGGCTTATCAGGTTGCGCGCGAGCCTGATGTTGAGTTCACGCTGTTTGAAGCTTCGAGACGGCTGGGAGGAACGGTTGAGACGGTTCGCCGTGATGGCTTCGTCATCGAATGTGGTCCCGATTCCTGGGTGACAGAGAAACCATGGGCGCGCGAACTGGCCATTGAGCTAGGACTCGAAGCCGAGATTATCGCCTCGAACGATCAGCGGCGGCGGACTTACCTGCTACAAAACCGGCGTCTTGTACCGATGCCGGATGGCATGCGCATGATGGTTCCGACGCGCTGGGCTCCGATCATGGAATCACCGCTATTCAGCTGGCAGGCCCGATTAGCTTATTTGCGCGAGGCCCGACGCGCGGAAGAGTTGAAGCAGTCAGCACTCCGGGATGGCGAAGACGAATCTGTCGCGAGCTTTGTCCGCAGGCATTTCGGCGATGAAGTCACCGACACTATTGCCGCTCCGTTGTTGGCTGGCGTCTTTGGCGGCAAGATCGAGGCACTGAGCGTGTGCAGCGTCATGCCCGCCTTTGTGAAGTTGGAGCGCGAAGGCGGCAGCCTGATTTCAGCATTGCAACAGCAACGGGGCAATTCGGCACCAGTCTTTACGTCGCTCAAGTCAGGACTAGAGACGTTGGTCGAGCGCATGGCACAGGAGCTGCCCTCGAATGCGATTCGACTCGGACATGAAATCAGCTCTCTCACGCGGCGGGGTGGACTATGGCAGGTCAAGCTTTCTGGTTCCACTGAACCCTTTCCCGAAGTCATCGTCGCCACGCCAGCACACGTCACTCGGCAACTACTTCGTCCCATTCACGCTGAGTTCGATTCGCTCTTGACCGTCGATGCCACCTCGGCCATCGTCGTCGCGCTGGCGTTTTCGGCTGAACGAGCAAAGCATCTGAGGATTCCGCGTGGCTTCGGATATCTCGTGCCGCAAGCGCTAAACCGTGACCGGGAATCTGAAGATGATCCTCAGCTTCTAGCATGCACCTTCGTCGATCAGAAGTTTTCGCATCGCGCGCCGAATGGCGCTGTGTTGCTGCGCGGATTCTTTGGCGGCGATACTGCGCCTGCTCTGCTCAATCAGGACGATGCCTCGCTCGTTTCGCTGGCTAACCGGCAGCTTTCGCGAGGGCTCGGCGAATTGCCGGAGCCGGATATTTCGCTAGTCCGGCGGTGGCCATTGTCGCTGCCTCAATATGCAGTTGGGCATTTGGATCGCATGACGAAGCTGGCTGAATTGTCTGACAGCTTTCCCGGGCTACACCTGATTGGGAATGCATACCACGGTGTAGGGCTGCCGGATCTGATCCGCGAAGGGCGCGAGGCCGGGCGGCGAGCGGCGCGGGCGTAACAAGTTGGACCGACCAATTGATCAGTCAGGATTTGCTGGACCTCAGCGTCAAGCCGTAGCATCTGAAAGCGTATGACGACGACTCATTTGAATGCATCGGTTAGCGGGACGTTTGCTCTGGGCGGAGATCTGCATATCTACCGCCTCGGCTATGGGGCCATGCGCATTACAGGCGAAGGAATCTGGGGAGAGCCCAAAGATCCGGAAAAGACTAGACAGGTCTTACGCCGTGCGGTCGAGCTGGGAGTGAACTTCATCGACACGGCGGACTCCTACGGCCCGGAGGTGAGCGAGCGGCTGATCGCCGAGGCACTGCACCCGTACCCGGGTGACCTGGTGATTGCCACCAAGGGCGGCTTCACGCGGTCGGGGCCAAATCGGTGGGCGGCCGTGGGTCGGCCGGAATATCTGCGCCAATGCGTTGAGATGAGCCTGCGACGGCTCAAAGTAGAGCGCCTCGACCTGTGGCAATTCCATCGTATCGATCCCAAGGTTCCGGTCGAGGAGTCGCTTGGCGCAATCAAGGAACTGCAGAAGCAAGGCAAGATTCGCCATGTGGGTCTGTCCGAAGTGGTTCCGGACGACATCGAGCGGGCGAGAAAGACTGTGCCCATCGTGAGTGTGCAGAACAAGTACAACATCGGCGACCGCAACTACGAGACGACGCTCGAATACTGCGCGAAGCACAAGCTGGGGTTCATCCCGTGGTTCCCGGTGGCGGCGGGTGCGCTCGCTAAGCCGGGCGGCCCACTGGATGCAGCGGCGAACCGACACAGTGCTACGGTAGCTCAGCTATCGCTGGCGTGGCTGCTCCATCACTCGCCCGTCACGCTGCCGATCCCTGGAACATCCTCCGTCGAGCACCTTCAGGAGAACATCGGAGCCGGCGCGGTGAAGCTGAGCGAGGACGAGTGGAAGGCCATCGAGATCGAAGCGACAAAGAGCAAGTAGCAGCAATTTGTACGGAAGCGGCTGAAAGTTACGGTTGGACGATGACTCCGCAGGCGATGCGCCCCCCGGCATTGCCGGTGGGATCGGTCTTCATATCATCGGCCTTCTCGTGGATGATGATGGCGGTGCCACCGTTGATGAAGACGGAATTGGGGGCGGCGGGGTCGAGGGTCACGTCCTTATTCACCAGGGTCACTGAGACCTTGCCGTCGGGCTTCACGGTCAGGTTCTGGGGCATGTCGCCGTTGTGATGGCCGTCTGGACTCTCATACCCGTGCTTCTTGCCTGCTGGGTTGAAGTGTCCGCCCGCGGACTTGAAGTCAGGCGGATCGCACTTGGCGTTCTGGTGGATGTGGATGGCGTGCTCGCCGGGAGGCAGATTCTTCAAGTCGACCTTGACTTCGACTCCGGATTTCGTCTGCTTGAGCACGACATCTCCAGCATCCTTGCCGTCCGCGGTCTTGATCGGAACTTTCACGGACTTCGGACTGGCGGCGAACGCGGCCAGCGGCAATGCTGACAAAGCTACGGCGAGAAAGAGCTTCGGGAAGGTCTTCACGGGGTTCTCCTTTGCACGGACAAGCATACCGGAACAAGGGAGTGATTGAGACATGAACCCGTCAGATTTTTCTATGATTGGTTGTCCAGATCAGTTTTCACAGCCAGGCTCGCCTATCATGACCATATATTTAAGCAGCGAATCAAGGCTCCCTTCTCTCTCACCCTGACAACCGTAGCCTTCCTTGCGAGCCTCGTTCAGTTCTGCCACAACACCCAGACTCTGACCGATGGCTTTCCCCGTTCTGACTGCCGCGGCAATTGAGGGCAGAAGGGACGTCCACAATTTGGCATCCGCCTGAATCGCCGATGCACCAGAGGTGAGCGGCAGGCTGCCGATACCCATGACCGCGCCGGCAGGAACAAAAGGATTTTCGGCTGCTTTTTTGAGGGGATAGATGGCGATCGCTTCTCGACTTTACGCAGTAGTGCCGCGCGTCAAACCCTGCATGCGCTATGGAGCGCTTCGCAGCCTCGCTATAATAAAGAGACGCGCTACCCAGCAGGGCAGAGGCGAAGCGACTGCGTCGCAGGATCCGACGATTAGTCCAGGCTGGATCCTCTCGTTTTCGCATGTTTCTTCCGATGCCTTGCCCCTTATGTTGAGATCGGAAACCACAACCAGGCGCGATGCCAGGTATTGCCGGCATCGTTACTACGCTCAAGATCGGCAGGAATAATGACGAAAGCCGGCCAACATCCTCTTCAGAAGATTCTCGAAAGTCGCATCGCGATCATCGATGGAGCGATGGGCACCACCATCCGCACCTATGGCAAGAAGGAGGTCGACATCCGTGGGGAGCGCTTCAAAAATTCGACCAAGGACCTGCTGAACAACGGTGATCTTTTTTCGCTGACGCAACCGGAGATGATCTGCGATATCCATCGCCGATTCCTGGAATCGGGCGCTGACATAATCGAGACGAACACCTTCGGCGCGACCAGCATCACCCAGAGCGAATTCTTTGTGGACGATCCCCGCGAGCACGGTGGGCGAAAGGATCCCAAGTTTTACCAGAAGATCATCGAAGATCCCTTCCTCAACAACCTGGCGTGGGAGATCAATGAGAAGTCCGCGCAGCAATGCCGCGAGTGGGCAGATCGAATCGGGAGCGCAACCGAACGTCAACGCTTCGTGGCCGGAGCCATCGGTCCACTGACAGTTTCGCTGTCGAACTCGCCCGACCCCGAGGATGCAGGCTTTCGCGTAGTCACCTTCGATCAGGTGAAGGCAGCCTACGCCCATCAGGTGCGTGCCCTCATCTCCGGCGGCGCTGACCTCCTTCTCGTCGAGACAATCTTCGACTCGCTGAATGCCAAGGCGGCGCTCGTCGCGATCCGTGAGGTCTTCGATGAGGATGGCCTTACCGCTGAGGGCAAGGAACTGCCTGTCATGATCTCGGCCGCGGTAGGCCGTGGCGGTGAGACGATGATCTCCGCGCAGACCACCGAGGCATTCTGGAACGCGGTGGCGCACGTAAGGCCGATGTCCGTGGGACTCAACTGCTCTCTCGGCCCCGATCTCATGTATCCCTTCCTGGAGGAGCTCTCTGAGAAGGCGAATGTGGCGATCTCGTGCTACCCGAATGCAGGTTTGCCAAATCCGCTCTCCGAAACCGGGTTCGATCTCGGGCCGGAGGACATGGCCCGCTATCTGCGTGACTTTGCCCAGGGAGGGCTGATCAACATCGCCGGCGGGTGCTGCGGTAACACACCCGAGCACATCGCGGCGATCGCCAAAGCGCTCGAAGGCCAGCCTCCGCGCAAGTTGGAGACAACGCCAGCTGAGCAATCCGACCTGCGCCCGAGCGAGGTCAGCGCGTGAGTGTTGCGGAAATCGTGAGCATCGGCGACGCAGTAGAGACGAGACCGCTCCGTCTCTCCGGATCGCAGCCATTCACTCAGCAGCCCAATGTCTTCATCATGATTGGCGAGCGAACCAACGTGGCCGGTTCGCCACGGTTCGCCACGCTGATTAAGGCAGGCAAGTACGAGGAAGCGGTCAGCGTGGCCCGGCAGCAAGTGGAAAACGGGGCCAACGTCATCGACATCTGCATGGACGAAGGCATGATCGACGGCGTCGTCGCCATGACGCGCTTCCTGCAGTTGCTGGCGAGCGAGCCCGAAGTCGCCAAGGTGCCTTTCATGGTGGACTCCTCGAAATGGGAGGTCATCGAGGCAGGTCTCAAGTGCCTGCAAGGTAAAGGCATCGTCAACTCGATCTCGCTTAAGGAAGGCGAAGAAAAATTCCGTAAGAATGCTGCCACCGTGCTCAAGTATGGCGCGGCTGTGGTGGTAATGGCCTTTGACGAACAGGGGCAGGCCGCAACTTACGAAGACAAGATCCGCATCTGCGAGCGCGCCTATCGAATCTTGGTCGACGAGGTCGGCTTCGCGCCCGAAGACATCATCTTCGATCCGAATATTCTCACCGTCGCCACCGGCATGGAGGAGCACAACAACTACGCGGTTGATTTCATCAATGCCACGCGCTGGATCAAGGCGAACTTGCCCCATGCGAAGGTCAGTGGCGGAGTTTCGAACATCTCCTTTAGCTTTCGCGGCAATAACAAGGTTCGCGAGGCGATGCACTCGGCGTTCCTTTATCACGCCATCGCGGCGGGCATGGATATGGGCATCGTGAATGCGGGAATGCTCGAAGTCTACGAGGAGATCGAACCCGAGCTGAAGGTGCTGGTCGAAGACGTGCTGCTCAATCGACGCCCTGACGCGACCGAACGCCTGGTGGACTTCGGCGAATCGCTCAAGGGCGCAGGCACAGTAGCGAGTGAAAAGAAAACTGAGGAATGGCGCAACGGTACGGTTGAGGAACGTCTCTCTCACGCACTCGTCAAGGGCATCGACACATACATCGAGATCGACACCGAGGAAGCCCGCCTCAAGCTGGGCCGCCCTCTGCTGGTGATCGAAGGCCCGTTGATGGATGGAATGAGCGTGGTCGGCGATTTGTTCGGAGCAGGCAAAATGTTCCTGCCGCAAGTGGTCAAGTCTGCCCGCGTGATGAAGAAGGCAGTCGCGCACCTGACGCCATTCATGGAGGCCGAGAAGGCCTCGCTGGCTGCAGCGGGCCATGAGGTCAAAGCGCAGGGAAAGATCGTGCTCGCAACAGTCAAGGGCGACGTTCACGACATCGGCAAGAACATTGTCGGTGTCGTCCTCGCCTGCAACAACTACGAGGTCATCGACATGGGCGTGATGGTCCCATGCGAAAAGATCCTCGAACGCGCCAAGACGGAGAAGGCGGACATGATCGGCCTCAGCGGCCTCATCACGCCCTCTCTCGACGAGATGGTCCATGTGGCCCGCGAGATGGAGCGGCAGAGCTTCAAGTTGCCGCTGCTTATCGGCGGGGCGACAACAAGCCGCGCGCATACTGCCATCAAAATTGCGCCGCACTACAGCGAGCCGGTGGTGCACATTCTGGATGCCAGCCGCGCCGTGCCGGTGACCACCAGCCTCCTGAGTGACGACAACAAGGCCGCGTTCGTGGCCGAGCATCGCGCCCAATACGAGTCAATCCGCAAGGCTCACTCTGCGCCGAAACTAAAGCTGGTTCCCATCGCGACCGCTCGCGCAAGGCGGACGCCGATCGAGTGGCGTGCCGAAGACCTGCCCGTACCCGCCTTTACCGGAATTCGCGTGCTCGACAACTTTCCCCTGGCAACGCTGCGCGACTTCATTGACTGGTCGCCGTATTTTCACACCTGGGGAATGAAGGGGATTTATCCGCGCATTCTTGACGACGAGCGGCAGGGCGCAGAAGCACGTAAGATCTTCGACGATGGCAGGGCCCTCCTTGACCGCATCATCGAGGGGAACCTGATCACGGCGCGCGGCGTCTACGGTTTCTTTCCCGCTAACGCCGTGGGCGACGATGTGGACCTGTACACGGACGACACACGCGCAGAGGTGCTCTCGCGGTTCCATTTCCTCCGCCAGCAGGCGAACAGGGAAGGCAACGAGCCTTGCCGGTCGCTTGCCGACTTTATCGCACCGAAGGAAACAGGGCTGTCCGACTACATCGGCGGCTTCGCGGTAACCAGCGGCATTGGCCTCAAGGCGCTATGCGACCACTTCAGGGCGGAGAACGACGATTACAACGCGATCATGGCCGAGGCCATCGCCGATCGTTTGGCTGAAGCGTTTGCGGAATGCCTGCACAAGCGAGTGCGCGAGGAGTGGGGTTACGGTTGCGAGGAAGGCCTGAGCAACGAGGATCTTATCCATGAGAAGTATCGCGGGATCAGGCCGGCGGCCGGTTACCCGGCGTGCCCCGATCACACGGAGAAGGGCACCCTCTGGCGCCTGCTCGACGTGCAGGCAAACACCGGCATGCTGATCACGGAGTCGTATGCGATGTGGCCCGGCTCCAGCGTGAGCGGCCTCTACTTCGCCCATCCCGAATCCCGCTATTTCAGCCTCGGCAAGATCGGCCGCGATCAGGTCGCCGACTATCATGAACGCAAGGGGATCAGCATCGCAGAAGTCGAGCGATGGCTTGGCCAAAACCTGAACTACGACCGCGCGGAAGACCGTCCAGTCCTCTCACAGCTAGTGGCCATCTGAGCTCCTGAGAACTTGCTCCAGGAAACTTCCGATTGACCGCGTCCTCATCAGCGCCCCGCAATCTCTAGCGGTGCCGGGGTCGCCTTCGTCTTGTCGCTCGTCACAGGCGCGGCCTTTGGAACCGCTCCGGCATGGCTCGCTTCGCGCTCAGAGCCGCAGAAGCGGTGCGAGGCACCCACCGCAGCACGCACGACCGCTCTTCGCTTTCACCGAAAATTCTGTGATTGTCCAGGAGATTTGTCGGTTTTCAGGGTTACCAGGTGCCGATGCGCAGCACGGCTTCTGTCGTGATTCGAATTCCGCTCTGCGGATGGATCATTTCTACGTCCTGCATCCAGCTGTGAGTGTATTGCACGTTGATGAGGCGAAAAGTAAACGGTCGCTTTACAACCACATCCAGCCCGCCGCCAGTCGAAATGCTGGGACCATTTTGCGAAACTTCCGTGGACCAGTCACTACGTTTCGGATAATGAGGTAGCGTGCCGTTTCCGTCGTTCCATTCCTCCTTGAGCAGATCATGTAGAGCGGCATTGTCGACTTCGTAGGTTACTTTTCTTCCGCCGAATAAGACTTCTACAAAAGGCGACAGACGATGGTCGGCCAGCGGAGTCCACCGAATACCTGAACCGTAGAACAACGAATCTGCGCTGTCATTATATGCCGGCATGCCCATGATCAGGCACCCGTTCACTTCGCTCACGATCTGCAGACCTGGATTTACTCGCATTGCGCCAGAGCCGCCGCCGCCAATGCAATTGTGGCCATCCGAAAATTTTTCATAGTAGGGATAAGCTGCCAATTCGATAGGCGCTTCCTTTGGATAATCTTCAGGGTCGCGTTCGTCCGGTGGTCGGCGCACGAACTCAAACGGTTTTTCTCCGCTCCCATGCTTGTAATCCTCTACCAGCTCCTTGCGCAGGAGGTAGTTTTCCCGCATGATTCCGATGCGAGTATCTCGCTCCCACGGCACCTTAAACGCCATCATGTTCGCAAACGACCGCCCGGGGTTCAGGAAGCTTCGCGCCAGCATGATCAGCGCACGGTTGGCGGTCCTGTTCTCTAGTCCGATGATCACGTATCGGTCCGCCACGTCCTCAGCGATCATCGTCAGCGCGCCCAGTGTCGGGGTGTCAACCAGCGTGATGAATCCCGGAGAAGCGTGGAGCATCACATTGCCTATGGAAGCCTCGCTGGCGGGACCGATCTTCCACTCCGTATGCCATGCCGCCGAGTAGGCCATGGAACGCAGCAAGCTAATGTAGTAATCCCGGCCGTCGCCCCATTGCACAGTCCGATATTTGGGATCGTTCCGGCGCAGGATAAAACCAAAAACTGAACCTTGAATGGGATGGCCGACGTAGGGAGCCATGAATCTGTCACTGTCGCTCCAGCCACGCAACTCGGCAACCGACTGCACGTAATCGTCCAGCCACGGCCCGTTCAGGGCATCCCGCGTTCCCGCTTCTGTCCAAAGGTTAAAAGTGTGCATGATCCCTATGGAAAGCAGGGATTCCTGGTTAGCGACTCTCCACCGAATCCTGGTATCAGGCTGTGGAGGCGTGACTTGCCGGACGACGCCGTGGGAAGCCGCACTCGCATCATTCGCGGATGGGAGGATCAGTGAGCTGTGACCGGGCGCAACGTTCGGGTCGTCGAAGGAATATTTCGTGACGATGCCCGAGCCGGAGTCGATACTGTTCACGCCCTGAGACGACGTGGTCCCGAAGTTGTCGTAGTTAGCAGAATCGATGATTGCAGGACGGATGTCGTTGAGGCCGAGCAATTGGAAACGTGCTGCCTCGTCGGACGAGACTTCGCCTGGTAGCGTTTTACGCCACTCTGCCGGGGACTCCTTCATCGTGCTGCCGACTGTGTTGGCCGAAGGCGCCGAAGGGAGGAAAGACGCTTCCTGCGCTGTCAGTGGGATTGCGAAAAGAAAAAAGGCTGCAATCCAGTGCGCCGTCGTGAATCTGTTTCGCCACATGTGTGTTTCTCCGCTTCAGATCTGCGAACATGTGCTGGGGACGTAAAATGTCGTGAGCCTTACCTTATAGCCTTTTCCTCGAGCGGGTCACCTAGGAAAACAACTAGTCTTTCGAAAATTTTATTCATGCCAGATTTTTCCGCGCCGGCGTAGTTGGGCTGGCTGGACGGCGTCGCTCATTGCTTGCGCATGGAGAGAGCAGCGCAGGCCGGGAGGAGAATTGTTCCCCGAAGTTCATTACTCGCGAAATTGACGGTTCCCGTGATGTTGCCAGCGGCGTACCCCTCCGGTTGGTATTTCCAGCTCGTAAAGTTCATCGCGAGGCCGTTGGTGGCCGGATTGAACACCCCCCGCATGAAATACGCGCCAGAGCGCGAGTTAGGGACAGCGAATTGCAGAAGTGCTCCGACATTCTGAGAGGAGCTGGCAACAATTTGCAGCGTTACTCCGGTCACCCCCTGCTGACAAGTATAGGTGCCGGTCCATGTTCCGGAAAGCAAGCGAAGACGCGTCGCCTCGTCTTCGTTTTTCTGAGTGGCCTGAGCGACCGTCGAATTGGGTGGGTTGCGAGGCGGCTGATTTTGCGGCTTTGGAGTGGGAGTCGCCGCCGGATGAGTCATGGCCACCTGCTGCTGGCCTCCGGCGTTTGGGGCAGGATGCGCTTGTTCTTTGGCAAGCTGCTCCTTCAGTTCCTCGGCGGCCTGATCCTGTTCCGCCTGCATTCGCCTCTCCTGTTCGCCCGTGACCGATGCGCGCTGCTGACTGCCCATCGTTGCCTGGTGCCCCCCCCCACGTGCCGCGCGTTTTTCGCGTTCACGCATAAACATGATCAGTGCGGCCGCGCCCAGGATCACAACGAGCACCGCCGCAGTTGTGATCCCGAACCATGGAGAGCGCTTCTTTTCCGAGGGAGGCGGCGCTACCACGCTTACAACCGACGGCGGCGTGCTGACTTTTTCTGGCGTTGAGACCACCACGCCAGAAACTGCCAGTGCGCTCGGCTGAATGGGCTCGACAGGCTGCGCCGCCGGAGTGATCGTTGCGGTTGAACCCGATGCGTTTTGATTGAGCGCAGCGATGAATTCGTCCGTCGATGCAAACCTGTTTTCCGGTTCCTTCTCCAGAGCCCGCATCACGGCCGAAACGCATGATTGCGGGATGTGCGGATAATGTTCGGTTGGGAGTTCCGGCTGTCTCTGAACGTGTGCGCTCAGGATCTCGTATTCGCTGTCCGCACGGAACGGCACCTGTCCACTTAAGATCTCGTACAAGGTCACGCCCAGCGCATAGATATCGGTTCGCGCATCTACCTTCCGGTTCAGAACCTGCTCCGGCGCCATGTACCAGGCCGTGCCCATGCGGAGGTTGGTGCGTGTTCTTCCGTCTACACCCAGGACTTTCGCGATGCCAAAGTCCATTACTTTTATCTGGCAATCGCCGTTCACCATGATGTTTGCGGGTTTGATATCGCGATGGACTATGCCGCGACGATGCGCGGCGCCGACTCCCAGCAATGCCTGCTTGAACAGCGGGACCGCTATCTCAGACGGGACTGGGCCGCGCCGGGCGATCATCTGCTGGAGCGTCTCGCCCTCGATGAACTCCATCACCATTACCGCTCGCCCTTCCCATACCAGATAGGAATAAAGGGTCGCGACATTCGGATGACTCAGCGTTGCCTGTACCTTCGCTTCTGATTTGAATCGTTCGAGGAGTTCCTGATTATCGGCAAGCTCGGCACTCACTAGCTTGACAGCCACCACGCGGTCCAGCATTACATCAATAGCTTTATAGACCACGCCCATTCCGCCCTCACCCAGCTTTTCAATCAGGCGGTATTGGGAAATCTCTGTGCCGATCATTGCGCCACCGTGACAACGCGGAGAATCTGGACGGTGATATTATCCGGGGCGCCGCGTTCGATGGCAATGTTCAGCAGCGCGTGGCAAGCGTCATTGGGGCTCTGGCTGTCCGCTATCTCCGCGATCTCGCGGTCATCGATCAGACCGTGCAGTCCATCGCTGGAGACGATCAGCGTATCGCCTGGCATCAACGGGAAAGGCTTCTCGGAGAAATCCGCCGGCACCGCATCGGAGCGCATTCCCAACGCGGCCGTGAGTACATTCTTCTGTTGGTAGGCCGCAGCTTCATCCTTGCTGAGCGCCCCACCTTTGACGAGTTGATGGACTAGGGTGTGATCTTCCGTAAGCTGCGTCAGAATGCCGTCGCGAAGCAGGTAAAGACGACTATCACCGATGTGACCGTAGCTCAGTTCTCCGTTGCGGAGAATCACCGCTGTGCAGGTCGTACCCATGCCATTGAGGTTGCCGGTTTCGCTGCCACGCGCGACAATCTCCTGCTGGGCCTGGGAAAAGCCGCGAAGAAGGATGCTCCTCGGCTCTTCTCCGTTGGCGTTGAGAAAAGCTTCTCGGAGCGCTGCGGCTGCAATGCCGCTGGCAACCTCTCCACCGTTGTGACCGCCCATGCCGTCGGCAACCAGCAATAAACGCCCTTTCACGGCAAACTCCTCATCGCTTTCCGGCTCGATGTAAAGGAAATAGTCTTCATTTTGTTGCCGCCGAACGCCTAGGTCGGTGAGGTTAGCCAGTTCTATGTCCGGGCGAATACGCATGACGCAGTTTTCTCCTACAAGCACTTAAACTTCAGTGAGATATCGCCAATGCGAATCAAGTCGTTGTCTTTCAGTTCTACACGCGCGATCCGGTCCGGACTGTTGTTGAGCCAGGTCCCATTAGTTGAGTCAAGATCGGTGAGGAAAAACCGTCCGTCCTGGTAGCGAAGGCTGGCATGTCTTGCCGTGACGGTAGTGTTCTTCAGCGTGATCTGGCAATCGGCTGATGTACCAATCACGTTTGGCCCTTCGTGCAACCTGAAATCCTCTCCCTTCTGGTCGCCAGTGAGGGCTACGAGCCAACCCACGACTGGCGGGCGACGGCGCTCGGAAATGAGCACGGTTCGCGACGGGGGTAGTTTAGGGGAAGTTTCATTGGAGACATTTCCAGCTGTATCCAGACGCGTCTTTGTCAGCGGCGACGTGCCGCCGACACTCTGGAAACCGGTGCGCTGGCAGTAGGGGCATATATCCCACGCATCTTCGATTTGATGGCCATTGCTGCAGAACTTTGGCATGAGCGATTCTGGTCTCTCCCGAAGTGTACGCGCGGGAAACATCTCAGGAAATACCCGCTTCAGGAACTGAAGTAGGTCAGCGTGATCGCTCCCTTGCGGCCGATGTACACGCGGTCTCCGCTGCGCAGAGCCGTCTTGTTGATTCTGGGCGAATCCGGAGAGTTCACGTACGTTCCGTTGGTCGAGTTGCGGTCGATAACCACGACCTCGTTATCGACCGGTACAACCCATGCATGCTCCTTGGAAACCGATTCGTCGGAAGTCACGATCGCGCATTTTGTCGAATCGCGCCCGATCATCACACCGGTCTTGGGAATGGGGAAGCGGTTGCCGTTCAAGGACCCCGAAGTAACATGCAGAGTGCCGTACGTTTTGGTGCTGGTGCTGTCCTGCAGCGCGGTGGCAGCCAAGCCGGTAGAGGCCAGAACCGTTGGAGCAAGTCCCACTTGCGACGGCGATTGCTGCTGCGGAGTGATTATTGGTTTGTCCGGGATCGCAACCGGAACCTTTCTGGAGCGCGCCGCTACCACCGCCCACACGATCAACACAATCAGCAGGATGAGCAGAGCTGCGGCCCCGGCAATCCATGGCCATAGAGGAACTTCCTTTTGTTCTTCCCGTGCGGCGATGACCTGCAGGCGCGCCGCGTCAGGCTCTCCGGGCATGATCTCGAGCACATCGCCGATCAGCACATGAGCCTTGGACCACTGGCGCGCGGCCATGGCATCGAGCGCTGCATGCCAGGTGGAATCGAACGATCCCGACTCAGGGGGCGCACCCGCCTGACGGACAAACTCCATTGCCGTGTTGATGGGGACAAAGAAGTTGAATCCCGCAGCCTCTTGTGCGCCAAATGTGGCGATCCCAATGACTTTCCCGTCCGGGTCGAATGCCGGCCCTCCGCTGTTTCCGTGGGTAATCGCGGCATCGGATTGCAAAACCGGCGAGCCCTTATAGTCCATTTTTACGGCCGAGATGTGGCCGTTCGTCACCGTGGGCACCAGCATGGACTCTTCGCTGATCTCGTCGCCGAGCGTTTTACCCATTGCTGAAGCAGCGCCAGGATAGCCTATTACCGTCACCGGCTGCTCAACATGAACGTCATCGGAGTTGCCGAGCGTAACCGTCGGCAGATTGGTCGCGTCGATCTTTACGATAGCGATGTCTTTGCCGACGTTTACCCCGGTCGGATCGCTGTATATCTTGATCTCGCCTCGGTAGCGGCTTTTATTGTTCAAAATGACGTTGATGACCGGCGTTCCCACCCGCATTTTGTTGTAAATGTATTCTTTCTCCAAATCAGTCATCTGGCGCTGATTCAATTGCTCGGCAGCGTCGACCAGTGTCTTCAAGGTCCTTAATCTCAACATCTGCTGCGCCTGCGGATCCTTCGTATTTGCATCGCTGACGACATGCGCATTTGTAATGAGATAGCCATCGGGGCGGTACAGAAAGCCGCTGCCGGTCGCGCCAAGAGTGCCCTGGATGAGTTTGAGCCTCTGAGGCCCGGGCTGGGGAATGATGCCCGTAACTTTATATTCGACGCTGACAAAGACTACGGCGGGGCTGAGCTCAATGGTGCGAATTTCTTCTGGCGAAATCTGAGCATCTTGCGCAAAGGCATAGGCGGTTGTCAAGACAGCCAGGAACCACAGTAAGATTTTCAACCGGAAACTCCAGTTCTTGGGGGCGGCCTCTTAAATGACTCCGTGATAACAGAATCCTTGATCAAGAGCAAGAGGTTTGTATGCTCCAGAAACGGGCTGATTGCGGTTGAAATGCGGCAATTTGGGATTGGATTTTGCGCTCTCGGCGTAGATCGTCCTGCTCACGATTCTTCTACCTTTGTTCCAATTTGTGCGGTAGCGTTCCAGGCATGCACCGTCACCGGAAACAGCGTCCACTCTTGTTCAGTGTCTTCTTCGCGATGACAGCGACAATGTACTCGCAATCGGCGCCACGCGCCCGCGATCTTGGAGTTCCCTTCGACGGAACCCCGGGACCGCTTAACGCCATTACCGATGTTCGCGGTGTCGAAGTTGGCGAGACAACACTAATTTCCGGTAACGGCGCGTTGAAGGTCGGTGAAGGCCCCATCCGGACTGGGGTGACCGTGATCTTTCCGCGCGGAAAGTCGAATTCCGACCCTGTTTATGCGGGGTGGTTCACGCAAAACGGCAATGGAGAGATGACAGGGACGACATGGGTTGAGGAGTCCGGGTTTCTGGAAAGCCCTGTCGCCATCACCAACACGCACAGCGTGGGCGTGGTGCGTGACGCCATCATTGCCTGGGGCGTAAAACACAACACGCTGAGCCAGCCGTGGTCGCTGCCCGTAGTCGCTGAAACATGGGATGGATGGTTGAACGACATCAACGGCTTTCACGTGAAGCCGGAGCATGTTTTCTCGGCGCTCGATGGCGCCCAAAGTGGTGCAGTGGATGAAGGCGCCGTGGGCGGAGGAACGGGCATGGTCTGCTATGGATTCAAGGGAGGCATCGGCAGCGCATCCCGCGTGCTGACGAAAGAGCAGGGCGGATATACCGTTGGCGTTCTTGTACAGTGCAATTGCGGACGCCGTCCCCAGCTGACAATTGCCGGCGTTCCGGTCGGTAAGCTGATTCCGCAGGACGTTCCATACTCGATGTTCAAGGATGAGACGGTAGGGGAGAAGGAAGGCGACGTGGGCTCGATCATAATTGTCGTGGCAACTGATGCCCCGCTCCTCCCGCATCAGTTGAAGCGCATTGCGCGCCGCGCCACGATGGGGTTGGCGCGGACGGGATCGACCTCCGGCAATGGCTCGGGTGATATTTTCATCGCGTTTTCGACGGCGAATCCCCACGCAGACGCGGAACCCGGTCCGAATACAGTGTTGGCCGTTTCAAATGAGCGGATCAGTCCGCTGTTCAACGCCACGGCCGAAGCAACCGAGGAAGCGATTGTGAATGCCATGGTAGGCGCAAAGACGATGACCGGCATCGACGGCCACACGGCGATCGGATTACCCCACGAGCAGCTGCAGAAAGCTTTGAAGGAGTACAACCGCTAAGGGCGGTGCGTGAATCGAAAATTCGTAGTTAGCCGTGTATCCTGCAGTAAATTTTTTCATGACAACCTGAATGGGTAGAGCTATCTTCACATCTGTAAGGAGGACCCCTATGATCTCTCTTCACGACGGACAATGTGGCCTGTGCTCGCACTTTGGCGAGTCGCATCCAGACCAGAACCTTATTCAGATCCGCTCAAGCAAGAGCGCACCTGAGGATTTCGTCGACGATTGCGGACATCCGCGCCATGCGACTCTGCACCTGAAGGTAACTCCTATCAGCGGCTGCGACGGATTCGCACCGGCGATGGCAGCTTAGTCGCCGACCTTCTGTCGCTATACTGGTTTCAGGAGCAGATCATGCACCTGGAACGCATCCTCAGGACGACCCAGGCGACCGTAGCGGACAGAAAGAGCCGCGCGCCTCTCCACGACCTGGAGCGCCGCGCTCCGGAGCACAGCCCGCGCGGATTTGCCCGCGCGCTGCGTTTGCAGGCAGCGCAGGGTCCAGCAATTATTGCGGAGCTTAAGAAAGCATCACCTTCCAAGGGATTGATCCGGGAAGACTTCGACCCTGCGGTCCTGGCGCGGAGTTTTGAGGTTGGCGGGGCGACGGCGCTGTCTGTTCTGACCGACGAGCCGTATTTCCAGGGAAGCCTCCAAAATCTTGAGGTAGCGTCTTCCGTGACCAGCCTGCCTTGTCTGCGCAAGGACTTCATCGTGGATGAATATCAGATCGTTGAGGCGCAAGCGCATCGCGCGGACGCGATTCTGCTAATTGCGGCGGCGTTGTCTGACGCGGATCTGGCGCGATTTACGGAGTCAGCTCACGGTTACGGGCTAGATGTGCTGTGCGAAGTGCACACTGCAGAAGAGTTGGATCGGGTAGCGGGCCTGGGATGCGATGCCTATGGTGTGAACAATCGGAACCTCAGCACCTTTGAGGTGAGCCTCGAGACATCGTTCGACCTAGTCGATCGCTTACCTGCCGGCGCGCTTCGGGTCGCCGAGAGCGGCATTCATACCAACGATGACATAGAGCGGCTGCGGGCTGCGGGTTTCGACGCCTTCCTCATCGGCGAATCGTTGATGAGGCAGGCCGATCCGGGTGCGGCCCTGCGGGCTTTGCTGTCGCCCGTCGCGGAGCGGGTATAGCGATGTGGGTAAAGATCTGCGCCAACACAAATCTCGAAGATGCCCAGCTGGCGGCTGCAGCGGGTGCGGATGCAGTGGGCTTCGTCTTTGCCGAGAGCTCGCGACGGGTTACGCCGGCGCAGGTGCGCGCCATTACTCCGCATCTGCCCGACCGAGTTGGGAAATACGGCGTTTTCGTGGACGCAGGTTTCGACGTTATCGTGGCGGCGATTGAAGAATGCGGACTTACCGGGGTGCAACTGCACGCGTCGAACGACGTGGCGCTCCAGTCGAGGCTGCGCGAACGATTTTCGAACAGCCTGGGCATCTTCCGGGTGATCCACTTTGGCGGAGACCTCGAAGAGCGCCTGCGCGAGGCACAGCAGGACGATGCGGTTGATGCGGTGCTGGTCGACTCGCGGACCGCGATCTTGCTCGGCGGTACCGGGCTTCCCTTCGACTGGCATGCGGCGAGAAGCAGCTTTTCCGGAGCTGGGTCACATCCGCGCTTGATCGTGGCCGGGGGACTGAACCCGGAGAATGTCGGAGAAGCCATCGCGACGCTACGGCCCTGGGGAGTGGATGTGGCGACAGGCGTCGAAGCGTCAACGGGGAAAAAAGATCCAGCGAAGGTGAAGGCTTTCGCAGAACGCGCGCGCGTCGCCGCACACAAGGCAAAGCTGGAAGAGACATTCGAAGTCTAGAGGACAGAAATCGTGAGCACCGTCATCGATCCACCTAAAACAAGCACGATCGCCGGCAGGTTTGGCGTTTACGGCGGCCGTTATGTACCGGAAACCCTTGTGGCCGCTCTCGACGAGCTTGACCATGCCTACGCCGAGGCGAAGGTGGATCCAGCCTTCCAGGCACGCCTCGACTCGCTGCTGCGCGATTACGCCGGGAGGCCCACGCCGCTCTATTTCGCCGCGCGCCTGAGCGAGGAGCTGGGCGGAGCGAAGATTTACCTCAAGCGCGAGGATCTGCTGCACACCGGCGCCCACAAGATCAACAACTGCATCGGTCAGGGACTGCTGGCCGAGCGCATGGGGAAGCGGCGCATCATCGCCGAGACAGGTGCCGGCCAGCACGGCGTGGCCACGGCAACGGTCTGCGCGCTGCTGAGCATGGAGTGCGTCGTCTACATGGGCGAAGAAGACATGCGCCGCCAGGAGCTCAACGTCTACCGCATGCGCCTGCTGGGCGCGGAGGTGCGCGGTGTCAGGTCCGGATCACGCACGCTGAAGGACGCAATCAACGAGGCCATGCGCGACTGGGTGACCAACGTGCGGACCACGCATTATCTGCTGGGCAGCGTGCTGGGAGCGCATCCGTATCCGACGATGGTGCGCGACTTTCATCGCGTCATCGGCAAGGAAGCTCGCGAACAGATTCAGGAGAAAGAAGGTCGTCTGCCTACCGCGATCATCGCCTGTGTTGGCGGTGGTTCGAATGCGATTGGGGCATTCTACGAGTTCATCCCCGATGCCCAGGTCCGGTTGATCGGCGTGGAGGCCGGTGGCCACGGAGAAAAACTCGGCGAGCATGCGGCCCGGTTTCATGGCGGATCGCCGGGAGTTCTGCAGGGCACGTATTCGTATCTGTTGCAGAATGACAACGGCCAGGTTTCTCTCACGCATTCGGTTTCGGCTGGCCTCGACTACGCTTCGGTGGGCCCGGAGCATGCGGCTCTGCACGATTCCGGGCGTGCGGAGTACGTGACGGCCACGGATCAGGCTGCGCTCGACGCCACGGTCCGCCTGGCCCGCACGGAGGGTATTCTGCCTGCGCTGGAAAGCGCGCATGCTGTCGCGGAGTGCATCCGGATTGCCCCCGCCATGGCGCGGCATGACATACTGATCGTCAACCTCTCAGGACGCGGCGATAAGGATATAGGAATCCTTTCCCGCGAAATGAGTCTCAAGGGAGCGTAAGTAGCTTAGATGCCGATTCGTTTTATCCCCAAACCCCAATCGAGGCCCGGGCTTGTGGCCTACCTCACCGTCGGCGACCCCGACCTGACAACGACACGCGACATTGCTCTCGCCGCCATCGACGCCGGTGCCGATGTGATCGAGCTGGGTGTGCCTTTCAGCGATCCGCTGGCCGATGGGCCGGTGATCCAGCGCGCCAGCGAGCGAGCCCTGCGGCACGGCACGACGCTTGGCGACGTACTCGCCATTGCAGCCGATCTGCGCAGGCAACGGCCCGACTCTGGCCTGGTTATCTTTTCCTACTTCAATCCCATACTGCGCTTTGGGCTGGAGCGCTTCTGCTCTGCCGCAGAGCAGGCGGGTGTCGACGGGGTGCTGGTCACCGACATGATTGTCGAAGAAGCCGGCGAATACCTTGCGAGTCTTGAGCGCCACCATCTCGCGCCGATTTTTCTTGCTGCCCCGACCAGTCCCGACGAGCGGCTCAAGCGCATCGCGGCAGTTTCGCAGGGATTTGTCTATGCCATCTCACGCACCGGAATCACGGGCACCCAGCAGTCTTTGGCCACAGAGGCCGAAGCCCTCGTATCGCGCCTGAGGCGATATACAGATCTGCCGATTGCGGTGGGCTTCGGCATTTCGAACGCGGAGCATTTTGCCGCTGTGGGCGAGTTCGCGGACGCGGCAGTAATCGGGAGCGCCCTCGTTCGCATCATCGAGCAGGACATTGAGCGGGCCGCTCCACAAGAGGCGCCCAGCTCCATCGGGCGATTTATCGAGGGTCTGAGGACGGGCCCGCGAGCGCCCGTTCTGCAGGTCCGATAATTTCACCGTTCGTGCATGGCATTGAAACAGCGGGCGTGGCTGAACGCGCCTGCCTAAGGGGATTGCATGGAAATCGAAGACTGGCGGAGAAAAATCGACGAGCTTGACCGGCAGATTGTCTCGCTGTTGAGCGAACGCGCGGAAGCAGCGCAGGCAATCGGCAAGCTGAAGCGCACTACTTCCATGCCTATATACGAGCCAAATCGTGAGCGCGTGATTTTTGAAAATGTGCGTGCGGCTAACCGGGGACCGCTCCCCGACATTGAGCTGGTCCACATCTACGAACGCATCATCGACGTGATGCGCGCGCTCCAGGGTCAGGAGCTGGCCTCTAGAGCCAGATCGACCGCATCTGGCAGTGGAGAGTAACAGGGCGCGCATGAGCCGCGCAGGACAGGAAAAGTAACCATGATTGTTGCAATGCAGGAAAAAGCCACCGACGAGCAGATACAAGCAGTTGTCGAGCGGATGGTTGAAGTTGGATTCAATGTGCACCGCACCACCGGGGCCCTCCAGACCATTCTCGCCGGAGTCGGCACGCCGGGGCAATTCGACCACAAGGACTTCGAGCTATTCGCGGGAGTTGCGGAAGTCGTCCGCATCTCTTCGCCCTACAAGCTCGCCGGACGCGGCTTCCGGCCCGAAGGCACGATCGTCACATTTCCCAATGGAGTTGCCGTCGGCGGAGACGAAGTCATTGTTATGGCCGGCCCGTGTTCGATCGAAAGCCGTGAACAAATCTTCACTTGCGCCGCGCAGGTGAAGGCCGCGGGCGCAAAGTTTCTTCGCGGAGGGGCATTCAAGCCGCGCAGCTCGCCCTATTCCTTCCAGGGCATGGGGCTCACGGGACTCAAGCTGCTGCGCGAGGTAGGTGATGCGACTGGCTTGCTCATCATTAGCGAGGTTATGGAAATTTCGCAGATCGACATCATGCTTCCTTACATCGATTGCTTCCAGGTGGGAGCCCGCAATATGCAGAATTTCAACCTGCTGCGCGAACTCGGCCAGGTGCGAAAACCCGTGCTGCTGAAGCGAGGCATCGCGGCCACCATCGAAGAACTGCTGCTATCTGCGGAGTACATTTTGTCCGGCGGCAATTACGACGTGATCCTTTGCGAGCGGGGCATTCGCACCTTCGAAACCTACACCCGCAACACTATGGACATCTCGGCAATACCGGTGGTGAAGAAGCTGTCGCATTTGCCCATGGTTGGCGATCCCTCGCATGGTACCGGCCGTCGCGACATGGTTCCGCAGATGGCGCGTGCCGCCGTAGCCGCCGGCGGCGATGGCCTGCTGATCGAAGTGCATCCCAACCCCGACAAGGCTGTCTCGGACGGAGCACAATCGCTCTTTCCAGACCAGTTCGCAAAGCTTATGGATGAATTACGCATCATCGCACCGGCAGTCGGACGCAGCATCGCTCAGCCCGTCGGCGCTGCTGTCTGAGGCGCATGGCGATCGAGCGCATCGTGATTTTCGGGACGGGGCTCATCGGAGCTTCCGTGGGGTTGGCGCTGCGCTCGCATGGGTTCGCCGGACAAATTACCGGATGGGACCCCGATCCTGCGGAACTCGCTGCCGCCGAAGCGAGCGGCGCGATTCACCTCGCCGCTCAGGACCCGATCAGGTCCGCCCGTGAAAGCCAGCTCGTCCTGCTCAGTGGGCCTGTTTTTACAATTCTCGAATGGCTCGATCGCCTTGCGCCCGTTCTTCAGTCCGGGCAGCTTGTTACCGATGTGGGCAGCGTCAAGGGCGCTGTGTGCGCACAGGCGCGCGGGAGCTACAGTCTTGTCCATTCTGCCGGATTTCTTGCCGGGCATCCGATGGCGGGCAAGGAAGTCAGCGGCGCGGCCAATGCCGACGGCGATCTCTTCGATGGTGCAACTTGGCTCTTTACGGAAACGCAGGAATCGAGGTCGATGCATCACGCGTCGCGGGCTCTCGCCGATGAGTGGCGCACTTGGGCGGAGAAATTCGGCTGCCGCGTGCTCGATCTCGATCCCGCGAGGCACGACGTTCTCTGTGCTTGGGTCAGCCATTTGCCGCAATACCTCTCGACCGCGCTGAGCGCGCTGCTGGAGGATGAGTTTCCCGCGAAAGATGAGGTGCTTCCGATCGGCGGACGCGCCCTGCGCGAGATGACGCGGCTTGGTGCCAGTCCGTTCTCCATGTGGCGCGACGTGGCTCATACCAACACGGAAGCGGTTGCCGCGTCACTGCTGGCTCTTGAACAGCGGCTGGCGCATCTGCGTGAGAATTTGAAAACGCCCGAGCTGCGAGATGAATTTGAACGGGCGAATCGTTTTCGCTCGATGATGACGCCTCCCAAAAAGTAAGAGCGACGACGTTAGTATGTTCTGCATGCGCCGCATAGCATTTTTCTCTGCTCTATTTTTCGCCTCATTGATTGCAGCCGCACAACAGCCACCCACTCTGCTCGTCGACATCGACCATCGGCCCGCCATGAGCCTCAACGGACCCTGGCACTATATTGTCGATCCGTATCATGGCGGCTGGGGATCGAATACCTCGAATAGCGATGTTCCCAGCCCGCGCGGATACGCGAGGGATCTGCACTATGTGCCCGGCGGTCCTCTGCAGGAGTACGACTTTGCCAAATCCCCGGTGATTCAGGTTCCCGGCGACTGGAACTCGCAGGATGAGAAACTCTTCTACTACGAAGGGCTGCTCTGGTATCAGCGCGACTTCGACTACCACCCCAAAGCACACACGCACATCTTCCTGCATATTGGCGCGGCGAACTACGCCGCACACGTCTTTGTGAACGATGTGCACACTTGCGATCACGAAGGCGGATTCACACCCTTCGATTGCGAGATGACCAATGCCGTCAAGGACGGCAACAATTTCGTCGTTATCGCCGTCGATAACACGCGCACCCTAGACCATGTTCCGACAATCAAGAGCGACTGGTGGAATTATGGCGGCCTCACACGGGATGTCTCCGTGGTCGAGGTGCCCGAATCTTTCATCGATGACGAGATGCTCCACTTCGCCGGAGCGGGCGACCTTCAAGGCTATGTTCACGTGACCGGAGCCGCATCCGGAAGCAAGGTCGCGCTTCGGATATCAGACCTGCATGTCGACCAGAGCGCGGCCGTGGGTGAGGATGGACGCGCGAGTTTCTCATTTCACCCGGCCGATCTCGAACGCTGGTCGCCGGAGCATCCGCGACTGTACAAGGTCGAGTTCGTTGCGGGAGACGACCATCTCACCGACGACATCGGTTTCCGGACTATCGAAGTAAAGGGCGATCAGATTCTGCTTAACGGCAAATCGACCTTTCTGCGCGGCGTCAACATACAGGGCGAAGCTCCTTACCGTTCCGGGCGAGCCTGGTCCGATAGGGACGTCAACACTTTGATGGGTTGGGCCAAGGAACTGAATTGCAATTTCGTCCGGCTCGCGCACTATCCGCATGACGAGCGAATGACGCGCGCGGGCGACAAGCTGGGCATCATGGTCTGGTCGGAGATTCCCGTATACTGGTCGATCGCCTGGACGAATCCGCGCACGCTTGAAGTCGCGAAGCAGCAACTGCACGAGATGATCCGGCGCGATCACAACAAGGCATCGGTCATTCTTTGGTCCATGTCGAACGAGACGCCAATCAGTGAGGAACGCACCGCCTTCATTCGCAAATTGGTGGCGCAGGCACGCCAGGAAGACCCGACGCGGCTCATTACATCGGCCATGCTCACGCCTTTTCACGGCAAGACCGCGGTCCTCGACGATCCACTTGGCGCCGATCTCGACGTGCTGGGATACAACGAGTACATCGGGTGGTATATGGGCAAACCCGACGAGGCTCCCCTGTTCAAGTGGGAGGACCCGATGCACAAGCCGGTGATACTCAGCGAGTTTGGTGGTGGCGCGAAGGCTGGTCTGCACGGCCCCGCCGATCAGCGCTTTACCGAAGAGTATGAAGCGGAGATCCTTACGGAGCAGTTCATCATGTTCCGCGATATGCCTTTTCTGCGCGGGATTACGCCGTGGGTGCTGATGGATTTCCGTTCGCCGACACGCCTGTTGCCCGGAATCCAGGATGGATACAACCGCAAGGGACTTCTCTCCGATAAAGGCGAGAAGAAAAAAGCCTTCTTCGTACTGCAGGATTATTACGCGAAGGTGCAGCATTAAATGCGCCTGAATCGCTTTCAGATCGAAGGATTCGGTAGACTGCAATTGCCGACCCTAAAATTCACGAGGACCCCTGCCCGCATGAAATTGCTACGCGCGTTTTACTGCCTCACTCTTCTGGCGTTCGTCGCCGGCTTCTCACTTGTCTCTCAGGCGCAGGATAAGCCTGCCCCGCCCGAAGAGGACTACGTCAAGGCGCATTACACCAAGTACGAGTACCGCATCCCGATGCGTGACGGGGTTCGCCTTTTCACAGCCGTTTATGTGCCCAAGGACGCGTCGCAGAGCTACCCCTTCATCATGGATCGCACGCCTTACAGCGTTGCTCCCTACGGCGAAGACCAATATGCCAAGCACCTCGGCCCGTCGGACGAGTTCGAAAAGGCCGGATACATCTTCGTCTACCAGGACGTGCGAGGGCGATATATGTCGGAAGGTACGTTCGTCGAAATGCGTCCGCACATCGACGTGAAAACTTCGCCGAAAGATGTGGATGACAGCTCGGACACTTATGACACCATCGATTTCCTGCTCAAGCATGTGCCAAACAGCAATGGACGTGTGGGCATCTGGGGCATTTCTTATCCCGGCTTCTACACCTCGGCCAGCATCATCGATTCGCACCCTGCGCTCAAGGCCGCATCCCCGCAGGCTCCCATGACCAATCTTTTTATGGGGGACGATGGCTATCACGGCGGCGCGTTTATGCTGGATGCCAACTTTGGCTTCTACACCTTTTTTATGCCGCAGAATAATCCAACAACTCCGAAGCGCTCTATCCCATTTGACTTCGGCACTCCCAACGCGTACGAGTTCTATCTGAGGGCAGGGCCGACTTCGAATCTCGACAAAATTTATCTCAAGGGCTCGAATCCGCTGTTCAACGATCAGATGTATCACACGACCTATGACGAATATTGGAAAGTCCGTGACCTCTCACAGCACATGAAGAATATTCACTGCGCGGTTCTCACCGTTGGAGGATGGTTTGACGCCGAGGACCTGTCGGGACCAATGCGGACCTACTATGCGATTGAGAAAAACAATCCTGGGACGGTGAATACGATCGTCGAAGGCCCCTGGGTGCACGGCGGCTGGGCGCGCAGCGACGGCGATCACCTGGGCGATGTGACGTTCAATGCAAAGACGGCGGAATACTTCCGCAAGAATATTCAGTTTCCCTTCTTTGAGTACTACCTGAAAGACAAGGGCATGCCCATGCCGGAGGCCTATGTATTCGAGACTGGTACAAATGTCTGGCGCAAATATGATTCCTGGCCGCCGGCGCACGCTAAACCGCGCGAGCTGTACTTCCACGCTGGCGGCAAGCTTTCGTTCGATCCTCCTGCTGCCAACGAGGGCTCGGATTCTTATGTGAGCGACCCTGCGCACCCCGTGCCTTTCGTCGGATATGTAACCGACACAGTGCCACAACGCTACATGGTTGACGATCAGCGCTTCGCCTCGACCCGTCCCGACGTTCTCGTCTATCAGTCCGACCCCCTGACCGAAGATGTAACGATTACCGGACCG
>JABCZC010000006.1 GCA_013289875.1 Acidobacteriota bacterium | reverse complement strand
GCCCATTGGACCTCGCCTTCGCCCGCATTCTGAGCGCCTTCATGCTTAGTGGCTCTTTACCATCGAAGCGCGCTCTAAGGGTGAATTGCCGGTTACTGAAGGGCTCTGGCTTGCCCGTGTTCGCAAGCACGCCGAGAAAACAGCGGATGCGACCACCAGAACCTGAATCCCGCTTCGCGCTCTTCGAAAAGTGATTCACAAAGAGCAGCGGTGAATGGATCGCGTTCGATAGCGCCCAGCACCACAGAAGCCAGCACTACGGAAATAGTTGGCCGACTTTTTCTCCCAAACCGTTACAATAGAAAATAGAGACAGAAAGAGGCTCGGCTGAAATCAAAGCCGGGCCTTTCGCATTTTGGGATTGCCCCTGACTCGCCTGTAATCAATGACAAGTCAGCAAGATCTTTGTTTTCAATGACCGGCTATATCTCTTTTTTTTGCTAGTAGATACCGGTAACTAATTTGTTATGAGTCGATTACAATGTACGTATCAGTTAAACCCAATAGAATGAAACGGTAACAAAACCTAGTGGGGAGGGGGGTAACCCCCTCCGGTATGACAAAACCAGGAATCCATTTGCCTAAGTAGGTAGCCAACCGCTACAAAGGCTGCTATGCCCGGACGCAAATCGGCCAGCGATAAGCCTGTAATGGATAAAAGCGAGTTCCTGCATGGCCGCCCCATCAGTCTCCGGGTGTTGGGCGACTACCTCGATCTCTCTCCGGCCACCATCTCCCTGGTGCTGAACAACGCACCCGGCGTGAGGTCGATCCCCCAGGAGACCCGCGACCGCGTCCTCGCCGCTGCGCAAAAGTTCGACTACCGCCCCAGCTTCTACGCCCGCTCCCTCCGCCGCAAGCAGAGCTTCTCCATCGGCGTGCTTGTGCCTGAGCTGAGCGACGGTTATTCGGTCCTGGTGATGGACGGTATCGAAGATGTGCTGATGGAGGAAGGTTACTTCTACCTCGCCGCCAGCCATCGCCGGAAAGCCGACCTGATCGAGGAGTATCCTCGCCTCCTGATGGACCGCTCCGTCGAGGGCTTCATCGCCATCGACACGGCGCTGCAGCACAGCCTGCCCATCCCCGTGGTCGCCGTCGCCGGCCACAAGAAGATCGAAGGCGTAACCAACATCCTGCTCGACCACCGGCGCGCCGCCGAGCTGGCTCTCCGTCACCTCCATCAGCTGGGGCACCGCCACATCGCCTTCATGCGCGGCCAGACCTTCAGCTCCGACTCCGGCGATCGCTGGAACAGCTTCATGGCCGTCGCCCGCGAGCTCGGCATCGAGGTTCCTCCCGAACTCGTGGTACAGCTGCAGCTCAACCTCTCCTCGCCGGAGCTCGGATACCCGGTGGCACAGCACCTCCTCGCCCAGAAACGCCCCTTCACAGCCCTCGTCTCCTTCAATGACATTGCCGCCATCGGTGCCATCCGCGGCTTCCGCGACCACAACCTGCGGGTGCCCGAGGATGTCTCAGTCGTCGGCTTCGACGACATTCAGAGCGCTGCCTTCCACAACCCCAGCCTCACTACCATCCGCCAACCCCTGCGCAACATGGGAATCACTGCGGCGAGGATCCTGCTCGAGCGCCTTCGCGGCCAGAAGGATTATCCCGAGCATGTGGCGATTGTCCCGGAGCTGATCATCCGCGAATCCACCATGCCTCCCCACCCCAAACGGACCGCCCGCCACGGCTGAGATCATCCTCGCCGGGGTTGCTATGGTGCTTTGTCGAGTGTCGTTTCATGCTGAAGTAAACAGTTTTACTAATCTCTTTGGCGGATGCTACGATGTTCTCCGTTAAAGGAGCCCTCTTCGCTTGATCGATCGCCGACAGTTTCTCAGCCATTCTCTTGCCTTAGCCGGCAGCGCAGCATTTTCCAGATACGCCCTTGGTCTTCCTTCCTCGTTCATGACTGGTAATGGCGACCCGTTGCCGCCGATCGACGTGAGCGGCGCACGATTTCCGGCTAATTTTCTGTGGGGTTCCGCGACGGCGTCCTATCAGGTCGAAGGCGCCTGGCAGGAAGACGGCAAGGGGCAATCGATCTGGGACACTTTTGCCCATACTGTCGGTCAAGTGAAAGGGAGTGACACCGGCGACGTAGCCTGCGACTCCTACCATCGCTACAAAGAAGACATCGCAATCATGAAGCAGCTTAATCTGAAGAGCGCTCGCTTCTCGATCGCGTGGACGCGCATCCAGCCTACGGGCACGGGGCCGGTCAACCAGAAGGGCCTCGACTTCTACAGCGGCTACGTGGATGCGCTGCTTGAGGCCGGCATTCGTCCTATGTGCACGGTCTTTCACTGGGATCTGCCACAAGCCCTGGAGGACCAGGGCGGCTGGCCGAACCGTGATCTGTATAAGCAGTTCGCCGACTACGCCGGCATCGTTTCCAAGGCGTTGGGTGATCGCGTCAACACCTGGGCGATCTTCAACGAGCCCTGGGTCTTCACCTATCTCGGCTATGGCATCGGCATTCATGCGCCCGGCAAGAAGGACCCTAAACTCTTCATTAAGGCCGCGCATACCGTAAACCTCGCGCAGGGGGAAGCCTTCCGCGCAATGAAGGCGGCGTCTCCCAAGGCGAAAATCGGCAGCGCCTTCAGCATGTCACCCGGCGCTCCCGCAACCGATAGCGAGGCAGACAAGGCCGCTGCTGAGCGCTTCCACGCCATGAATAACGATTTCTTCCTGTATACGGCGATTCATGGCGAGTATCCGAAAGCATTCGTCGGCGATCCTCCGTACGAAGCCATGGGCGTCCAGGCAGGTGACGGCAAGATCATGCAGGCTCCGCTGGACTGGATTGGCATCAACTATTACCAGCGGACGATTGTCTCGGCCGCGCCCTATATTCCTTATGTTCAGTACAACGGCAGACAGGGCGGCGTAGGCCCCATTACCTATAACGGATGGGAGGTCTGGCCCTGGGGGCTCTACGACATCGTTACGCGCATTTCGAAGGAGTACAACCACCCCATCATCGAGATTACCGAGAATGGTTGTGCTTACGCCGACGGACCGCTGCCAAGCGACACCGACAAGGTTCCCGATACGCGACGTGTCGAGTTCTATCGCGGCCATCTGGCGGAGCTCGCCCGCGCGATCAAGGATGGAGCCGACGTCCGTGGTTACCATGCCTGGAGCCTGCTTGACAATTACGAATGGGCTGAGGGTTATAGCCAGCGCTTCGGGCTTGTCTATGTCGACTTTCGCGAACAGAAGCGCACCATCAAGGAATCGGGATACTGGTATGGTCGCGTTGCAGCGGCGAACCATCTGAACGTCTGACCGGCTGGCGGTTCGACGCGAGGTCTGGGTTTTCTGTTAATCGCTTGCCGGATCAGGGGCGCCTCCCTCTCTTCGGCTTCTTTCGCAAGTGCGGTTTATACTTGCCGCACGTGAGGGAGGATTCTGGACTGATGATTTCGAGCAGGCACCGGATCACGTTTTGCGCTGTTGTAGCGGCGGCGATCTTCGCCGTGCAGGTTGCTGCACAAACTCCAACCGCGCAACCGGCAACGGTTTTGCATCCAACCGACGTCGCGAAGATTCTGCCAGGCTCAGTCTTCTTCCGCGGGCAATCTGCGACGACTCAGAGCAGGAATTCCGGTGGTGTTCGCTATTCCGATGGATACTTCACTTTCGCCGTGTTAGTGGACAATTCGGGCTACTCAACGGGCATTCAGGAGAAATATCAGGCGTACTTCATCACGGAAGTGCCAATCGTAATTGGCGGTCATACGCTGCCTCCAGGAGCATACGGCACAGGGATGATCAGAAGTGCAAGCGGCCCACAGTTTGTGGTTCTCGACATTGGAGCGCACGATCTTTTTACGACCGAGGCGGTCGGCGATCCGAAATTTCGCCGGCCCACTCCCTTGCAGGTGACAGAAGGGGAGGCGCCGGGGAAATACAGGCTCTACTTCGGGCGCAACTACGTCGAGTTTGAGCGCGCGAAGTGAGACAGTGCCTAGCGGATCGATGGAGCGATTAGCAGGATTGCGCAGGGCGCACGATGCCGCGGCACTCGCCGAAACCGATGCGCGGATGGCCTTCGCGCTCGCAGTATCCGCGAAGAATTACTTCGTCGCCGTCTTCAAGAAATTTTCGTGTCTCACCATTCGGAACTTGAAGAGGTTCTGCTCCGCGGCGCGTGATTTCAAGCAGGCAGCCGAGCGAGTCCCGTGCCGCCCCGGAGACCGTTCCACTGGCGAGCAGATCACCGGGGTGTAGATTGCACCCGTTGCTCGTGTGATGCGTCAGCATTTGTGCCAGTGTCCAGTACAAATCGCGGAGATTGCCCTGGCTCAATCGCACTGGAGCTGAGTTCTCTGCCCGCATCTGTTTCGTCTTCAGCCAGACTTCTAACTTCAAATCGATTCCGCCACGAGCCCGGTCTTCCTCGGCATTGAGGTACGGCAACGGGTTTGGATCATCCGTTACGCGTTTAAATGCAGGTACGCGAAACGGCTCCAGCGCGTCGAGGGTAAGGACCCAAGGGGAAATCGTAGTGGCAAAGTTCTTGGCGAGAAACGGGCCGAGCGGCTGATACTCCCAGGCTTGGATGTCACGCGCCGACCAGTCGTTGACCAGGCAAAGGCCGAAGATGTGGGACTCAGCTTCCGAGATGGGAACGGACCGGCCCTGCGCATTTCCACGGCCGACAAAGAAACCAACTTCCAGCTCATAGTCGAGCGAACGTGTGGGCCCGAACGAGGGCTCCTCGGCATCCGCTGCTTTCGTCTGCCCGCATGGGCGTTGGATTTCCGTACCGCTGACGGCCATCGATGAGGCGCGGCCGTGATAGCCAATCGGAACGTATTTGTAATTGGGCAGCAACGGATTATCCGGACGAAACAGACTGCCTACATTTGTCGCGTGATAAATGGAAGCGTAAAAATCGGTGTAGTCTCCGATGCGGGCCGGCAATAGCATCTCGACCGCGGATTGCTGAATCAACGCCGGCTCGACGCGCGCGCGAGAGCTGCGATCTGAGAGCAGATCCATCAGCCTCGGCCGAAGCGCGTCGACGGCTTCCCGGCCGAGAGCCATCAACGCGTTGAGCGAGTCGTTCTCGCAGGATCGCGAGATTTGCGGGTCGAGTGTATCGAGCGAGCCGTTCGCAACCGTGGCACGCAGATCGAGAATCTGATCTCCAATCGCGACGCCGGAGGTTACGAACCCACAGGATCGGCGGAAGACCCCAAACGGCAAATTCTCGAGTGGAAAATCCGTACGAGAATCATTTGCGCTTTCAACCCAGCTCCGCGTCACAGCCATCCCAACGCCTTCAGCTCATCGATCGGTTCGAGAAACGAGCACGACCCGAAATCGATGCCGAAGTCGCGCCGCATGGAGCCAATCTGGCCAGCCGTCAATGCGTTTTCATGCCAGCTGACAGTGTCCTCTGTAAATCGAAACGCCTGCGGGGATTCCTCATTAAGCGTCGCTACAACGAGATCTTCTTCTTTCCCCAGCCACGCCACAGCGGCGGCAAGAAACACGTTCACGAATCCGTGCATCGTTCCGGACGGACTATCCTCGTCATACGTCAACCGGTACATTCCGCGCACAGGATGATGCAACCCCGCTGTCGCCTTGAATGGAAGCTGAGCATCCGCGCAGGTGATCATGACCCGTGCCACTGCAACTGAGTCGGGAAAGGCGTCCGGCGTCAGTCCGCCCATGCGAATCTTTGCCCGTGCGCCATGGGTGACAAGCACCGGCAACATCTCGCTCGTCTTCTCCAAGGGAAATTCAATATAAGCCTCCAAACTTACCGGCAGTTCCGACAATAGCCGTTCGGCCTCCTCGGGATCCTCGGCTTTCAATTCGATCGTGTCGATGAGCGCTGCTCCCTGCGTGAAACGTGCAATTCGGGCTTCGTTGTCGATGGGATCATTCGAGCCAAGTACACTCAGAAGCCATGCCTTTTCGCGCTCGTCGCAGCATACTTCGTTGAAGGCATCGGTAAACTCAGGCAGACGGCTGACCGGCACAATCAACCTGCCAAGCGCCCAGCTTTCTTCCCCGTCCGCATACTGTGCGTAATTGCGGATCACCGTTTTCATGTCGAGACCGGCGGGAGGAAACAGTCCCGCGTAGTCGATCAACCCCGCAATCAGCGCGCGAATTACGCTCATCCCTTCGATCCTTGAAAATGTTTCTTCAACCCCTGCCAGCATTCGTAGTATTCGTGCTGCAGAATCTTCGTCTCCAGCGCAAACTTCGTTGGCCGCACGACCAGTTGCGTCTCGAACATGAACGCCAGCGTGTTATCCAGATACTGCGGCTTCAACTCCGCAGCGCTTGCCCGTTCCCAGGTTTCGGCGTCCGGACCATGTCCTGCCATGCAGTTGTGCAAACTCGCTCCGCCGGGCACAAAACCTTCGGCCTTCGCATCGTACTGGCCGAAAATCAGGCCCATGAACTCATTCATCATGTTGCGATGAAACCAGGGTGGGCGGAAGGTGTGCTCGGCCACCATCCAGCGCGGCGGAAAGATCGCGAAGTCGACGTTTGCGGTTCCCGGATTCACCGTTGGAGCTGTCAGCACTGTATAAATTGATGGATCGGGATGATCGAAGCTCACCGAGTTGATGCAGTTGAAATTCTTTAGATCGTATTTATAGGGCGCATAGTTTCCATGCCACGCAACGACATCGAGCGGCGAGTGATCAATCTCCGCAACCCACAAGCGACCCAGAAATTTGCTCACCATCTGAAATGGCCCATCGCGATCTTCAAACGCAGCGTTTGGCGTGAGGAAATCGCGGGAGTTTGCGAGACCGTTCGCTCCGATCGGCCCAAGCTCGGGAAGGCGAAAGGTTAGGCCGTAGTTTTCGCAGATGTATCCGCGAGCTGATTCGCCATCCAGAACGACGCGAAATTTTACGCCGCGCGGGATTACGCAGATCTCCCCCGGAGCAACACCGATAATTCCGAGCTCCGTGTGGAATTTCAGGGAACCGTCCTGTGGAACGATCAATAATTCTCCGTCCGCGTCATAAAAGAAGCGGTCCTCCATGGACGCATTTGCTGCATAGATGTGAATCGCAACACCGGTCTGGAAGGCAGGGTCGCCGTTGCCACCAAGCGTTATGATCCCATCCAGAAAATCTGCCTTCTCGCCTGGAATCGGCACAGGGTTCCAGCGGAGCTGATTGGGAGGTGTCGGAACTTCAGTGAAGGGACCACTGCGAATTAGCTTCGTCTCCGTTTCTTCATAGGGTTTGTGCGTTACCGAAGGGCGAATCCGATACGTCCACGTCCTTCGATTCGCCGCACGTGGAGCGGTAAAGGGTGTCCCGCTGAACTGCTCCGTATACAAGCCAAGCGCGGACTTCTGTGGCGCGTTTTGTCCCTCTGGTAAGCCTCCGGCCACGGCTTCCGACGCAAATTCGTTGCCAAACCCTGATTGATAACGCAGTTCCTTTTCCGGCATCAATACCCTCATCCGTCGCTGACGATCGCGCGCGCGCCTTTATCAGCAAGACCCTATACGTTATCTGTGACGATTGGAGTTTGGCAAACGACTCAGCCAGATTGTGAAACGCGGAAGATCCCCGGTAGAACCTCGCCTGCCTTGCGAAGCAGGATCTGCGTAAAGGATACGGAATTCAGCGGCCTTTCAGGACCAATGTAGTAGGTGCGGACACGCCGGCGGTTCGCCCACTCCACGAAGCTAGCTGCGGGGTGGACCATCCCCGACGACCCCACCACCATCAGTACCGTACAGCGATCAAGCTCGTCCAGGATGCGATCCATCTCCATCGGTATTTCGCCAAACCACACGATGTGTGGCCTGATCCGACCGCCGCACTCGCAGCGAGGAATCTCGCTCGCAGATTGATAGATCCTTTCGTCCGAGAAGTCTCCGCGCCCGCATTCCCGCTCACATCGCGAGCGAAAGAGCTCTCCGTGCATGTGAATCAGCCGTTTTGATCCTGCTCGCTCATGCAGTGGATCCACGTTCTGCGTGCAGAGAAAGAATCGCTCTTCCAGCTCGCGCTCCAGGTCAGCTAGCGCAAAGTGTGCTGCATTCGGCTGGCAGGTCAAGGCGTCTCTCCGGCGCATCCCATAAAAGCGCCAAACCCGCTCCGCATCCTCGGCCCACGCTTCGGGGGTGGCGACCTCCTCTACGGGATATCCATTCCACAAACCGTTGTTGTCACGAAAGGTAGGCAGCCCGCTCTCGGCACTCACGCCCGCGCCGGTTAACACGAACACCCGGTCATTGGAACCAATTTCAATTGAATCGCTCATAGCCTCACTGCTTTCACAGGTTAATAAATACGATCATCTCTTGGATTACACTATGCTGAAAACATGCTCCCCGCAGGCGACCACCAGCTCGTGCAAATCGTCGATGCCGCGACTGCCGACGCGGCGCGGCGGTCGGGAGACTGGCTCAAATGCCGCCCGGGATGCACCCAATGCTGTATTGGCGTCTTCCCTATCACGCAGTTGGACGCCCTTCGCCTGCGCCGGGGACTCGGCGAGCTTGAACACACAGATCCCCTGCGAGCTTCCGCGATCCACGCGCGCGCGCGTGGATCCATGGATCGCCTCAAGCCGGACTTTCCTGGAAACCTTGAGACAGGTCAGCTTGATGAAGACGACCCGACCTTCGCCGAGTTCGCTAATGACGAACCGTGTCCTGTCCTCGACCCGACCACCGGGACCTGCAACCTCTACGCTGCGCGCCCCATGACCTGCCGGGTATTCGGCCTGCCTCTCCGTTCCTCGGATGGCATCGGCGTCTGCGAGTTATGTTTTGATGGCGCAAGCGATAGTGAAATCATTGCCGCCGAACTACAGACTGGCTGGGCAAGTCTCGAAAGCTCCCTCAATACCGGAGCCGAACAAGCGAGCGGGCATGAAGGAAGCACCATCGTCGCTTTTGCGCTGCTCGCATAGCGAACTTGAGTCGCCGTTTACGCCGAACGCTTCGTCACAAAAAAGGATAGCCGACCATCTTCCGAGAGCCGTTCGTCACGCGCGCGAGGCATTCTTTAAGAACGAAGCGAAGTCCCGCGATGGATTTCATCTCACGCAACAAACTTTCACGCCAAAATCTTCCACAAAAATGCTGTCCGGATGCTGTAACCTTATCGCGCTGCCGTACTCACATGCGGTAGACAGGTCTCCCACCGGTGAGTTGCGCCGGGTCTAGGCCTGACATGGAGGAATGACAACAATGAAGCATTCGATGAAGACCCTGATGGTTGCTGCGGCAGTTTCTGGTTTGTTGAGTGGAGCTGCAACCATGCAGGCTGCCACTTCCCAGACTAACAACTCCGTAGTCAAGGTGGGCAAAGCGTCGTTCGGCAGCGCTTCGCTCAATCAGGACACCAGCAAGCACTCATGTAAAGGCAAGAACGATTGCAAGGGCCAGGGCGGCTGCAAGAGCAGCGACAATGGCTGCAAGGGCAAGAACAGTTGCAAGGGCAAGGGCGGCTGCGCCACTGATGGCTCCAAGCATCCTTCCTAGTTTGCCCTCAACGCATTTCACAAGGGGCCAGATACGTTCCACGCTGGCCCTTTCACCTTCTCTGGAGTTGTTCCGGTGCCTGCAAATCGCTTCAACGGCTTTACTGAGTACGGAGTCGGAATCGGGCTTCGCATTCCGCACTATCAGCACATCCTGACTAGGAAACCATTAGTTGACTGGTTCGAGATCATCTCGGAAAACTACATGATCGATGGCGGCCGCCCGCTCCAGGTTCTCGATCAGATTCTCGATCAATACAAAGTCGTACAGCACGGCGTTTCAATGTATTTCGGCTCCGTCAGTGATCCCGACCCAGAACACCTGAGGCGTCTCAAACGGCTTGTCAACCGCACGAAGACTCCCTGGCTCAGCGACCATCTCTGCTGGGGCTCAGTCGACGGTCGCTACACCCACGATCTGCTCCCCATGCCTTATACCTGGGAAGCTGTAAAGGTCACCGCTGAGCGCATTCGAGGGGTGCAGGACTTCCTGGAAATCCCTGTTGTGGTCGAAAACGTTTCGAGCTATGCCGAATATCATGTTTCGGAAATGACAGAGTGGGAGTTCCTCAATGAGGTCGTGGAACGCGCCGACTGCGGCATCCTTCTCGACGTGAATAATATCTACGTCTCATCGCAAAACCACGGCTTCGACCCGTTCTCATATGTGAACGCAGTGTCTGCTGAACGCATCGCGCAGATTCATATCGCGGGCCACTCAAAGTTTGAGAAATACATTCTCGACACACACGATCACCCTGTCCTTGAACCAGTCTGGCAGCTATACGCTCGCACCATTGAGCGTGCCGGCCCAACGGCTACCCTCCTTGAATGGGACGACAATATCCCCACCTTTGATGAGGTTCACGCCGAGGCACTCAAGGCAAATCGCTTTCTCCACGCTACGGCTGCAAAGATTTCTGCGCCAGTTTCAGAGTTCGTATTTCAGGGAGCGGCGCAATGAGCGACCTCCTCGAACTCCAGCGTCGTTTTGCGGCCGCCGTCATGCACCCGCTGACGAAAAACGAGACGATGCCGCGACGTCGTCGCGATGGTGTCGCAAACACTTCCGAAGCTGCGGCGCTGATCAAGCCGAATGACCGCCTCACCGGCTTCGAACGCCTTGAGATCTACAATCGCCAATACTGGTTCCGTCTGTACACCTCTTTCGAAGAGGACTTTTCCGGCCTCAGAGCCATCATGGGCAGCACACGGTTCGACAGGCTGATGCGCGACTTCCTGACAGAGTGCCCTTCAGAGTCTTTTTCTCTGCGCAATCTTGGATCACAGCTTGAAAAGTGGCTGCTCGCGCACCCCGCATACCTCGAACCGCGCAGCCAGCTCGCTCTCGACATGGTTCGCCTCGAATGGGCACACATCGAGGCTTTTGATTCAGGCGAAGATCCACTGCTCGACGCCGACGATCTTGCGTCTATCGACGAGAATTCGCGTCTGCATCTGCAACCGTATCTGCGGGTGCTTGAGCTTCATTATCCGGTTGAAGATCTCCTGATCGAGCTGCGCAACGAGGCAGGCAGCAGCGACTCGTCCAGCAACAACGCCAGCGTCGCACGCAAAACCAGGCACGTTCGCCGAGTTGCCATGTTGCCGCCGGAACAGATTTTTCTCGCCGTCCACCGTCATCAGAATTCGGTGTACTACAAGCGGCTCGACCGCGAAGACTTCCGGCTTCTGCAGTTACTGCTTTCGGGCGCTCCCATCGGTCAGGCGATCGACTTCGCCTTCGAAGACAGCGTTATTCCTGAAGACGCGCGAGGTCCATGGTTGCAGCAGATCTTCGCATCCTGGTCGACCTTCGGCTGGTTCACACAATAAGGATAGGCAAACCTATGAGCACCTCGTCCGCATCCATTGCCGGCGCCCGGACTTCAGGCCTGAGTAGTCTCTATCGTCGCTTCTGTGACGCGTCGCATCTCCTTCGGTCTCCTTTTTTGCTCTTCGTCCGACTCTATTGGGGATGGCAATTCATGCAAACGGGGTGGGGCAAACTGCACAACCTTTCGCATGTGCGGGATTTCTTTGCCAGCCTTCACATTCCGGCGCCCGGCTTGATGGCTCCAGCGATTGCATCTCTCGAATTCTTTGGGGGCATACTTCTGATCGTCGGACTGGGCACGCGGCTGATCGGCCTCTTGCTTGCATGCAACATGTTGGTCGCCTATATAACCGACGACCTGATGGCTTTGAAGTCGATCTTCAACGATCCGGGAAAATTCTATGTCGCCGATCCCTTCACCTTCCTTTTCGCGTCGTTGATTGCGTTGATTTTTGGAGCCGGCCTCTTCTCACTGGACGCCCTCATTGACAAGTTGTGGCTCAGCCGCAGGAGTCCCGCCATAGCATGACGAACCCCGCGCCAGTTGACGCAATTGAGCCTTCTTCAGAACGGGCTCTCATCACGTCGATCATTGCGGGCGACCGCGATAAATTTCATCTCCTTATCCGGCCGTACGAACGGCAGATTTATCGCACCGCGCTGGCGCTGGTGAAAAACGAAAGCGAAGCCGAAGACGTTGTTCAGGATGCCGTCCTGAAGGCTTACCGTAAGCTCGCCAGTTTCCGCGGAGACGCGAGATTCAGCACTTGGCTTATCGCCATCACACTGAACGAAGCTCGCGGTCGGCTGCGCAAGGAAAACCGGACCACCTTCGATTCGCTCGACGAGCGGAGTGAAGAAAGCGGCGACTACACCCCTGCAGCTCTCACTGACTGGCGCGAAGTTCCACTGGCCGCGCTCGAACGCCGGGAAATCCGCGCGCTCATTCAACAGGCCGTCTCTGAGTTGCCCGAAACATACCGGGAGATCGTCACCCTGCGTGATGTAGAAGAACTCAGCGTGAACGAAACCGCCACGCTGCTGGGTATTTCAGTCTCATTAGTGAAGGTGCGCCTGCACCGGGCGCGCATGATGCTGCAAAGAAAGCTGGTCCCACAACTGCGGCTCACGGCTAAACCCGAGCCAAAGCGCCGGATCTTCGGGAGGCTGTCATGGCTTTAAGCTGCCGCCACGTTTGGGACCGCATCTCCGAATACATTGACGACACCCTCGACGCTCAGGTTCGCGCGGATGTCGAACGCCATCTTGCACACTGCGAAATCTGCTCTGCCATCCTCGACTCCACACGCAACATCATCATTTTCATGGCAGACGATCGGGTCTTCGAACTACCTCTCGACTTCAGCAAGCGCCTGCATGCACGCCTGGACGATGTTCTGCAGCATGAATATCCTGAGCCACGTGAGATCGGCCCTTACTGAGAGCGATGCAGCATCCGCCGAACCCGTTAGACAAAGAAAGAGTCCCGGCCAAAGCCGGGACTTCTTCTTCTCGCGGTATTTATTCCTACTTGGAACGTACCGCGATTACCTCAATCTCCACCAATGCCCACGGAGCAGCCAGCGCAGCGACCTGCATCGCCGCCCTTGCGGGCTTGTTCGGCTGGTCCGCGGTGCCAAAGTACTGCGTATACGCGGCCTGCAAGCCCGCGAAGTCCAGCTTTCCATCCTTTGCCGGGTCACCCGCCAGGTAGACATGCATCATCACCACGTCGCCGAGAGTAAGGCCTTGCTCTTTCAGAATGGCCTGTATCTTGAGAATTTCGCTCGTTGCCTGCGCCTTGGTATCTCCATAATCGGCCGGCGTTCCTTTGGCGGAATCCGCCGGGGTCTTAGGTGACGCTATTTGTCCGCTCACATACAGCGTGTCCCCTGCCCATACTGCCGTTGCCAGCGGCGAAGCAGCCGATTGAATATGCTTCACCGTTGTCTGTGCATGGGCCGATTCGCTCGTCACGCAAAATATTGCGACTGCCATTGCAGCCGCGATCATCGCTTCCTTACACTTCATTTTCTGTCCCCCGAAATCTCTAAACTTGTTGGCTCTTCGCGGCACCGCTGACCCTTGCAATCTGCACCCGCTGCGAAATCATGTTGATCGCACGATGAGAGGCGAGAGCCGCGCCTTCCTGCCATCCGATGATATGGCTGCAGTGATCGCCCGAGAAGTAAATGCGGTCATCAGGCTGAATAAATTCCTTGTATGGACCCTCGTAGTACTGCATAGCACGTCCTGGGACATAATTTGGTCCACGTCCCACCCAGGAGCCTAGGTTGTAAGGGATCTCGCCCCAGTTCACATACATCGGATTCTTCAATTCCTTCCCGTGTCCGGGATGCAGCTTCTCGACCGCCGCACGCGATGCGTCGACTTTGGCCGCAACACTGGGCAGCTTTCCAAACTCGCTATAATTCTCTACGCCATAGCCGGCTACCAGAACTCCCTTGTCAGAAAACAACTTCCAACTCGGATACCAGAGCAGGTTCACCGGCCCTTTCACGACAAAAGACAGGCCGCCATACAGGTTGTAATCCTGCTCCCAGAAACGGCGCGATTCCCAGGCGACTTTATAGGCGGAGTCATATCCAACCTCTGCGATCGCCTGCTTGACTCGCGGAGAAAAATCATTCGGGATCGTTTTCAGAATGGTGATCGGCAGTGCACAGATGCAGTAGTCCGCTTCGATCGTCTTCGTCGCGCCCGACTTTGAATCTGTATAACCTACCCTGACACCTTGCTCCGTCTTGCGAATCTCCTGAACGGGAGCGCCATACTGTACGATGTCGCCCAGCTTCGCGGCGAAAGCATAGGGAATCCGGTCCATTCCGCCGACTGGCTGAAACATCGTGGCCTGCATGTCGAACATCTCTTCGAACAGCATTCCCTGCCAGAAATCGGCATCGAGAAGTGCATGCATGTCCAGCGGTGGCCGCAAGACCTCTGTATCCGGACCTGCGCCCGGCAACCTGGAAACGCCGCTCCGCTCCGATCCTGTATAGGAGTAGTCGGCTTTCAGGTCGCCGTAGGTTCGCAGGAACGTCAGCATCTTTTCTCTGTCTTCCTTGGAGATTTCCTGGTCCAGGGCATCCTTGCGAATGCATTTTGCCAGCAATTCGGAAACGTGACCTCGCGTGTCGTTGATCGCCTCGCGCTGTTCGATCGCTTTACCGCCAAAGGCTGCGTCGCTTTGCAACAATGAGCTGCGCGAGGTATTGACCTCTACCTCCAGAGGCACACCCAGTTCTTTGCAATAGCCGAGCATTGTCTTGTGGGTTGAGGGTAGCCGAGCGGGTCCAGCATTGAAGTAGCTGGCGTCTTCCCAGCTGGCCGTTTGACTCACGCCATTCTTAAACTCGATCTTTGTGCCGTTCCGGACCGTCCAGTTGCGGCCTCCCGGACGCGGGCGCGCCTCGAGCACCGTACAGGAATAACCTGCCTTACCCATCTCATAGGCAGCGACGAGACCCGCAATTCCACCTCCCAGGATGACAACCTTGGTGCCATTTCCGGAACCAGTCTCCATCGCCAGCGGCATCGCACTCGCCTCCGGCACTGCCATCAATCCCAGATGCTGCATCGTCAGAAATGCCGCCCCGTACCCGCCAGCCTGGCCCACCCTCATCAAGAACTCACGTCTCGTACAAGCCATTTCGATCCTCACTTCAGGTTCATTGTGGACAAGACTAATCCACGGCGCCCGGCAGATTCAGCAGTCGCCGTGGATCAGAAACGGCAGTGGCTCAGAAGATGATCTTCAGCGCCAACTGCGTGTTAAAGGGCTCGCCCACCCCGATGCCAGGAGCGCCGTTGAAGCTGCCGATCGTCGTGAACAGGTTCAGAGCATTGTCCTGGGTATATGACGGGTTGAAGTTTCCGTTCAGGGGCGGAGCAAAGTTCGTGCGGTTGAACAGGTTGTACATCTCCACGCGGAACTGCGCTGTGACCCTCTCCCCGATCGGAGTGTTCTTGAAGACCGAGAAGTCCACGTCACTGTAGCCTGGGCCGTAGTAGGCGTTGCGGCCGGTATCGCCCCATGTCCCTGCCGGCGCATCCACAAAGGCTGCCGGATTCAACCAGTTCGCTCCCACCTTGCCCTTGCGATAGCCGGCATACGGACTGACCCCAGAAACATAATTCGCTCGCTGATTGCCATCATTCGTACCCGAAGTATCGGCTGAGCTATACACCGAGAAGGGCAGGCCGCCGTGAAATGTCATCAGGCTGTTCAACTGCCATCCATTTGTCAAAGGCTTCCATCGTTGTCCACCCGGGACATTGTAGGTGAGCAGGGCAACAAAGATGTTTCGGCTATCGAAATCGCTCGGCCCGTAATCGCCCTTGAAGTTAAAGCTGTCCTGCGGAAGAGCGCCGCGATAAGCCGTCACCTCGTCGAAGCTATGCGACCACGTATAGGCTGCCTGCGCAGTCAATCCGTGTAGATTTGAAACCCGTAACGTGGCCTGGAGAGAGCTGTAATTGGATGTGCCGATGCTTTGAATTTCATTGATAAAGGTGAAGGCGGGGAACTGGGAGAAATACGGACGGCTGCAGTTCTGGTAGGTGGAGCCTGCCGGGCAACTGGCAGTGCCGCTACTGACATTGGTCCCCGTGTTCGGATCGACGATGTTTCCGCTTCCGAGGGCCGCCTGGTTAATATCCCGAATGGAAAGCAGGTTACGCCCCTCACTCCCCACATAGCCAATTTGGGCCACAATCTTGTTCGTTAAGCTCTGCTCAAGCTGGACGTTGAAGTTGAAGTTATGCGAGGGAACGAAATCCTTGCCGATCGAGAAAATACTGTTCGAACCCAGCGAGGATGGAAACACATTGACCCCAGATACGATCGTGTAACCATTACGTGTCGCGGTGGTTACCGAATCCCCACCCGTACCGGGGTTGCCCTCCACGCCGTTTGGAGCTCCGTTTCCAGGCCGGTTGTCGAGGAATGGATTCAGGTTCGGAGTGTCATAGTAGAGCCCTGCCCCAGCACGAATCACTGTATTCGGAGTCGCCTGGTAAGAAAACCCAATGCGCGGACTGAAGCCCGCGTAATAGGGGTCATAGAGTGAGCTGATCTGGTCTCCCTGGTAGACTACCCCACCCAGATTCGGTCGAAATACAGAGAGATTCTTCCATTGGTTGTGGAGAGGCCCCTCATAGTCATAGCGTATACCGTAGTTAATGCTCAATTTGGGACTGAGCTGCCAGGAGTCCTGAGCAAATAGAGCAAAGGTGTTCACGAATACCTGCCGGTCAGGATCGCCCAGTGCGATTGACGAGGTAACCACGCGCCCTGACATGAAATCCGCAAGAGCATCGATGCGTGCGTTCCCGGTATCCCATGAGTCACCGTTCGCAGCGTTCTGGTCAGGTCCCTGCGTGCCATCAAAGGTGAAGCTGCCGAGCCCATGCCGATGATAGAACTCATCCAGTTGCGCCTGACGATATTCGCCGCCAAACTTGAACTGGTGCTTCCCGATCGTCCAGTTAAAATCGTCCGTCAGGTGCCCTGTGATGTCATTGCGTCCCTCGGGAGGAGTTTCGCCGGTCGCGTCGAAGCCTGAGATCTGAAGGTTCGATGCGCCGGAAAGCGGAGAGCCAGTGACCAGACCAAGGCTAGCCATATCGAAACTATTGTTGAAGTCATTGAATACCTGGTTGAAATAATTCACGCCTAACAGCAGCTGGTTCGTGATCGTCGGCGTGAACACGTGATTGTAGACGATCGAGTAGTTCTGCACATGAATCGGTGCAACCTCATAGTAGTAATAAAGGGATGAGCCTACGGGAGCCACCTGGTTTCCCTGTCCGACAAACCAGTGAGCGGATAGGCTATTCCGCTCATTGATCGTATAGTCTACCTTCGCCAGGCCGTTATAACTGTAGCCATATTCAGGCTGCGAACTAGTGTAATTATTGACCGTTGCGGGCAGGTTTCCTGTTGCCGCCGCAGGCCAGAGAGTACTGAGCATATTTGTCGATACCGAATTGACCGGCACTCCAAAGTTAGCCAGTGCCTGTTTGGCTTCAGCCTGCCAGGGTTGCGATGGCTCTGTCGCCTGATCGGGAACACCGATGGTGAACCGCTGGTGCTCATAGGTTACAAACCAGAACAGTTTGTTCTTAAGAATTGGACCGCCTGCTGAGAACCCGTAGTTATAGTTCCGGACTTCCTGCTTGACCGGTGCCGTGAACGGATTTATTGCGCCAAGAGCTTCATTGCGGTTGTAGTAGTAAGCCGTGCCGTGGATCTGATTGGTGCCCGCCTTAATCGAAAGGTTCACGCTGCCACCCGGATTGCGTCCAGATTCCGGCGCAGCCTGCGTCTGTGCGGAGAATTGTTCTACTGCATCGATGGGCAGGATAATGCCTGCGATTCCCGAGACACCACCTTGGTTGACAGCAGGGATATTGTGCCAGAGGTCATTGTTATCGATTCCGTCGATCTGCCAGTTAATCTGGTTAGCGCGCGTGCCATTCAGTGAACCATACCCGCCAGCGCCGGAGTTGGAAAAACCGGGCGCCAGGATGATCAACTGCGTAAAGTCTCTGCCGTTCAGCGGCGTGTCCTGCAGCGGCTTCCCGCTTACACCAGCCGTCTGTGTCGTGGATGTCGGATCGAGGGTCAATGCTGCGGCACTTACTTCGATTGTGGTCGCCTGCTGCGCCACCCTCAATTTAATCGGCAGACTGTAGATCGAACCTGCCTTTATCTCAACCTTGTCGACCTGCACTTTCTGGAAGCCGGGAGCCGCAGCCGTCACGTTGTAGGAGCCCAATGGGAGGTCCGGGAAAGTGAATTCACCGCCACTCGATGTAACCGTCGCGTGCTGGACAGAAGTTGCCGTATCGATGGCTATCACCTCCGCCCCTGGCACCACGGCACCGGACTGATCTGTCACTACACCGTTCATACCGCCGCGAAATGTCTGGGCTGGGGCAACCTGGATGAGCAAAAGAGCCGCACCCAGAAGAAGTAGAAAAGTAGATGATGAAATTCGTCTGCTTCGGAATGACATAATGCAAAGCCTCCAAAGGGTACTCTTGAGATGTGTGTTTTAGGTCGTCTCGGAAATCATCGAGTTGGTCGAATCTAAGAGAAGGATGGGATCAACATCTCTTAAACAACTCGTCCGGCCTTTTGCGAAATCTAGAGGGGTGAAAGGTAGCGGGGGTAACTGCCATGACCCAACTTAGGGCATGGGTTACGAGGTTTCAAGAGGAAAGTATTTCACTATCAGCGGACAGTGATAGAGGTTATAAGCAATTACTTATACTGAATGCTGCTTCTATGGCCACAAGGGAAACTTGTCAATCGCGCGCCCGTTGATTTCAAAGGACGAGCCGGCACTCGGACGATTTCGATAAGAATGTCCAGCTGCTGCCGATAAATCTTTCTTATTCGCAAACTATTGAGTCCCGCATTCGGCGCTGCGCTTACCGCCATCCGTCCACAGGCAGAAAGAATGAGATACGTGCAGAACAACGACGCGATTTCAGATTCTGGAAGCGGGCTACTCGCTCCGCAGGGCGTCCATGGGCTCAATCGAAGCGGCCCTTCTCGCCGGCAGCCATCCAGCCAACAATGAGCACATCAGCAGCACCGCGACCGCGCCCGCAATTGCCGACGCGTCCAGTGGCTTTACTCCGTATAGCAGGCTTTTCAGAAGATGCGTCAGCCCCGCGGATGCAACCAACCCACACGCGACGCCCACTCCGGCCAGCGTCAGTGCAGAGCGAATGGTCCGTTGCAGCACATCCTGTCGAGTGGCCCCCAACGCCATGCGAATGGCAATTTCGCGTCTCTTCTCCGTCACCGTAAACGCCAGTACCCCGTAAATGCCCAGCAGCGATAAGAGCAGCGCTATACCTGCAAATGCCGTCAGGATTATGGTGTTAAAGCGTCGGGAGGACTCAGTCGCCGCTACGACTTCATCCATCGTCCGCATTTCCGTGATTGCCAGCAGCGGATCGAGCTGATGTACCACTCTAGTGAAGCTCGCCTCCAGCGCAGTAGGATCGGCCACCGTGCGCACCACTACCCGCAGTTCGCCGACCACGCCAACCATTGGCGCAAGCGGTCCCAGATCAGCTGCCGCCTGCGAGACTGGCTCATACATTTGCACCATCTGCGTCTGGTCAACATGGTTGGGTTTCACGTCCCCCACCACGCCTACCACCTCAATCGGCGGCATTTTTGTGTCGTAGCTGGGCCCAACCTTCAGGTGCATACCGACTGCTTCTTTCACAGCGAAATAATGATCAGCAAATGACTGGCTGATGATCACCGTCAAAGGCGCGCCAGGCTGCTCGTCGCGCGCGTCGAAGTAGCGGCCGCGAATCAGTGGAATATGCAGCGCATCGAAGTAATTTCCCTGGACTAGATAGTTCGATGCCAGCGACCAGCCCTCATCGGGTTTCTTCACATATCCTTGGGGGCCGAACAGCCGGCTCGAATTCAGCCCAACCAGGGGAATGTTCGATGAAAATCCCACCGCACGGACTCCAGGCATTACCTCCAGTCGCCTCTGCAACTCGGCGTAGAAATCGTTAACCCGCTGCTGGGTCGGATAATCGCGTCTGGGTAACGCCAGGGAAGCTGTCATTACTTGCGTGGTCTCGACGCCGGGGTCGGTGGCGAGCATCTTCGCGAAACTCCGCAGCAGCAGCCCGGCACCCACCAGCAGAACCATTGCGAGAGCCGCCTCCGTTACCACCAGCACGTTGCGCAGCCGATGCTGCCCGCGACTTTGCCCTGCTCCCTGACCGCCTTCGCGCAGCGCATCCAGTACTTCGGCCTTCATGCTGGCCAGCGCCGGCGCCAGACCGCACAGCAGACCCGTCGTCCCCGTCAATGCAATCGCCAGGAACACCACCGGCCAGCGCACTGCGATCTCGTTCAGCCGCGGCAGCGAATCCGTCATGGTGGTCGCCGCCAGATGAACCAGCACTACAGCCAGGGCTACGCCCAACAGGCCACCAATCGCGCTCAGCAAGAGGCTCTCTGTCAACAGCTGTCTTAGCATTGCCCGTCGCGCCGCGCCCAGCGCCAGCCTGACTCCGAACTCGCGCCGCCGTCCCGCCGCGCGCACCAGCAGCAGGTTCGCCAGGTTTGCGCAGGCAATCAGTAATATCAGACCCACAGCAGCCAGCAAAATGCGCAACAGGGGGCGCGACTCGCGCACCGTATCTTCCTTCAATGGATGCAAAGCGGCATGCAAGCGAACGACTGGATCCTTGCTCTGGATGATGCCGATCACCCGGTCTATATCCTGTTGCGCCTGTGCCGGCCTAACGCCGGCCTTCAGCCTCACGACCGCTCCGTAGTCGAAGCTGGCATGCTCCGCGCCTTTCTCTACCGGCGTGAAGCTCATCGGAACCCAGAGATCCCGCTGCGCCAACCCACCCACACCCACCGGCGTTTCGAATTCACGTGGCATCACACCGACGATCGTGTACGGTCTGCGATCCAGCTCGATTGTCTTGCCGACAACCTGCGGATCGCCTTGAAATCGCTCCTGCCAAAGCGCATGGCTGATGACTGTTACCGGTGCCGACGTGTCATCCTCCTGTTGGGTGAAGGTCCGTCCTATGATTGGATCGATCCCCAGGACTGGAAACACCGATGCCGTCAGCCGCTCCGCCCGCGCCTGGAAGGGCGCGCCCGCGCCCGATGCCTCATAGGACGCGCTGATAAAGCCGCCCACGCCAGTGAACGCTTTGCTCTCTTGCTCGAAGGTCAACACATCAGGAGCCGAAAGATTCGCATCACCGTCCATCAGGTGTTCCACACGTTCGTGCAGGGCAAACAGCTTGGCAGAATCTCTATAAGGCAGCGGCCTGAGCAGCACCGCTTCCACCACCGAGAAGACCGCCGTCACGCCGCCGATCCCGATCGCCAGCGTTAACACTGCCGTCAGTGTGAACCCAGGCGTCTTTCGCAACTGCCGCAGCGCATATTTCAAATCATTGAGCATATTTTTCACTTTCACAGTGACTAATTCCGTTCACCGTCTTTCACTCCTCGCGCAACAAAATCGCGGGATCGATGCCGGCCGCCCGTCTGGCCGGGAGCCATGCGGCGATTGTTCCCAGCAGCACCATCGCAATGATCACGCCGCATATCACCAGCGGATCGCGCGGCGTTGCCTCATAAACCACGGACTCGAGCACTTTGCTGGCCGCCATCCCCAGCAACAAACCTGCAATCGACCCTGCGCAGAGCAATTTCACCGATCGCCCCAGCGCGGCCTGCAAAACCTCCTTGCGTCGCGCTCCAAGAGCAACGCGTATGCCCAGTTCCCGCATGCGCTTGCTCACGGTATAGGAGGCCATGCCGAAGACGCCCGTCACGGCCAGCATCGCCCCGAGCATTCCCATTACTCCGAGTGCAACCGTCGCCGCGCGGGCCGCAAAAAGCGCGGTGTCCAGTGCCGCAGGCCATGTTTCGATCAGGACCGGCAATCCGGGGTCAAGTCCGGCCAGCGTCTTCTGCAGCGCGGTGGCAAGCTGTGGTGCGCTACGGTTGGCCCGGACTACCAGCGTGGTATACGTGTCGGTGTTCTGCTGGAACGGAAAAAACATCGCCGGCTGCTGCTCTTCGGTCAGCGAGCGGTACTTTCCATCCTGCACCACGCCGACCACCTCAATCTGACTCTTGTCGCCCTTCAGGAAATGCCCGCCGATGGCATTGCCGACCGAACCGAAGACCTTGTGCGCGAATGTTTCGTTCACGACGGCCAATTTGGGACTCTTTGCATCGTCGTGCCAGGTAAAATCGCGCCCGGCCAGCAGCGTTGTCCCCGCCGCGCCGAAATAGCCGGGAGAAACTTTGTAGTACATCGCATCGGCGACCGAATTCAGAGGCCGGAAATCGGTAGTGCCGTTCGCATACACAAGCGTGTCCGAATAACTGACGCTCAGCGGAACATTATTGATGTATCCCGCAGCGTGCACGCCCGGGATCCGCTGGACCGACTCGAGCGCCTCGCGCTGGAACCGCTCCGCATTCGCTTCGCTGTACCCTGCACTCTTCAGATCGAATTTGGCCAGCATTGCGCCTTCGGGCGAGAATCCGAAATTGCTGTGCAGCGACCGCACGAGGCCGCGGACCGCGACGAGCGACGACGTCACGAGCACCGCGCATACCGCGATCTGCACGACCAGCAGCGCATCCCGCAGCGTGAGCCTGCGCCAGACTCGCGCCGCGCTCGTTCCTGCTTTCACCAGCTGATAGGCATCGGCGCGAAATACCTGACGGATGGGCGTGATGCCGAATAAGACGCCGCTCACAATCGCAAGCAGGAGAGCAACTATATAGGTAGTTGCATCGGGATTCACCGGCACCTGAATCGGCGAATTCGGTATCACCTGCCAGCCACTCAGCCAGCGAAGAAGCATCGCCGCAGCCTGTACTCCCAGAACGCCGCCGGCGAGTGACAAAATCGCGGCCTCGCTCAACAGCTGGCGCAGAATGCGCTGCCGCGTCGATCCCAGCGCCATGCGGATCGCCATTTCGCGCGAACGATCCGCCGCCCGCGCTGCGAACAGGCTGCCGAGATTCGCGCAGGTTGCCAGCAGAATCAAAGCTGCCAGCAGCATGACTCCACCCAGAAATGCGCGCACCGGACGCCCCAGCGCATCGCCCAACAGTCCCGGACGCACGAGCCGCAGCTGCAAGCCCTGGTTCGTCTGCGGATATTGTGCCGCGAGATGATTCGCGATGACGTTCAGGTCCGACTCCGCAGCCGCGACGTTCACCCCGGGCTTCATCCTGCCGATTACGAATAGAGTGTGGTCGCCGCGCTCCTCCAGATAATTCCAGCCATCGATCTGGTTTTCGTTCACCATGGGAACCCAGAGGGCGGGAGAGAAAAAGAGCTCAGTGCCGCGAAAGGTCTCTGGAGCAACACCGATCACGTTGAACGGATGCTTGTTGATCTGAACGGTTTTGCCCACGATCCGCGGATCGGCGCCAAACTGGCTCTGCCAGTACCCGTAGCTCAGAACCACATAAGGAGCGGAGTTGGGGCCATGCTCGTCCGCACTATGGAAAAAGCGCCCCAGGTAGGGCTGAACGCCGGCAACATCGAAGTAATTTCCCGAGGCTTCATAAAACCAGATCCTCGCGGGATTCTTGCCCGTATCCAGTCCGGCCGAATTTAGCCGATAGGCCGCCAGACCCGACAAGGCAGAGGTCTGGTCGCGCATGTCGCGATAATCCGGATAAGACTGCGTGGGCGAATCCGGCGGCGTGCGCTGCAGAAACACAAGGCGATCGCCGTGCAGCAGCGGCAGCGGATTCAGCACCAGCGCATTCAGTACGCTGAACACCAACGCATTGGCGCCAATGCCGATTGCCAGCGTCAGAATTGCCGTCGCCGCGAAGCCGGGCGACTTTCTCAACTGCCGTAACGCGTATCTCAGATCGCCACGCATTTGCTTTACCTCTGTGCCTTCTGCCTTACTCGGTACGCAGTGCATGCATCGGTTCCACGCTCGCTGCCCGTCTCGCCGGCAACGCCGCCGCAATCATCGCGACTATCGCAACTAATACCGTTGCTGAGACGAGCACGATTGGATCAGCATTGGACACGCCAAAAAGCTGGCTCTTCAGCACCCTCGTGGCTGCCACTGCGACCGGAACCGCGACCGCGATGCTGATTCCCGCAAGTTTCAACACATCCTTCAGGACCAGCGTAACGATACCTCTCCTGTCGGATCCGAGAGCCATGCGGACGCCAATCTCCCGTGTCCGCTGCGCCGTGGCATAAGCGAGCACACCGTAGAGGCCGATCCCAGCCAGCAACGTCGCCAGCACGCCAAAGCTCACCGCAAGCAGCGCGATCACCCGCTCATCGTTGATGTTCTGGTCGATCTCGGCATCCATCGTGCTCAACCCATCGATCACCAGCTTCGAATCGATCTGCTGGATCGTATTCCGGATCGTGCGCATCGCCGTGTCCGGCGCGCCCCACGTTCGCACGTAGTAGTGCAACCCCGCCGGATTGGAATTTTGCGCAACGGGATGATACACCGTCATCTTCACCTTGCCGCGCATACCGCGGTGGACATAGTCGCGCACGACGCCCACTATTTCGATGTCGTACTTCGTTTTGTTCCCAGCGCCATGCGCCAGCCTTCGGCCAAGCGCATTCTGCGGACTTCCGAAGAAGCGCTTGGCCAGCGTCTCATTCACTACGGCTACCGCAGGATGCATTGCATCGTCGGCATCCGTGAATGTGCGTCCCGCCAGCAAAGGAGCCTTCAGCACCGCAAAGTAATCCGGGGTGACATATGGCCTCTCGGCGTTCATGTCCTCTTCCTCGGCCGCCGTGTAGCCCTGCACGCTGATGTTTCCGCTCTCACCGTTGTCCGCCAATTCCGGATCATCCGTTGCGCCCACATCCGCCACACCCGGCAGCGCGGCCAAGCTTTCCAGCACCCGCTTTTGTACGGGCAGGACCGTATCCTTGCTGTACCCGGCAAGGTTTGGCTCAAGGCCAAAGGTGATCAGGTGATCCGTTGCGAATCCCACATTCACGTTCCTCAAGTTATGAAGCGTCCGCACGAACAGACCGGAACACACCAGCAGCAGCAGGCTCAACCCGATCTGCAAGGCAACCGTGACGCGCCGGAAGGTCAGCCGTCCTCCAGTGCTTGCCGCGCTCTGTTCCTTCATCTGGCTCACCAGGTCCGGTTTCCACAATTGCAATGCGGGAGCCAGTGCGAACAGCAGGCTCACTCCTATCGCCACCGCGAAGTTGAACGCAAGAATGCGCCCATCGATGCTTGTTGAGCACGGCGGCTGCCCCTCACCGCTCGTCATCCGGCTAACCAGGAAGTGCGTCGCTACTGGAACCAGCAACAGGCCAGCCGCTCCTCCCAACACCCCGAGCACCAGACCTTCGATCAGCAATTGCCTGACCACCCGACCGCGCTTCGCGCCCAGCGCATAGCGCATCGAGAACTCGCGCACACGCCCAGCCGACCGAACCAGCACCAGGCTCGCGACGTTCACCGCGGCGATCAGCACCACCAGGACCACCATGCCCATTACCAACAGCAGCGGCATCCGCAGGTCGTTGCGGGAGTACGAGAATCCCCGCGCCCCATTCACCACCTGTAGCTGGCCTTTGGTGACAAAACCATCTACGAACCGTTTTGAATTGTTCTTGAACAACGGCAGTTCGGCGGTGCGCAGTGCATGCCAAAGCGGAGACATCGCCGCCTGCGCCTGAGCGCGCGTCACATCCGGCTTCAGCCGCCCGAGAATATTCAGCCAGCGCGAGTCGTGCCGGTCCAGATCGTCATTATTCGGAACCACCACCGGCTTCATCGTCATCGGAACAAACAGGTCCGCGGGCGATCCCCAGATTGCGCTATCGAATCCCGGCTGAGAAACGCCGACAATTCGAAAAGGATTGCCGTTGACGGCGATCGTCTTCCCCACCACATGCGGGTCAGCGCCCATGTGTGTCTTCCAGTAGTGAAAGCTGAGTACCGCTATTGGATTGCCGCTCTTTACGACATCATCCTGCTGCACCAACAGCCGCCCTACTGCCGGGCGCACACCCAGTACATCGAAGTAATTGCCGCTCACCAGCTCCGTATTCACCAGCGCCGACTGCTCACGCCACTCCACGCCCGCCTGCGCCTGCACCATCGCAATCAAGCCATCGAACACCTTGTTCTGGTCACGCAGGTCCTTGTACATCGGATACGAGAAATATGCGGTTTCGTCGCCCCCATTGATTGATGTACTTCCATTCCAAACCTCGAACGGCGTCGCCTCAAGCAGCACCAGTTGTTGTGGATCGCGCACTGGAAGGGACCGCAGAAGGGCTTGATCGAGCAGGGAAAAAATCGCGGTGTTGGCGCCAATCCCAAGTGCCAGGGTTAAGATCGCTGTAACAGCAAAGCCCGGCGACTTCCTCAGCTGCCGCAACGCAAACTTCAGATCTTCCAGCATTCCGACTCCTCCACCTGAAAGAAACCCAGTAGCTCTGGAGCAAGCCGCTGCCCAATCTCAATTGCGCCCAAAGTGCTCTATCTGCTTGCGATGAATGGGCAAGTCCGGCTTGGGCGATGTCCGTCCTCGGAAAACTGCTGTCCATAATCGGACAACCGCCGCTCTGACCGGACTAAGTGTGTAGCAGCAACTCGCTGACAATTTCCTCCCACTCCGCGTCAAGCGAGTCCCGCGAGTGAGGCCTTCGCGCGCGCCGATACCAGTATCCAGCATTCCCTTCGTCGCCTTCCCTACGGTGCAAATAGGCATGCACCCAAGCCCCATCCGACGACTCCACGTCCTGAGCAATCTCATGAGCGCGCACCCAGTTTCCCTTGGCATCCCACCATAGCGCCGCCAGAAGTGGAGAAACCGCACCAGGCGGCACCTGTGCGTCCAAACTCGCGCGAAAATCATCGAGCGTCATGGCAGGATTCTAGACTTTCCTTAAACTACGAGCGAATTGGTCGTAATTGCGTTATTATGAAAGACGGGTTCCATGGCTGGACAAAGTTGAACGCGCTCAGTGAACTAGGCATCGGGAAAATGGCGGTCATCGAGGCCCTGGACCTTCCGGACGAGGTAGGACATCACCTCATGCACATGGGCATAGTTCCCGAAGCGCGAATCGTCGTCATACGTCGGGCACCGGCAGGCGATCCAACCGTCTACTACATCGATGGTTTTGAAATCGCTTTGCGACGCGAAACGGCCCGTTCTATCCGCGTTCGTACAGTTGAGGAAGACCTCTGATGAGCGATTGCTGCACCACCGATACTATTGACATCAAGGTTGAGCCTCGCATTCCAGGCAAGATCCGCACTGTCGCGCTGATCGGGCCCCCTAACTCGGGCAAGTCGACACTCTTCAATCGGCTCACGGGCCTTCGTCAGAAGGTCGCCAACTACCCCGGAGTCACCGTCGAACAACATTTCGGCAAGCTCAGCGGTATCGGCCGCGGCGATCTGGTCCTGATCGATCTCCCCGGCATCTACAGCCTGGACTCCTATTCTGAAGATGCACGTGTCGCCGTCGATGTACTCCACGGCGATATGCCGGGAACCCCCGCTCCTGACGCCGTCCTGCTTGTTCTCGATTCCCTGCACCTGCGCCGTCAGCTAACCCTCGCAGCGCCGGTCCTGTCTCTCGGCTTGCCCACCCTGCTCCTGCTCAACATGAGCGATCTTATGGAGTCCCGGGGCGGCGAAGTCAACACTCTCGCTCTGGCCCAGGAACTTGGTGTCCCGGTCGCGAAGATCAGCGCCTCCCGCGGAACGGGTCTGGACTCAATTACGCATTTCCTGGACCGCAAGAGTGAAGTAGTTCAGCCGCGCTCCACGTCAAAACTGGAGCTGCCTGTCGTCGGCAATGCCCGTTCGTATCGGCAGTGGGCCACGGGCATCAGCACCCGCACCAAGTACAAGGCTCCGCTGTCCTCTGAGTGGACTCGCAAGCTCGACCGCGTCCTGCTGCACCGGATTGCTGGACCGCTCCTTTTTCTGGCCGTCGTCATCAGTGTCTTCCAGGTCGTGTTTTCGATCGGCCAGCCGCTCAGCAATACTTTTGGCGACTTCCTCAACTCTGCCGGAGCCAGGATCGGAACCTTTCTCGGCAATGGCTGGTTCGAGTCCCTGCTCATCGACGGGATCTGGAAAGGCGTGGCTTCGGTCCTCGTCTTCCTGCCGCAAATCCTGCTGCTCTTCCTTTTCATCGGAGTTCTCGAAGATTCGGGCTACCTGGCCCGCGCCGCGCTCATCGCCGATCGCGTCATGCGCTCCATCGGGCTCAACGGCAAGGCCTTCATCCCGCTTTTATCCGCCTATGCCTGTGCGGTTCCGGCCATTATGGCCACGCGCACCATTGAGAACAAGCGCGACCGCTTTGCCACCATCCTGGTCGCGCCTTTTATGACGTGCTCCGCGCGCCTGCCCATCTATTTGCTCATGATCGCGGCTTTCATTCCGAATAAGCCCATCATCGGCGAATTCTTTGGCCTGCGCGCCGCGGTCATGCTCTCGCTCTATTTACTCGGCTTCCTGGCTGCGCTGGGCACGGCGCGCCTGCTGAAGTCGTCGATCCTCAAGGCTGCCTCCGCGCCCTTCATTCTGGAACTGCCCCAGTACCGCCTGCCCACGCTGCGCTCACTCGGCCTGCGCGTTGTCGATCGCGGCAAGGTCTTTCTCAAGCAGGCGGGAACGATCATTCTCTGCGTCACCGTCGTGCTCTGGATACTTAGCCACGTGCCTTTCCACTCAACGCTGCCGGAAAGCTTTATCGGCCATGTCGGCCAGTGGATCGAACCCGTCATCCGCCCTCTCGGCTTCAACTGGAAAATCGGCATCGGTCTCCTCAGTTCCATCATTGCTCGCGAGGTGATTGTCGGAACTCTGGGCACGCTCTACGGAGCCGATCCGGCTACCCAGTCGCTCAGCCTGCAGGCTGCGCTTCGACACGACCTGACGCTCGGCGGCGCCATGGCCCTCGTCGTCTTCTTTGCCTTTGCCATGCAGTGCACTTCCACGCTGGCGATTGTTCGGCGCGAAACGAATAGCTGGAGGTGGCCGGCGCTGCAATTCGCTTACATGAGCGTGCTCGCCTATCTCGGCGCTCTGGCGACGAATCAGCTCATCACGCATCTCTTTTAAAGAAAATCTCCTGCTCTTCCTTGTAGAATAGAGTGACGGTCACAGTCTTAGTCTTTTCGTATCGCGCCTCCCAGGCGTTCGCGCGGACCACTGTAGCCACATAATTCAACCGGAACCGAAATGATTTCAGTCAGCAATGTCAGCATGCGCTACGGCGCCAAGATCCTCTTCGATGACGTCACTATCACGTTCATCAACGGCCGCCGCTACGGACTCACTGGACCAAACGGCTCCGGCAAATCAACATTCATGAAGGTCCTCACGGGTGAGATCGATGCGCAGAAGGGCAATGTCGTCCGCCCTAAGAAGATCGGCATCCTGCGCCAGGATCAGTACGCCTTCGACGCCTATCGGGTGATCGACGCGGTCATCATGGGCAACAAGGGTCTGTGGGCCGCACTCGAAGAGCGCGACGCTATCTACTCCAAGGCTGAGCTTACGGACGACGACGGTATGCGTTTGGGCGAATTGGAAGGCATTGTCGGTGAAGAAGACGGCTACACCGCTGAGAGCGATGCCGCCGTACTGCTCCAGGGCCTCGATATTCCCGACGAATTCCACGAGCGCAAGATGAGCGAACTTCAGGGCGGCCAGAAAGTTCGAGTCCTGCTAGCACAGGCGCTCTTCGGAAATCCCCAGGCCCTTCTGTTAGACGAGCCCACCAACTACCTCGATCTCGATTCGATCCACTGGCTCCAGGATTTCCTGGTCAGGTTCGAAGGCACGCTCATTACGATTTCGCACGACCGGCACTTCCTCAACAGCGTCACCACCCACACGGCTGACATCGACTACGAGACCATCATCACCTACACCGGCGGCTACGACGACATGGTGGTGGCGAAAACACAAATTCGCTCACGTCTCGAATCGCAGAACGAGCAACGCGAAAAGAAGATCGCTCAGTTGAACGAATTCATCGCGCGCTTCGCCGCCGGCACGCGCTCCAGCCAGGTCACCAGTCGTAAGAAGGAAGTCGAGCGTCTGCAAACTACCGAGCTCGCGCGTTCCAACATCCAGCGCCCTTACATTCGTTTCGATATCCTTCGCCCCTCCGGCAAAACGGCGCTTGAGTTCGAAGGCATTCAGAAGAGCTACGGCGACCAGACCATCATCTCGGACTTTAGCGCGAACGTCATGCGTGGAGAGAAGATCGCGCTGATGGGCCGCAACGGCCTGGGCAAAACTACGCTGATCAAATCTTTGCTTTCGACCTCGCCGGATCTCGCTGAAAAAGACTTCACTCTCGACACCGGCAACATCAAGTGGGGTCACGAAGCGCAAATCGGCTACTTCCCCCAGGACCACACCGGCATGATCGAGCACGGTCTCACTGTCTCCGACTGGCTCCATCAATGGGACCCGAAAGTCACAAAGGAAGAGATCCGTGGCATTCTCGGGCAGATGCTCTTCCGTGGCGAAGAGGGTCTCAAGCCCACCGAAGCCCTCTCCGGCGGAGAAACCGCGCGACTGCTCTTCTGCAAGCTGATGCTGCAGAAGCCGAATATCCTGATCTTCGACGAGCCGACGAACCATCTCGACCTCGAGTCCATCAACGCCCTCAACATCTCGCTTCAGAGGTATGAAGGCACGGTACTGCTCGTCACCCACGATCACGACCTGATCGACGAAGTTGCGACGCGCATCTGGCACTTCGACCAGGGCGCCATCGAAGATTTCAAGGGGCCTTACGAGGAATACATGAACGCCACCAGCGCCGCCCGCTAGCAGGAGAATCAGTTGGCGCTACAGCTCAACGCGCAATCCGTAACCAAGACGTTTGGCGCTACCACGCTCTTTCGTGATGTCTCTTTCACCGTCAATGACGGTGATCGTATTGGATTGATCGGTCCGAACGGCAGCGGCAAATCCACATTGCTCAAGATGCTCTCGGGTGAAATCGATCCCGACGCAGGCGAGATCACTCCGCGCAAAAATCTGCGCATGGCTTATGTCGAGCAGGATTCTGTCTTTCCTGAAGACGCCACCGTCCGGTCCATCGTGGAAGCCGCGCTCAAGCGCACTCGCGTTCCCGAGGGAGAATGGGAATCGCGCCTGCGGACCACTCTCGGCATGACTGGTATCAACGATTTCGCAACTGTAGCGGCTACATTTTCCGGAGGTTGGCGCAAACGCCTCGCCATCGCCGAAGCGCTCGTCCAGAATCCCGATCTGTTGCTGCTCGACGAGCCCACCAATCATCTCGACGTCGCCGGCATCGAGTGGCTGGAAGAACTGCTCGCGAACGCATCCTTCGCTTCTGTCGTCATCAGCCACGACCGCTACTTCCTCGAGAACGTTGCGACGCAGATGGCCGAGTTGAATCGTGCGTATCCTTCCGGGATGCTTCGCACCAAGGGCAATTACAGCGAGTTCCTTGAGGTGAAAGAACAATTCCTTCACGCCCAGGCGCGCCATCAGGACGCCCTTGAAAACCGTGTCCGGGTCGAAAAAGAATGGCTTCGCCGCGGACCCAAAGCCCGGACTACCAAATCCAAAGCCCGTATCGACAACGCAAACAAACTGATTGGTGAGCTCACCGACCTCAACACTCGCAGCCGCACGGCGAGCGCGGGGTTGGACTTCACGGCGACCGGCCGCCAGACCAAGCGGCTCATCGAGCTCGAAGACCTCAGCTTCTCACTCGATAACAAAATCCTGTTCGACCATCTCAAGTTTCACCTGACTGCCGGGATGCGCGTGGGACTGGTCGGCCCTAACGGCAGCGGCAAGACGACGCTCCTTCGCTTGCTTACGGGAGAGGTTGAATCCACGTCCGGCACTATCAAGCGCGCCAACCAGTTGCGCGTTACCTATTTCGAGCAGAATCGTCAGCTCGACGGCGACCAGACGCTCCGTCGCGCTCTCGCGCCGGACAGCGACTCCATCGTCTACCAGGATCGCGTGATCCACGTGGCCTCATGGGCCGCCCGCTTCCTATTCACCGGTGAGCAGCTCAACCAGCCGGTTTCGCGCCTCTCCGGAGGAGAGCGGGCCCGCGTGCTCATCGCGCAACTCATGCTGCAGCCCGCCGATGTGCTTCTGCTCGACGAGCCTACCAATGACCTCGACATCCCCACGCTGGAGATTCTGGAGGAGACGCTGCTCGAATATCCGAGTTCGCTCGTTCTGGTCACCCACGACCGCTATATGCTCGACCGCATCGCCAACATCGTCGTTGGGCTGGACGGCGAGGGCAACGCAGCCTCCTTCGCCGATTACGCACAGTGGGAAATCTGGCTCGCCGAACAGGAACAGGCCAAAAAGCAGACGCGAACGCCGGAACCGGCTGCATCTGCCTCGATATCCACGTCGAAAAGAAAGCTGTCTTATTTGGAGGCCCGCGAGTTCGCGACCATTGAAGATCGCGTCACAGAAGCCGAAGAGCTTCTGAGCAGGGCCCACGCCGGGCTCGAAGACCCGGCGGTTGCGACCGATGCCCCCCGTCTTCAGGCCGCGCTTGCCGAACACGAGAAGGCGCAGGAGGCGGTCGACGCCCTGTACTCCCGCTGGTCCGAGCTGGTGGCCAAGCAGGCCTGAAAGGTCAGACCCGCCAGTGATCTGGACGCCAGCGGTTGATGGCCTTCTTGATGTCCTTCCGGGTCAGCTTCTCGGTCCATGCCTTTTCCGCCAAGGCGGGAAGCTCCTCGTCGGGAGCAAAGCGAAGTCCGATCAGCTGATCCTCGGTGAGTTCGGGAATCCGATTGCGCTTGGATTCGGGCAACAGGGCATAAAGGCGCAGACGTTCCTCCAGCCGAATGACTCGGTCCTGCACCTTCATGGGATACATGCGCATCAGCGTCGCCAGGATGATGAAGACGACCGCCAGGACCAGGTCCATGCATGCCAGCACAAGGTCCCAGGCGGGGCCGACCCCCGTGACGTGAACCAGCCAGACAATACTGACAATCAGATTGATGAAGAGAAGCGGCAATACTACCAGGTGGAAGAGGGGGTGAAGGCGTCCGTGATTGGCATAAGTCTGGGGCTGGTCGGGCATGAGGCGGGTTTTTCCTTTCGGAAGAGGTTCGCGAGTAATGTTACTCCCTCCACGACCCATAGTGCCCCCCTCCCCTTACTGTCGCCTCTACTTCATTTCAAAGGAGTTAACGGACACGTATTGCCTATCTAATAGAAAATACATTACTTAAATTTACTTAATAGAAAATAAATAACTTAGCTGCCAATGCAACGGCTGGGATTGTGCGGCCCGAGTTTTGGTTTCTTTCCTCCAGTGTATCAATTTAAGCGAAATGATCCGCCAAACCTCTCCTGCCACTTACGCTTTGAAATGAGCGACTTGGAAGTGCACTACGGCAATGAAGGGTTGACACGCGGGGTTTTGGGTAAAGCGCGCTTCCGGACTTACTCGCTCCCACGGCCATAAAATCCAGTCAGTTGCCCCTCGGCGAGCACGCGCCCTTTCACAGCGGCCGCTAATTCCTTCTTTGTCTTTCCGGATGGAAGATCGAGGGTGGCGTCCAGCGCATACAGGCGAATCACATAGCGGTGCTGGCTCTTTCCCGGCGGGCATGGGCCGAAGTATCCGTTCTTGTCCGTGTCGTTGATACCCTCGCTTGCCCCGTGAGGCAGTTCTCCTTGCGTCGATGCGCCTTCGGCGAACTCGCGGGTGCCGGCGGGAATGTTGTACAAGACCCAGTGGACGAACCCGAAGGCGGGATCATCCATCACGAGGACAAGGCTTCTAGTGCCAGCCGGCGGCGACGACCACTGAAGTTCCGGAGACAGACCGGCCCCGTCACAGGTCAGTCTTTTCGGGATGTTGCCGCCATCGGCAAAACTCGAACTGCGAATGCTGAGCGAGGCATGCGTCTCGCCATCAGCGATATCGCCACTGCGTTGCCGCCAGTAAGCCCAGACCATTCCCAGCACGAGCACCATGAGAACGATCAGCCCACCTGCGGCCCGCCATGTCGATTTTCGCAGTCCCATTGCTTCTCCGGACCCTGATCAGTCTCCGTCGTGTCGATTGAAGTCGTAGGAGATTTGGAATCCTTTACCATTTGGGGTGCGGATAGAGGAAAACGACAAGCCGCCCATGCCGGCAGCACGCTGGTGGATGACTAGCCCTCCGATTAAATAGCCGAAGGTGCTTCCGACGATCACGTCAGACGGGAAGTGCTGGCGTGCGAGGACGCGGGAGAAAGACACCGTCGTCGCCATGGAGTAGACGATGAGTTTGGTTCGCCATGCCGGGTACTCGCCCGCAACGACGTGCGCGAAGGACCATACGTTGATCGCGTGTTCGGAGGGCATGGAGGTGCCGTTTGGCCAGCCCTTGAGTCCATTAGGCCAGAATTTTCCCGTCTGGCTGCCCTGTTTCGGATCCTGGCGATTGGTTGCGTATTGCAGGCCGGTATTGAGGATGAGCGCGTCGACTTCGGCCTCGGCAGCCAGAACGCTGGTTTCGCGCAGATGATCGTCGTGCCTGACTGAACCTGCAATATAGCCGACCACGGAATAGCCTACCGGTGCGTAGATACCCAGGACGTTCGAGACGGTGTTGAAGTCCTTTTCCCGGCCCGGATCTTGCCCCAGATCCTGCATGATGCCTGCGTCCTGGGTGAGGGTATAGCCCGTTCCGGCGGCAAAGGGAACCACCCACAGCCAATCTTCACCCCGAATGCGCAGCGGGCTGGTGACAATACGGGCTTCGTCCTGGAGGACGTGGAGAGCGCAAATCTGGAGGTCGGTTATGTCACAGTCTTTCTGGGCCGGCGCGACCTGGGCCTGAACAACGACAGAACCGAGAAATGCAAAACCTAGCAGAAGACTGCGAAGGGACATGCCGCATTGTAGGACGTTTGATTTCATTGTTCCACCGGGCATTTCCCTGTTTCGACGATCACTTTGTGGGATGGCTTCCCAGAGTCAGTCACGGGACACTCGACCGAAGGGTGGAGACAAAAACCGTCCATCTGTCTCAAGACACGAACCAGTTCTCAACCTAATCTGTATTTGTCTCTTGCATATAAACACCTCCTGGCCCTGATCCCGAAAGCGATCAGGGTTATTTTTTTGCGCGAAGCGATTCGCTGCGCAAAGGGAGACTCCAGGGGTGTCATTTGTAAGACGCCGCCCCGTACGCTGCCAGCACGGCACCATCGCTCTTGCGTAGCAGAATTGCAGCGCCCCGTTGTGCCGGCAGCGTAAAGTGCAGAGGCGCATGCGTTATTGCGTCCTCGATGTTCACCGGCTGATCGTCCAGAGACTCGTTGGAGAAGCTGTAGAGCACAGCGTCGTCGAGCACCGTCGGAAACGCGAGCACCGCAGGCGAAAGCGGAGCAATTTCCCTGAGCCCCGGTGCGACTCCCGCAAATTTCAAGGCATAGCGATACAGCGCTGCCGTTGGTTCGTAGTCTTCGGAAAATTCCACTGGGTCCTGAGCCCAGAGAATGTGCCCCGACCCGTGCGTGATCGCCTCGACGGATTTGCCATTGTCAAAACGCATCACCTCGATCGGCAACTGCTGCACGAGCGTCGGGAAGCTCACCTGAATCGGCGGCTCGTCTCCAAGTTTGAGTTCCGATTGGCGCACGGCCAGCGTCTCGACACGCGCTTTGACCCCTAACGGCGCCAGCCGATCGACAAACTGCCAGTGCTCGTTGCGCTGGACGGGGCCGCTGACGAGAAGCGTGCCTCCGTTCTCGACGTATTTCATGAGAGCGGTCCAAGCTTCGTCGCCTAGCGCTTGCGAAGCCGGCAAAACCACCAGCTTCGGCGATCCAAGGTCGGCAAGGCGGTTTTCGGCGACAAAGCGAAAGGGCGTGTGATCGTAATAAGCCAGTGCCCGCAGCGCGCGCTTCTGCGTGTCAAGTGCCAACTCATACATGCCGCTGTAGAGCAGTGCCTGCGAGGTCACCATGGCCACCTGCGGAGCTGCGATATGGGTGAAGCTCGCCGGGCTCTTCGCGGCAAAGGCCGCAAACGCACTCAGAACCTCAGCTTCGGGCTTCTCCGTACCGTCCGGACGCACGGCTCCAATCGTAATCTCGTTATCGTTCGACATGTAGCTGTTCACGTTCCAAACCCACTCGAGAGCTCCTGCACCCTGCGCGAAGGCAATGGAGATCTTGCGCTCGAGCTGCCAGCTTTCTTCCTGTGCGCTCAGCCGCAGATGATCATCCTGCATGAGCCGCCGCTGCTCGCCGGTTTCCTGAATCAGCATTGGCTTACCCGGAAACTTCGCCGCGAGGGACGCCCAGAGAATGCCGTCAAAATCCCACCATGTGTGCTCCGCCGTAAAGTCGAGCAACGGCGAGTAGAAGGCGGGTGACAGGCGTCCGGAGACTCCACCCTCGTCCTGTCCCACCGTAATTAGCTGGGTCGAACCCTGCGCGCGAATCACCTCGCGCGTCCGCTTCACCCAGTCGACGAAAATAGATTGCGTGAACAGGAAGTAGTCGTACACCTTGAGCGGGTTGTATCCCGAGCGCACCGCATCGAAGCCGAACGCTCCTGCCTCGGGAAGCGCGAACGGGTCCTGCGCCGCCATGTCCGGAGACGCGGTCGTCGGTTTGAGCTGCAGATTCCTTCCGATCCCGAACGACGGCTCGGCCCATGCATCGAGCAGCGCCGCCTGGTCGGGATAGCGCGCGGCAAGCCACTTGCGCCAAGCCGTCTGCTCGAATGGATCTCCGGCCGGCTGAGTCTTCCAGAGATTGGTGTTCGCGCTGGGCTCGTTGATCAGGTCCCAGGCGAGGAACGGCACCGAGTGAAAGCGCCCGGCGATCGAACTCACGTATCGCGACTGCGCCTGCCACGCGACAGGATCCAGATAGGCATTCACGCCGCCGAGGTTTTCGGGCAGGAAGGCGAAGAGATTGAACTGGACGGGCAGATGATTATGCCGTGCGCACATCAGAAACGCCTCAATGGTGCGCAGCGCGTCCTCGCTCATCTCGCCATCCGGTGCCAGCAGCGGGTCCCATCCGCTCCACAGACCGCTGCGGATCATGTTCAGACCCTCGCCGTGAATCTGCGCCATGTCCTGATCCCACACCCAGGCATTGGGCTTGGAGAGGTAGAGACGGGCTACATCGCTCGACATATAGGTTGTGCCGACGACCGGCAGCGGCTTGCCGTCGAGGTCGAAATAATCCGTGCCCACGGTCAGCTTCGGCCCGCTGATCAAATACTGCCAGTCGCGCATCCAGAAACCGGAGCGATACACTCGCAACGGCTTGCCATTGCGCAGCAATGTCGCTTCAACGGAGTGCAGCCCGCGCCCCGAGGCCGCTGCCGCAGGCAAAACAAGCGGCTGGCTCGTATCTGCTGGAAGCGTCAGGTCAAGAGGCGTGCTGCCCTGTTCCGCCGTCACGCGGATGCGCAGCTGGTCACCGCCAGGCCATCCCGAACCGGCTGGTTCAAAGGCAAAGCCGAGCGGCTCGCCGGGCAAAAACAAAGGCACATGCGGGCGAAAGGTGAAACGGTCGGCCTTGCGAGTCGCGAGCTCCGCCAGCCCGGCCAACAACTTAGCGTTCCCGAAGAATCCGTCGCCCGGATCACAGGTGGCAAAAATCCACCGTCCGCCAACGAAGCGGAACCGGTTGTGATCGATCTCGAATACAGGCGCCGCCAGCTTATGACCGTTCCGGGTGCCCCAAGCCAGTGTCGTGAGGTCGGCGTCCTGCTCGCCAGTCGAGCCGTCGCGATTGTATTTCTGCACCACCGACAACCGCAGTACCGGGCTGTATGCAAGCTTCCAGGAAAACTCCGGCAACGCTGGCAGCACGTCAGAGTTGGCCTCGAACCTCAGGCCGTCAGAGCCTGGCGTCTCCTGGTAATCGTGAATAAAGAGTTCGAGAGATTCCGCCACGCTGGGTGCACGCAGATGCCAGCCCGCACCGTCGCGCCACGCCGCGCGCGTGAAGGGCTTGCCACCCAACACCAGCAGGTTTCCACCGCCGTCGAGGTATTCGAGGATCGGCTTCCACTGCATTTCGGGCCAAGCCGATCCGTAGGGCATGACGAGCAGGTCGGCATCGGCGAGCGCAGCGGGCAGCTGGGAGGCGGAAGCGAAGGTGGCTCCGGGGAGTGCGGCCTGCAGCTGGGGCTCTGTGGGCGCGGTGGAGTCAGCAGCGGGGAATCCGGGCTCGGAGAAGACGACCACTTTGGAGGCGTGGGCGGCGAGGGTCGGAAGCAACGCAAAGAGCAGGAGCAGGGAGCGGAAAAGGATTTTCATGCGAGTCAGAAATGGCGATCGGGCGAGAACGATACCAGACTGAAGATTAACGCATGACTGCGTCAACGGGTCGGAGCGGGGCTGCTATGGCTGCTTAGGCGGGTCGCCTGCGGGAGTCGGGGTGGAGGTATTCTGCTGTGCGGCCTTCTGAGCGGCCTGGGCATCCTGCTGGGCGGCACCGTTCGCCATTTTGGCGGCGCGGTTCTTCTCGTAGTGGCGGACGATGTCGGGCCAGAACTCGATGACCTCGGCGCCTATGATGCCCTGCGCGGTGACGCTCAGGCCGCGGGTAATGGTATCGCCGACGGTGCGATACGACGCCGGATAATAGACGTTGGCGATGGCCGCGCCAATCAGATTGCCGGCTACGTTGGCGTAGTTTGGTCCCCAGCTTCCGTTATCCCTCCTGCACCACACGGTGGCTGTTGCAGCCCAGAGAAAGCGGTGGGTGTAAGTACCCGTGCCTTTCTGAAAATAACGGGGATCTTCGTGCCACCAACTAGTCAGCACAGCATTACCCCAGAAGTTGCCGATAAAGGAGTCGGTGTAAGAGGCGCCCAGTCGCTTGCCATAGCCCTGCATGCCCTGTCCGTATTCTTTAGGGGTATTCTCCGCCTGGTTGAAGCCCGCGATGACAGCGGCCAATCCAAAGGGCCAGGGATCAGTCTGGCTCTTGAAGAACAACTGGAATTTCTGGCCGGGGGTCAGCGGCAGGGCGTCGCGATTGGTGGTCGTATTGAAGGCCGCCATCACGCCCAGCACACGATGGTGTTCCTCCTGCTTGAGCTGATCCTCGGAGGATATCTGGCCGGGATTGGCGGCAGGCGGAGCGGAAGAGTCGGCGGGCTGGGGCGCGGTTGGCTGGCTCTGCTGCAAGGGTGCGGATGGGTCATCGGGAAGGTCTGTAGCCGGGCTAACGGCAGCGGAGATTACAGGGGATGGATTAGCCGCTGCGAAAATGACGTTGGGAATGCTGGGATGAAAGTCCTCCGCCTGGGCTCGCGCCGCCCGCACACACGACAATGAAACGAAAATTAGCGACGCAAGCGCCAGACACCGGTTTTGCGACAATCAAACTACCTCAATGCTTGAAAAATTGACGCCTGCGAAACTTGCGGTCAATCAGCTCTCACCGCGCCACTCTGTTCTTAGATAGACGGAAAAAGTCAACGCCACGACCCTCCTGGGTCTAACTTTCGCGAAAATCGCTTGGGTCGGGAAGAAAACGAGCGGAAGATCGACTCAACACACAGGCACTCTATTGATGCTACGTGATTTTGCTTCGCTTTGGGGAAATTCTCTGTATCCGTGCTACTATCGTCGAGCAACTCCCATAGAGCGACATTTTCATGGCCAGCAGCAACAGTTGGAGCGACAGCGGTGCACAGGTACCGGCCACTCCGGCTCATTTCGACCTGCGGCCTCTCTCGACGGGTGAGGTCCTCGACCGCACCTTCCAGCTCTACCGCTCACGCTTCACCCTTTTCGCCGGACTCGCCATGCTACCCGCCGGCGTCAACGTCGTAACCCAGTCTCTCCGCCTGTGGTATTCGGCCCACCAAAGCGTTCAGATCCACACCGGCATCAACCTTTATAAAACGCAGGCCATTTCGCTTGCCCTGGCATTGGTTTCCTCCATCCTTTCACTCGTTCTTTACGGAATTACCCAGGCGGCGACTACATGGGCCGTTTCGGCGGTCTATCTTGGCGAACCGGCGACGATCAAGATTGCATATAAGACCGCCGGCAGACACTGGTTCCGCTATACACTCATCGTGCTACGGCAAGTCTGGGCGGGGTTCTGGCTGCCAGTCATTCTTGTCTCCATCGGTATCGGATACCAGGCCGCCAGACGCGGATCAGCCAGTGCGAATCTCACCGCCGGCCTGCTCTATATCGTGGCGTTCTTTTCCCTGGTGTATGCGATCTGGGCCTATATCCGGGTTTCGCTCGCAGTGCCCGCGGCGGTCGTCGAATCGCTGAAGGTTCGCGCCTCGATCAAACGTAGCAAGCTGCTCCTGGTCGATCGCAAGTTCCGTATCTTTCTGCTGTTCGTCTTTCTTTTCGCGCTCTACCTGGTGATTGGAGCTATCCAGGCTCCCCTTGCCTACTTCGCCATTCGCGCCCGCGGCTCTGAGGCCTTCTTCACGCACGCCATCAGCCTGGCGATCGGCTTTGTCACCGGAACCCTCGTCGGGCCACTTGGCGCGATCGCCATCTGCCTCTTCTACATCGACGAGCGGGTGCGCCGTGAGGGCTTCGACATTGAGTGGATGATGACGAAAATCGCGCCCACACCGATCGCGCCTGCACTGCCACCCGCACCCGCCTTCGCGCCCGAGCCAGCACAAGGCCTGCGTCCCCCCGAGGAAGAAAGCTCCAGTCCCAACTAGAGTCGGGCTCAACAAACCCTGCAAAATTGCCTTAAACTGAATGGCATCTGTGAGCCGAAGCAAGCTCCATCTCTTCGCCTTCCTATTGGCCGCACTAACGGCCGTCCCCGTGCTTGCTCTCAAGGTGGCCACTTTCGCCGAATACACAGCGCACCTCGAAAGCCTGCGCACGCTTGTGCAGAAATGCCAGGCAAGCGCTCCGGCGTGTGACCCCGATCAGGTGGGGAGCGACGACCAGGTTACGCTGCAGTCGCTCGGCTCACGAGCCAACGTGAACCAGTTTGAGGGGCGCTACGACTGGCTCCGGAAAACGCTGAAGCAGGCGCAGGATACTAAAGCCCAAGACCGCGACGGTAATCTCGGCGCGGCAGCGGAACGGCTCGAGGACGCCTTACGGGACGCAACCGCCCAGCCATCAGTATCCAAGTTCGCCGAGGCCCGCAGACGCACCGACACCATCCTGGCCCATCCCGAATTTGTGACCGTAGAAGAGCACTCGATCTGGGAGCGCGTGATCGCCCGTTTCTTCTTGTGGCTCGACAGCCTCTTTGGCAACGTCGCCAAATTCGGGCAACGCTCGCCCTGGATCGGTCCTCTCCTCGAATGGGGTCTGATTTCGGTCGCTTTCGCCGGACTTGCCTTGTGGGCCATGCGCGTGTTCCAGCGCCAGCGGCTGGCCGTGCGGCTCGAGTCCGCCCGCCAGTTGGAGGCCTGGGAAGAGGTCTCCCGCAACTGGCGCATTCAGGCCGAGGAGCGGGCCGCGCATCACGAGTGGCGCGAGGCCATCCACTGCCTGTATTGGGCGACCATCGTCATGCTGGAAGGCCGCCGTTACTGGACTCCCAATCGCTCGCGCACGCCGCGCGAGTATCTTGCATTACTCGAACTGGGCTCGCCGCGCTGGAGCCTTTTGCGCGAGCAGACACGCGTCTTCGAGCGCATCTGGTATGGCCTGAATCCGGCGGCCCAGCGCGACTACGAGAACGCTCTCGAACTCCATGAGCAGTTGAGAGTCGCATGAAGAGGAAACTCACCGGCGACACCCGCATTCTCATCGGCGTCACTCTCGTGGTCCTTGCCATCATCATCGCCGGGGCCTTCTTCGCCCCAGCGCGCCAGGACAATGACCCCACCCCCAGTACCGACAACAGCGGAGCCCAGGGCACGAAGGCCGCATGGCTCCTGCTCGCTCAGCTGGGATACCGTACCGAACGCTGGGACAGGCCCGCCCGCGATCTTAGTCAAGTCGATGCCCCGGACACGACGCTCATTCTGGCCGAGGCCTATCCCTCCGATCTGCTAAAGGAAAAGGCTGGCATCAGCGACTTCCTCAAACGCGGAGGACGAATCCTGGCCACTGGCCCAATCAGCGCCGCGATGCTGCCCGATTCGCACATTGCAGCGCCGGGCCACCTCTACACGAGTCTTTGCTACACCACCCCTCAGGGACTCAGCTCCCTCGCTCGCGCCGGGCGCATCGGCATACCTATCCCAGTTCGCTGGAACTCGGATGATCCCAGCGTCCGTGTCGACCAAAGCTGCGGAGACGACGCGGTGGTCGTTCACTACGCCGTGGGTAAAGGCGAAGTCGTCTGGTGGAGCTCGTCCGCGCCACTCAGCAACCGCGGCCTGAAAAACGATGCCAATCTCAGGCTGTTCCTCGCGGGCATCGGATCTCCGGGCGACGCAGGGCAACCCGTCCGTCTCATCCTTTTTGATGAATACATCCACGGAGCCCGCAGGGACCTGTGGGCCACCGCCGCTGGAACCCCCGTCGCCGCTCTCGGCTGGCAACTGGCCGCGGTTGCGGCACTGCTCGTCTTCAGCTTCGGACGCCGCAACGGGCCGCTGCGCACGCTGGTCCGGGCTCCACGCACCTCGCCGCTGGAGTTCGCCGAGTCCATGGGCGACCTCTACCGCAAGGCGGGAGCCGTGAACGTCGCCACAGGCTGCGCCGAGCGCCGCCTCTTTCATTTCCTGGAATATGAAGGTGGAATTCCCCGTGAAACGCTGCGCTCCTCGCCGGAGATCATCGCCGATGCTGTCGCCCAGCGCTTCCACTACGCCTCGCCCGACGTTATCGCCGACCTGAAAGCTACGCAGCAGGCTGAATTCGCGAAGTACAGCGCGCGCAGCGGACTCGAGCTTGTAAAGCGCATCGATGGACACATCGCAAGGCTTGCCGCGATCATGAGACATTCCAATCCAACATCCACGAACGGAGAATCGCGTGACTGAAGAAGGGCCAGAGCAAGACCGGCAGCAAGCACAACCCGAAGCGCGCGCCGCCGTCAATCTTTTTGAGAAAGGCCGCGCGGAGTTGGGCAAAGTCATCTCCGGCCAGGTGGAAATGATCGACCAGGCTCTGCTCACCCTGCTCTGCGGAGGCCATGCTCTGGTCGAAGGCGTCCCTGGAGTGGCCAAGACGCTCACCGTCAAGACTCTCGCGCGCTTCCTGTCGCTCGACTTCCGGCGCGTGCAGGGTACGCCCGACATGATGCCCGCCGACATCCTCGGCACCAGCGTCTTTTCGCTCAAGACCAACGATTTCAGCTTCCACAAGGGACCGGTCTTCACCCAGTTTCTGCTCGCCGACGAAATCAACCGCATGCCGCCGCGCACCCAGGCGGCACTTCTGGAGAGCATGGAGGAGCGCCAGGTGACCCTGGACGGTGAAACCCATGTGCTCGACGAATACTTCACCGTCTTCGCCACGCAAAATCCTCTGGAGTTCGAGGGTACTTATCCACTTCCGGAAGCCCAGCTCGACCGCTTTCTGCTCAAGATCCAGGTCGGCTACCCGACTGCCGACCAGGAGCGCACCGTGCTTGAACGCCACCACGCTTCGCTTGAGGGCACGCACCTGGAACAGTCTCCGCTCGAAAGCGTGACCTTCGCCGAGCTTGCCGCGGCGCGGCAGGAGGTGCGCCGCGTGCGTGTAGAGCCCGCCATGTTCGACTACCTTCTCGCCGTTGTTCGCCGCACGCGGGAGTGGCCAGCCATCTCACTCGGCGCCAGCCCTCGCGCCGCCGCCGGGTTGCTCATTGTGGCCAAGGGTTATGCCACCAAGGACGGGCGCAACTACCTCATCCCCGACGATGTAAAAGAGGCCACGCTTCCCTGCCTGCGTCACCGCCTCATCCTTAAGCCGGAAGTCGAGCTCGAAGGTTTCGATCCCGACCGCGTCCTCAGAGATATTCTGGCCGCCGTGCCGCTTCCGAAATAGTGCGATGATCGTGAGCTTTTCGTGATTCAGACCCTCGTCCCGCCGCCCCTTCGAGCTGCCGCTCGCGCGCACCGTCTGGGTTACGCGCTCACCCCGCGTGCCCTGCTGCTGCTGGCGGCCGGATGTCTTCTCTCCACTCCCGGCTTTTTTCACCCGCGCTGGATCTGGGCCATGCTCGCCTGGGACATATTGGTTATGCTGCTGACCATTCTCGATGCCGCGCTTCTCCCCGCGCCCGGCAAGATCAGCGTCGAACGCCGCTTCGATAATTCGCCGGTCCTGGGAGAGCCCACGGCGGTCACCATCGAAGTCACGCAGGGTTCGAACCAGATTCTCGAAATCCGGGTAACGGATGCGCTCCATCCCGCGCTCGATCCGATGCCGGCCACGCAGCGCGTGCTCGCTTATCCGCGCGATGCTGCGCAGCTCACGATTGAATGCGCACCGAATACCCGTGGAGACGTCACGCTGGGGAAGGTCCACCTTCGCTATCGCGGAGCGCTCGGGCTCGCCGAGCGCTGGGCTGCCGCCGATCTCGAACAGAATATTCGCCTCTATCCACCCATGGAGCGCTCGCCCGAAGATACGGCAATGTATCTGTTACGAATTCGCCAGATCGCCCTGCAGAAACGACGTTTGCGTCTGCGGGGGTTGGGACGCGAATTCGAAAGCCTGCGGGAGTATCAACGCGGCGACGAACTGCGCAACATCGCGTGGCCGGCCACGGCGCGGCGGGGCAAGTTGATCACCCGCGAATTCACCACCGAGCGCAGCCAGCAGGTATGGATCGTTCTCGACGCCGGGCGGCTATCGCGCACCGCCTTTGAGATTCGGCGTAAAGCAGCGGCAACCCAGCTAAAGGAGTCGTTTCGCGACCGGCCGTCGGACGACAACTTTCTCCTTACTGTCACTCAGCTCGACCAGGCCTCCGGCGCAGCGATCGCGCTCGCCCAGGCCGTGATGCAGGCGGGAGACAAGGCTGCGCTGCTCGTCTATGGGCGCAGAATCCAGCAGCAGCTTCTACCTGCTTCCGGCGCGGGCCACCTGCGGCAATTCGTCGATTCGCTCTCGCAGGTAAGAGCGGAGGGCTCTGAAGCCAGCCACCTCTCCGCTGCCGCGCGACTGAAACACCTGCAGCGACGCCGCGGACTGATCCTGTGGATCACTGAACTCGCCGACAGCGCACGCCGCCCCGAGGTCGTCGACGCCGCAGCCGATCTCGCCCGCCGGCATATGGTTCTGCTGGTGGTGTTGGGGCATCCGGAACTGCAGCAGATTGCCAACCGCGACCCGGCAAATGTCGAACAGATGTTCGTCTCGACCGCCGCCACCGAAATTCTGGAGCGCCGCCGCGAAATCCTCGCGCGCCTGCGCGCCCAGGGCGTACTCGTAGTAGAAACCACCCCGGGCACGGTGAAGGCTGACGCCATTAACCAATATCTCGAAGTCAAGGCTCGCGGCCTGTTGTGACTATTGGCGACTTGCCCAGGCAAGCCCGTCCGGGTTTCCGCCGACATCGATACGACCCGCAGCCGACAGAGACTTCAGATCGATCACGGTTATGTAGTTATCCGGCGAGCAGGCCACGAAGGCACGCGCGCCACCGGGCTCCATAAGGATACCGGCCGCACCGTGACCAACCGGCACGCGTTTGATCACCGTGCGTGTAGCCCTGTCGAGGATGAGCAAATCCGGGCCGCGAAGAGAGGAGATCAACGCCATTTTGCCGTCCAATGTGAACTTCAGGCGGTTCGCACCCTTCGCGTTCACGTCGAGGGTTTGAATGACCTGCTTTTTCGCAGCATCGATAATCGAGACGGTCCCATCCTGAGCGTTGGCGACCCAGATTTGGCTGCTATCCGGTGTTATGTCGAAGCCCTCCGAGCCATTGCCAACCGGAACGACCGTCTCGTTCCAATCGCCCCCCGGAGGTCCAGGAGGCGGACCTGGAGGCGGACCTGGAGGCGGACCGCCTGATCCCGGAGGTGGACCACCCGGCGGAGGGCCCGGTCTCCCTGCCGTCTCCTCGATGATGCTGACGGTCCCGGAGCTGACATTGGTGGTGACGATCCATTTCATGTCTTGGGAAACGAAGATCATGTGTGTCCTGTTTTGACCCGTGCCCAGGATCCAATCGACTTTCTGTGTCGCTGGATCATACCTGCCGATCGCCTTCGCGGCTTCCGCGGTGAACCACACCTTGCCGCCCACGAAATCCAGGCCGTGCGGACCGCGCAGCGCCCCGAGATCAATTGCCGGTAATGCCTTTTGCCCAACCAGATCGACCACGGCCAGCGTGTTGTACGCGCCAAATCCATAATTCGAAACGTAGGCCGTCTTGCCGTCGGAAGAGGCAATGACCTCATGCGGATCGTTCCCGATCGGCACTCTGGCAATCACCTGCAACGTCGCGGGATTAACGATAGCGAGGGTGTGATCTTTCTTCGAGAGCGCAAGCAGTGCTCCCGCGGTTGTGCTTTGCGCGCTCAGCACTGTCGATGCAACCAAACTTCCTAGAACGAGCACCAGTCGGATCTTCATTGATTGATCCTTTCTCTTAACACAACATCCTGGAGTCACACGGCGCTAACTGACGTGAACAACAGGGCGCCGCTTCGGGTCTGCAATGGCGCGGCGCAGCACTTCATGGGTGATCGGCGCCGTATCTCCCTCGCCGAAAAAGATGTAGCGAAAGAGGTTTGCCACCGGATTGCCTTCCGTCCAGCTGAAGTATGCGTGGGGAACCTTTCCCGTTCGCCGCTCCAATTCGATGAGCAGGGCCGCTACAGAGTTTGCCACCACCGGGCTGCAGGCAAAAAGAATGCGGTGCCTGCCCACCCTTCGTCCATACACGGTCAGCGTATTCTCGAACTCCGAAGAATCGCTGCGTTCCACCTCGAAGAAAAACAGGCATTCGTTCGAATCAAGATTATGCAGATAGCGAATCTGCGCATCGGCCTGGTCCCAGTCGGTCTCGGACCCGTTTTGCGGCTTGTTCGCGACCACCCGTATCAACTGGTCCGGGTCTTCACAAATCATCGCCGTCACCTCTTCGTCGAATCGAATTCCCGTGATGCGTAGTTCCGTTGATCGCATTGCCCTGGAGACCAGAGAAACCAGGACGATGGAGACAATAAAGAAGGATGCGATCTTGATGCCTTCGGGACGCTCGCCCATGTTCAGTGCGGTCGTATAAACAAACAGAAGTGAAATAAAGGAGTAGGGCCAGCGAAGCCACTCCTTCCAAACAGAGATCGTTACGGCGAAGGATGCGGAAGTGATGAGAACCAGCACTCCGGTGGCGTAGGCCCCGCCCTGCGCATCAACGTTCGCGTTAAAAAGCAGAGTTACGGTGAAGGCAACGGCAGTGAATACGAGCACAAGGGGACGGGAGGCAAGCGCCCATTCCGGAGCCATGCCGAAGCGGGGCAAATATCTGGGAATGAGATTGAGCAGGCCTGCCATGGCGGAGGCGCCGGCAAAAGCCAGGATCAGAATCGTGCTGACGTCGTAGAGAGAGCCGAAACCTCTTCCTAAATATTGGTGAGCCAGATAGGCCATGGCGCGGCCATTGGCGGGTCCACCCTCCTCAAACAGCCTTGCCGGAATGAGCAGCGTGGACACAAGGCTGGTGGCCATGAGGAAAATACTCATGATGACAGCCGAGGTCGCCAGTAACTTGCGTGTATTGCGAATGCGATCCTTAAGTTCGGCCCCCTTCACCAGGGGCATAACGGCGACCCCGGTCTCAAAGCCGGAGAGGCCGAGTGCCAGCTTGGGAAACAGAATCAATGAAATGCCGACGATGGCCAGGGGGCTGCGACGCGCGCGGAAAAGAGCCTCTCCCCAACGGGAGAAGAGTTGCGGGTGTTCGAGCAGATGCCAGATCGCGTCGGCGGTGACGATCGCGTTCAGCAGGAGATAAATGCCGACCAGAACGACCGCAATGCCGATTGCCTCCCTGAAACCTTTCAGGAATACCGCTCCCAGCAGGGACAGGAGGATCAGCGTGACCCCCATCTGGCTTCGCATCCATGGCGGTGTCACGGGATTATGAACGAAGTGCGTGGCAGCATCAGCCGCGGAAAGCGTCATCGTAATGATGAAATCCGTCGTGGCAAAGCCGAGCAGAATGAGCACAAAGCTTTTTCCCTTCCAGCGGGGAAAAAGCTTCTCGAGCATGGCAATGCTGCCCATTCCGTTGGGGCTGGCTTCCGCAACCCGGCGATATACCGGGAGCGCTCCGAAGAGCGTCACCAAGACGAGAACCAGCGTTGCTACCGGAGAAAGAATTCCCGCCGCCAGGAAGGCGATGCCCGGCTGATAGCCGAGGGTCGAAAAATAATCTACGCCGGTGAGGCACATAACACGCCACCACGCGTGCTCAGGCTCCGCGGCGCTGTGAACGCCACTGGGAAGGGAAAGATCGGAGAGTAACCAGTCTTTCAGGCTCATCCGGCGACCTTAGGCGCACACAGCTGCTCTTGTGCATGAAAACGCGATGGCATGATCGAGAGCACGAGAGCCATTGTCTCAGATGATCGTTTCGGGCCTCACGCTGGATCCGCTGCCACTGCCCAGCTTATTCTGTGGGCTTCGAGAAACGCCCAGTCCGGGCGGGCAGCAGCCTGACAGGCCGGCGTCGCCTCACTCGTAGCGCAGCGCCTCGATGGGATTCAGGTTCGCGGCCTTGAGCGCCGGGATCATGCCGCTCACCAGTCCCACGACGATCAGAATACCGGTGGCGACCACGACAATGAGGGGGGAAATCAGCAGCTGGATATCCGCGGCGTCGGCGTGCGCGGCCATGGCGCTGTAAAAGGTAATGCGTCCCACGCCGATGGAAACGGCGTATGCCAGCGCGATTCCGGCCGCCCCGCCGATTCCCGTGATCACCAGTGATTCGGCCAGAAACTGAATCAGAATGTGCCGCTTGCGCGCTCCGAGGGCTTTTTCGATGCCGATCTCCTTGGTACGCTGCTGCACTGCAACCAGCATGATATTCATCAGGCCGATGCCAGCGATGCCCAGCGTCAGCGCTCCGATAAACAGGAGCAGCACCTCGAGCGCGATGGTCACAATCTTGAACTGCGTAAGCTGCTGCTCGAGATCAGCCACGAAGATCGCCTGATGATCCGATGGCCGGAAGTTATGCATCGCCCCCAGCGTATTGCGGATAGACTGCTGTATCGCCGCGTGATCTCCGTTGTAATTGAGCCAGAAGCCGTCGAAGTATTTCGGATCCTTAAGATCGCTCATCGAACTCAGAGGGACGTAAATCTGGCGATTTACGTCACTTTCATCCTCCTGCATCTTGGCTTGAAGCACGCCGATCACTTCGAAGCTGATGCCATTCAACCGAATATGCTGGCCGATGGGATACACTCCCCCGAACAGCTTTGTCTTCGCCTCTGACCCAATCACGGCGACATGAGCGCGGTTGGCATCATCATCGTCCGAAAAGAAGCGCCCATAGTCGACGTCCAGCACCAGGATCTCCTGGATGATGGGGTGGTAGCCGTTCACCGTCCAGGTATAAGTGTGCGACTCGTTCGACACGGGAACATCCTTGGCCAGGATCGCCGCAACGTGTTTGACCCCCGGGACTGTCTGTTGCAGCCGGTCGATGTCCTCCTGCGTAAAGCGCACCTGGACGCCGGCTTTCGAACCGCCGGCCTGTTCGGAGGTCCGGCCGGGAAAGACGCCAATGAGCTGCGTGCCCCACTGCGCGAAGATAGCCTCGATGGCCCGCCCGAAGCCCGACCCATAGGCCAGCAGCAGCACGACGGTGGCAATACCCCACGCCATGCCAACCATGGTGATGGACGTGCGCCGGCGGTTGTATACCATCGCCTCGTAGGCCTGTTTCCACAGATCGAGCAGCATTTGCAACTCCTGTAGTTACTTATTCGCGGCGCAACGCTTCGACCGGTTCAAGCGCCGCCGCTTTGCCTGCCGGATAGATTCCCGCCACAATCCCGCTCACGCTGAGGGCCACAATCGCGAGTGCTGCCGACCAGGGAACCAAGCGAGGCGGATCGAACCCCTGCACATTCTGGCCAATCGCGGCGTTCAACAGATACATGAAGAGTGCGGCGCCCCCTATGCCGAACAGGCCACTCACGCCGGTCAGGATCAGCCCTTCGAGGAAGAACTGGAAAAGGATACTGCGGCTGGTTGCGCCGATGGCCTTGCGGAGGCCGATTTCGCGCGTGCGTTCGCTCACCGAAACCAGCATGATGTTGATGATGCCGACCGCACCCAGCGCCAGCGTCACGATGCCCACCCCACCCAGGAAGACATCCATCGCCGTGAATATCTTGCCCACCATCTGCTCGGTCCGGATGGTGTCCCACTCGTTGACGAAGGCTTCCGGCGCATCGGGATCGAACCCATGCCGGCGGGCGATGATCTGGTGCACCTGTTTCTTGGCAATCAGGTTATCCCCGCGAATCCGCGGCTGATATTGAATCGACGTCACGGAATCAAGCGGGATGTTCTGGCCCTTGAGAGGAAACATCTCCAGCATGACGGAAAGCGGGATATAGACCTTCTGATTCTCGCTGTCGTTGTTCCCGTGGCCATTTTTCCCTGCGACTCCCACCACCAGGAACCGTGTGCCGTTGAGGGTCACGATCTCGTTCATCGCCGGACGCCCAGGAAACAGAAGCTGCGCGCTCTTCTGGCCCAGCACGATGACGTGGTTGCGGCTCTGCAGATCATCGGCATTCAGGAAGCGCCCCTCCGTCATGGGCAGGAAGCGGATATCGACATAGTTCGGTTCCGTCCCAATCACATCCCCGCCTGCGGTTTGATACTGGCTTTGCTGCTTGATATCGTCCCGGTTGATCAGGGCAACGGCGGCACGAACATCGGGCGCCTGGGTACGGATTGCTTCGGCATCGCTCAGCGTCAGGTTGTACGGCCGCATCCCGGTATGCTGGTTTGACACCGCCGGGACCGTCCCGCCCCACATCATGATGAGATCGTTGCCGAAACTGGCGAGTTGGCGGCGATTGCCCGAACGAAAGCCTTCGCCGACTGAGATGAGCAGCAGCATCGATCCCACACCCCAGGCAATGCCAAACATGGTGAGGAATGAGCGCAGCTTGTTCGCCCAGATCGCGCGGAAGACCTGCCCGAAGGTATCGCCGAGACTCTGCATGTGCCATCTACCAATACGCGCGACCGGCGCTGAGAGTTCCGCCAGAACGGAGATAGAGTTAGCCGTGTGACGTCCGGAACTGGAGCAGGTGAGCGGGACCCGAGGGTTAAAGACGTAAATGTGACCAGTGCGCCGGAGGAACAGCTTATTTGGATTGCAATGCCGTCTGCACGGTTTCTACGCCAGGCTTTGCCTGGGTCAAATATTCGCTGACGCGCTTGCGTTCTTCGGGTGTAAGGGTTGGCACCAGGGCCAGAATACGGCGCAAAGTAACGGCAACATCGTCAACGTAGTTCATCATGCGAATGGCTTCGCCGGAAAGCGGCATACTGGCTCCTGAAGTGCTCGTGGGATTTATTGATCTTCCCTCATTTTCGTCGACCAGCGGCCAGCAAGTAAAGCTCGCGCCACGGCGAAGAAAGCTGGTTCGACTACGGCAGGCTCGGATCCGTCTTCTTCGGCGGAACATCCCTGTCGGTCACTTCCGCAATCGCCGCCAGCTTATGAGCCATTTCGACAGTCAGAACTCCCTCTGGACAACGCCAGCTCCAGTTATCGCCCGAACTCGAGGGCATGTTCATCCGGCCCTCCGTGCCGAGGTCCAGCACATCCTGCACCGGCACGATGCAGGTATCGGCAACGGATCCATCGACGGCGCGGATCATCGCCCAAACCACGTCTTTCTTTGCCGGACAAAGGTATATCCTCAACGCATCTTTCTCGACCTTGGTCGCGCTATCCTCCCACCACCCCCGCGTCGTATTGTTGTCGTGCGTGCCTGTGTACACTACCGTATTCGGAACATACTGGTGGGGCAGATGGATGTGCGCGCCACGATCCGAAAATCCAAATTGAAGAACCCGCATGCCGGGAAAATTAAATTGTTCGCGCAAGGTCTCCACCTCGGAGGTAATCACTCCCAGGTCTTCCGCGACAAATGGCAGGTCACCCAGTTCGTCGCGCAGGCGCTGAAACAGCTTTGCCCCCGGGGCTTTGATCCATTCGCCGTTCACCGCCGTTCCATCTTCGGCCGGGATTGCCCAGAACGCTTCAAATCCGCGGAAATGGTCGAGCCGAATAATGTCGTAAAGCGATTCGGCGCGGCGAATGCGATCGACCCACCACGAGAAGCCCTGCTGCTCCAGAACATCCCACCGATACAACGGATTGCCCCAGCGCTGTCCAGTTGCCGAGAAGTAATCCGGCGGCACGCCTGAGACGCGAATCGGGGAAAGGTCTTCGCCCAGCTCAAAGATTCCTGGATTGATCCATACATCCGCGCTGTCGTAGTTCACAAATATCGCGACATCGCCAAGGAATTTGATGCCCAGATTGCCGCAGTACGCGCGCAGATTCCGCCACTGTTCATCGAAGGCAAACTGGATGATCTGCTCGACCGCCAGCTCCTCGCCGTGTTCCCTGCGAATCTGGTCAAGCGCCTGGTTTTCCCGATGCGCAAGCTGCGCAGGCCACGTGTTCCACGATCCGCCATTGAACTTGCGCCGCAGCACGCTGTATAAAGCATAGGACTCGAGCCACGTACCATTCATGCGGCAATAGCCCTCAAACCGCGACCACCGCTCCGGATCGTGGTTGTGCAGAAAATTGCGCGCCGCCTCCTCGATCAGCGCCATCTTGGCGCTGACCACGTCTTCCCAATGCACATCGCCGGAACGGCCAGGAAGGTTCGCAATGCGCTCCCGGGAAATCCATCCCCACTGGGACAAATATTCGAGCGAAATGAGCAGCGGATTTCCGGCAAAAGCCGAGAGCGCCGCGTAAGGTGAGTTGCCATAGCCGGTCGGGCTCAGCGGCAAGACCTGCCAGAGGCGCTGCTTCGCCTCCGCGAGAAAATCCGCGAAGGCATAAGCGGCCGGGCCAAAATCGCCAATGCCGCCGTAGGAAGGCAGAGAGGTGATGTGCAGCAGTAATCCCGAGGAACGCTCAAAAGGCATGAAGATAATCCTAAGCGGACTTCAAAAGAATGGGCCCGCGCTTCGAAAGATTCGAAAAACACGGGCCCGGTTGCACGAACGGCAAGCTGCTAGATGGGTGAGCGTCCACCGAGCGGAGACGGCGGCTGCGCCTTGCGATTCATCCGGATGCGGCCTTCCTTCTCGTACTTCTGCTGAAGCGTGGAAATGAACACCGCAAACATCTCCTCGCGTCGCTGCTCGAGCAGTGTTTCCCGCGTCTGGTCGAAGTTCTTTGCAATCTCATCGCCCGTGGGCTCCTGCTTGTCCACGATCTTCGCCACGATGCCGCTGTGGCCCGTGGTAATAGGCGCGCTGAGTTGTCCTACGCTCAGGTCGAAGAGCTGTGGCGCGACGCTGGCAAGCGCACCTATCTCTGGTACCTGGGCATCGCGGCCTACCAGATCGCTCGACTTGAGGGTGGCTCCGGCCGCCTTGGCAGCCTTCGCCAGATCTTCCGTCTTGGCCAGATTGGCGAGCTCGTTGGTCTTGCGCGCCAGCAACTGCGGCAGTTGCTCCTGGCGATAGTCGTCCAGGATATGCGATTTGTAATCGGCAAACGTCGGCGCATGAGCTGGCTGAATGTCTTCAACCTGGAAGATCGCGTAACCTTCGCCGGTGGTCGACACCTGAGGCGCTGCGCCCTTCTTGGCTGTGAAGGCTTCCGCCAACAGCTTCGATCCATCCGGCAATCCCGGAACCACCGACGCCTGCGACAGAAAGTCGGTCGTCACAAGCTCCAGATGATGGGCTGTCGCCGTTGCGGCCAGTCCATTCTTTTGTGCTTCGCCGGCAAGCTGCTGCGCGAAGGCCTGCTCCTGCTGGCCTTCCTTCTGCCGCGTCAGCAACGCCTGAATTGTCGGTTTTACTTCGGACAGAGGACGGGTGTGCGCCGTCTGCTTCTCTTCCACCTGAATGATGTGATAGCCGAACTTGGACTTCACGAGTCCTGAGATCTGTCCCGGCTGCAGGGAGAAAGCAGCCTGGTCGAATTCCGGAACCGTTGCGCCATGCCTGAGGAAGCCCAACTCGCCGCCCGAATCCTTGCTGCCTGGATCGTCTGAGTTCTTCTTCGCCAGATCGGCAAAGTTGCCGCCGTGATGCAGCTGATCGAGGATGCTCTGCGCCTTGGCTTTTGCCGCAGCGTCGGCCTTGGGATCAGTGCCGTCCACCCTGATCAGGATGTGCCGCACCTTCACCTGGTCATCGACCTGGTAATCCTTCTGGTGCTGAGTGTAGTACTGCTGAATCTCCGCGTCCGTCACTTGCGGAGCTCCCTGCGGAAGATTGCTGTCAGTGAAGGCGAAGTATTCGATCTTGCGCGCTTCCGCAACCGAATTCGCATACTTGGCCGCATTTTTCTTGAAGTAGGCCTCCAGCTCCGCGTCCGTGGGATTGATCTGCTTCAGCACGTCGTCGGAGTTGAGGACCGCATAGTCGAACTTGATCTTGGTTCCCTGCTGTCGATACGAATCCCGGACTTCGCTGTCGGAGATGGTCACGCCACCAGTGATCAGGGCGCGCAAGCGGTTCTCTTCGATCTCCTTCTTAACCTCGTTCTCAAACTTGTCGCGAGTCAGGTTGAACTGTTGCGAGACAAATTCGGCGTATTGCGCATCTCCGATGTAATTTCCGCCTGGAAACAGCGTCTGTCCCCAGATGCCCGTGTGCAGAAAGCGCCGCACATCGTCATCCGTGGCCGATAGTCCAAGCCGCTTCGCCTCCAGCAACTCAATGTGCTGCTGAATCATTCCCTGGCCAACGCGCTGCATCATCATAGGCAGCAAGAAATCAGGATACCCCTGACGCTGCATCATGCGCGCGGCCGTCATCTGCACTTCGGAAGTGGTGACATCGTCAACCGCCGGTAGGAAACGTCCCAGCGGACCGCCGCGGCCGATCGTCGCATAAGTATCGGCGGATGCAGTCTCGTCGCTGAAAACGCCCGGCACCAGCGTGATCACCATGGTGATACAGGCGACAGAAATAATAACGATAAAAATGCCTTTTACGAAGCGATTGTCTTTGCTTTGCAGGAAGCGAATCATGGATGAGGTACGACCTTTACTATCAAACGCTCGCAAGCAGCTCCGGGGCCATCGCCTGGCTGCGCGAGAAGATTTTCCTGGTTTTGACAGGAAGCCTTATTAGTATAAATGACCGCATGGCGATGCGCTCTGCCCCGGGCGAACCGGAGAGATTCCGAGACTAACCCGTCGCTCGTCGGGAAGGGGGAAGGCACGGCATTTTGTTCGAAGACGGCAACTTAGCGCTCGCCTTATTCGTCAACACAGAGTTGTGGCCCGGGTGAAGCGATGGTCTGGCGATTTTTGTCGACGGTTCTTCTCTTATCGCTTTGCACAGTTCCGGTGCACCCTCAATCGCAAAACCAGCCTCCGGCAAACCAGTCCTATACACTTCACGTCAACTCACGTGTGGTTCTCACCGATGTGACGGTGACCGACCGCAACGGAAATCCCGTTCGTGGCCTTCCTGAATCGATGTTTCACATTTTCGATAACAATCAGCCGCAGGCAATCGCAACCTTCGAGGAGCATAGCAGCGCCCCCGCGGTGATGATAGAGTCGGCAGCGGCGCCAGCGGGGGTTTATAGCAACGACTACCTGCTGCACCTGCCGCCTGTACTGAATGTCATCGTCATCGACATCGCCAATCTCGAGATTACGGACCAGATGTATCTTAATTACGAGCTGACGAAGTTTTTCAAGAAGCAGCCGGATGATCAGCCGCTTGCCATTTATCTGCGTGCGGGTAACGGTTGCTTCCTGGTGCAGAACTTCACGTCCGATCGTGGGCTGTTGATGGCCGCTCTGCATAAGGCGATTCCACGCTTGCCGCCCACGGGCAGCGAATACCTCACCGACATCGAGACTCTGCACCAGGTGGCGGGTTTTCTCAGCCAGTTGCCGGGCCGCAAAAATATCCTGTGGTTCTCCGGGGGGTCGACGCTTTATCTGCGCGCAGATGCCGGCATAGCCGACGTATATGAGAACCCTGCCGCCTGGCGCGCTCTCTACGACGAGCTTGAGCACGAACGCATTGCCGTTTATCCGATCGATGCACGGGGTCTTTTAAACGTGGCACCTCGCTTCTTGCCGCTTCTATGGGCTCAGCACGCGGTGATGAACGAGGCAGCGATGGCTACCGGGGGACAAGCCTTTTATGACAATAACGGCCTGACGGAAATGACCAGCCATATCCTGAGTTCGGACGGGAGCTTCTACACGCTGACCTATTCACCTCACGACCTGCACTTCGACAACAAGTGGCACAAGGTGCGGGTCGCGCTGAACGAAAATGGCTATCAGCTTAGCTACCGCCGAGGATATTTTGCCGATGGAAGTGTGAGTGGCGTGGAACAGCCGGAGAAAGCCGGGGCAAGGACCCGTCTGTTGCCAAGCGGCGAAAAGATCGAGCTGCCCGCGACGCGCAGTCTGCCCATTATCTTTCAGGCGCGCGTGCTGCCGGCGTCGGACCCGGCGGTCGTCTCCGCACCGGTTGTCTCCGGCTCTTCGCCTGCGCCCCCTCCGAAAAAAGGAACTGTTCCGTTCTCGATCCGCTACTCACTGCCGGCCGACGCGCTCACACAGCAGAGCATCGACGGGAAATCACAGGTCGTCTTCGGGGTCGCCGCGGTCGCTCTGAACCGTGAGGGTCGGGCTGTCGACAGCCAGGCCGAAAAGGTAAAGCTGACTCTGAAGACGGATGCGGTGCCGCTCAAACCCGGCGTCCAGCTTGCCTTCGATCAGCGGCTCAATTTGAAAAAAGGTGACGAGTATCTGTATCTCGCCGTATGGGATATGGCCAGCGGCCGCCTCGGAACCTTGCAGATTCCCCTGCAGGTGCCGAAGACGGGCAAGTAGATCCGCATCGGGCTTGTTAACAGGCCCGAACTGATCTTCACCCAGTGTTCTTACCCCAGGGTGATCAGCGTAATCTCCGGAGGGCAATTGAAGCGGAAGGGAAGATTTACCGTACCTACGCCGCGATTGACGTAGAGCTGTGTCGAACCCAGTTGAAACAGGCCTTCTATATAATTGCGGCCCAACTCCGGCAGGAACATTGCCGGCAAAAACGGAAAGCGCACCTGCCCTCCATGCGTGTGGCCCGAGAGCATCAGGTCAACGTTGTAGCGTGCGACTTCGGGGAGGACGTCGGGCTCGTGGACAAGCAGAATGACCGGCTCGCCGTCATGAGTCACAGCCGCGGGAACCGCCTCATCCAGATTCATCTGCCGGCAATAAGCGTCGCCAGCGCCGGCAAACCACAGCCGCCTGCCCTCGCGTTCCAGTGGAAGCGCTCGATTGTGGAGTACAGGAATGCCATGGGTTTCCAAGGCGTCCGCCACCGGTTGCTTGTGCGGCACAAGCGCGCAGTCGTGGTTGCCCAGCACCGCGTAGCGCTGCGGACTCTGAACCCCGGATAATATCTCGGCACACTTGTAGGCAAAGTTGACCGTTTCCTGCAGGGACCAGAAGCCGTGGGTGATGTAATCCCCGGTAAAGGCCACGACATCTGGCTTCAGCCGATTCACCTCTTCCACAACCCGTTTGATGAAGAAGGCCTCGGTATATTCCGCGTAGTGGAAATCCGAAATCTGCGCGATCGTCAGGCCGCGAAAAACCTCCGGCAAACGCGGCAAACGGATCGTAAGCCACTCAATACCAATCTCGTGCCGCGAAATCTCCCCAGCATAGAGCGGCAGCCCGACAGCAGCGATCCCCGCCAGCTTCAGGAAGTTGCGTCGCGTGAAAGATTTTTCTTGCTCCGGGGCAGAAACGTCCACTATCCGATGATAACCGCACCGCTCGAAAGCCCCCTTGATTTCCGAGCGAGAGCGCCGAAGTCACACGGAGACGAGCCTCGCAACCCATATCCATGAGGACCAGCGTTGGGGGTCCGAACTGTATGGCTTCTCGGCCAATGCTTACATGGCGCCCTTGCGGCTTGCCGGCGGGATGATACCGTTCATGCGCAGGTACTCGACGAGTTGCCCATAGTGGTCCATTGAGTGAGCCATCGCAAGGGCTGCCATAGAGGCGCGCGTCGCCTTGTATTTCTCGGGGCCCTTCAGCGCCGTAAAGGCATTCTGCGTTGTGATTGAACTGATCGCGTCACTCGCGAACTTAAAGCTATCGCGCAGTGCCTTCATCAGTTCGTCCTTGGTTTTCAGCGAGTCGAGCGTCTTGGGATCGATCTCGCTGGCTATGCCCCACCCCTTGAAGAAGAAGTAATTCGCTTGGGCCACATGCCTCACCTGCTCGCCGAAGGTACGTACCCCTTTGAAGTCACCGGCACTGGAGGGAGCAAAGTCGTATTTGTCGGCGGGCATGGCATCCGCCGCATCTATAAACTCGCTGGAGAACTGACCCATCATTGTGTTCAGGCTTTCGGCGGGCGCAATTGGCGTGCCCTCAACGGCCATCTTCGGCTTTTCCTTTTCCGCCTGCGCCCACGCGCCTAGCGGCATCGACAACGCCGCACAACAAGCAACTGCGGTCATCCACCGTTTCATGCTCATGAGATTTCCTCCTTAGACTGCGCTGCCAGCGTATCAGAGAGGCGCTTCCCTGCGCTGCACTGAGTGACCAGTGGCGGGAGTTCCGGGATGCGTCGGTATTGTCTCGGTCGACCCGCGTAAAATAGAAGTATGCGCCGTATCTACATGGACGCGAATGCCACTACACCTCTGCTTCCGGAGGTGCTGGAAGCGATGCGTCCCTGGCTGCTCGAGAGTTTCGGCAACGCGTCTTCGATCCATCAGCATGGACAGCAGGCGCGCGCGGCTGTTGAACATGCGCGGGAAAATGTGGCGAGGCTGATCAACTGCCGCGAGTCGGAGATTGTATTCACCTCGGGCGGCACGGAGAGCGACAACATGGCTCTGTTCGGGCTGGTCAAGCCGGGCGACCACGTCATCACTTCGTCGATTGAGCACCACGCCGTGCTGCATGCTGCAGAAAGGCTTCAGGAGCGCGGCGTCGTTGTGACGTTTTTGCCCGTGTCGAGTGAGGGCCGGGTCGATCCCGATGACGTGAGGCGCGCGCTGCGTCCGAACACCACGCTCATCAGCGTGATGATGGCGAATAACGAGACGGGAGTCATCCAGCCGGTTAAAGAGATTGGCCAGATTGCGCAGGATGCCGATATCTGGTTTCATACCGACGCGGTGCAGGCGGCCGGAAAGCTGCCGATCGACGTAAAGGCTATTGGCTGCGATCTGTTGAGCATCTCAGGACACAAGATGCATGCACCGCAGGGAACGGGTGTTCTCTATGTGCGGCGGGGAACGCGGATCGAGCCGCTCTTTTATGGCGGGGCGCATGAGCGCCAGCGCCGCGCGGGCACGGAGAACGTTGCAGGCATCGTCGGGCTGGGCAAAGCTGCAGAGATAGCGGACGATGCGCTGCGCGATGGAACTATGGACGGCACGGCGGGGAGTCAAGTGGCGGCGCTGCGTGATCGGCTGGAACAGGGAATTCTTGCGCGCGTCGAAGATTGCGCAGTCAATGGAGCGGGAGTTCCCCGCGTGCCCAATACCACTAATCTGCGATTCGACAATCTCGAAGGAGAAGCGCTGGTGATTGCTCTCGATCTGAAGGGCCTCGCCGTTTCGGGCGGCTCGGCCTGCATGTCGGGAGCAACCGAGCCTTCCCATGTGCTCACGGCAATGGGGCTGGTCTCCACCAGCGCGCGGGCGAGTCTTCGCTTCAGCCTGACCAAGCTGAACTCCGAAAAGGAAGTCGATGCGGCTCTCGAACTGGTGCCTGCGGCGGTCCGCCGCCTGCGCGAACTGGCGCCGGTGAATGCAGGCACGCTGGGCTGAGCGCAGGTTCCTCACTATCGTTCGTCTCGTGATAAATTCTTCTCGTCATGACTCCGCGGCGCACAGCCGTCTCCGCTCTGCTATTCTTCGCGCTCACATTTCCAGCGAATGCTCAGTGGCAACGTGTAGTTTTCACCGGAAAGGGAGAAACGACTGACGTTCCTGCGCCGCACCCTCTGAGTTATTGGACAGGCAACGTTCTGCTGCGCGACGAAGGCACGGACCTTTGCGTAGGTTGCCGGACGTCTGACGGCAGGGTCCTAACCTTGGCAGATTACACAGCCATCACCAAGGTTAGCCCGTTAGGCACACTGAGTGGTTATCCCATTGTCCAAATTACGGCTCATATTACCGGCGACGATGACAAGCTCTTTTCGCCTTCCGACTGGAAAATCCTCCTGGTCGGCGTTGGGCACGAGGAGTATCGAGAGATCTATCACTTGCAGATGTGGGGTGGCTCTAACCCACCGCTCCAATCCGCCCGCATCGTCCGCGTAGACGCCGAATCCGTGCTCGCAACCTACGATCCAGACGGCGGAAACGGAGGTGGCTGCACCGATGGTTATTGGTGGATCGATGGCAGGGGTGCACACGCGCTGAATTTCGATGAAGTGTACAAAGAGATCGCGAAGAAGCTTCCGGCAAATGCGACCTTTGCCACGAGGTGTTGGACGATCAGTATGGAACATCAGCAGATCAAGACATGGGCACAGAAAGCGGACGCCCAATGTCACGCCTGCGGCGGCTTGGGACAAGTAGTCGCGGACTTCACACTCCATGGAGCGCAGGCTGAGCCTACGAAAGTAGAATTCACTCCCTCTTCGGAATAGCACCGTCCGGTCTGACCGCGGTTCGCGCGAATCGCGCCAGGGCTGTCATACTAATTAGAGTGGGAGAGAGCTACAACAACACGATTGCTATCGCCATGTCTGGAGGAGTGGACTCCTCGACGGTTGCGGCGATGCTCAAGGACGAGGGGTACGATCTTGTCGGCCTGACGCTGCAGCTATGGAATCAGCGCCGTCTGGCCGGTCACGAGGGCATGCCGGAGCAGGTGCAGGGACGCTGCTGCTCGATCGATGATGTGTATGACGCGCGGCGCGTGGCCGAGACGCTGGGAATTCCCTATTACGTGGTGAATGAGCAGGAGCGCTTCGAGCGCGATGTTGTGCGGCCGTTTGTCTCGGAGTATCTTGCCGGCCGGACGCCCATTCCCTGCTCGCTGTGCAACAACCATCTGAAGTTCGATCAGCTTCTGGTGCGCGCGCGGCAGATTGGCGCCGACCGCATCGCCACGGGCCATTATGCTCGCAATGAGTACGACCCGGTGCGTAACCGCTGGATACTGAAGCGGCCGGCAGATCTGAGCAAGGACCAGACATACTTCCTGTTTGGACTAACACAGGAGCAGTTGTCGCGGACCCTGTTCCCGCTGGGCAGCTACCAGAAGCCGCAGGTACGTGAGATAGCTGCGCAGCATGGACTAGCACTGGCGACGAAGCCCGATTCGCAAGAGATCTGTTTCATTCCGGGGGGCGACTACAAGCAGTTCATCGACGCCTATCTGGAGGAACAGGGCGAGTTGATTCCGGATACGGCGGGCGAACTCGTGACCACATCGGGCGAGGTGATTGGACATCACAGCGGGATTCACAATTTCACCATTGGTCAGCGCAAGGGGTTGGGTGTCTCCTCGCCGAATCCTCTGTACGTGCTGCAGATCGACAACGCGGCGCATCGGGTGACGGTGGGCAGCGGCGCCGAGGCAACAGCGAAGACGGTGTGTGCACGGCAACTGAACTGGATTTCGATCCCCGAGCTTGCGGGCGAGATGCGGGTGCGGGTGAAGATTCGCCATCGCCACGAACCGGCGTGGGCAATGCTGCGAATGAGCGGAGCGGATGAAGTGGAAGCAAGATTCGACGAGCCGCAACGCGCAGTTACACCGGGCCAGGCAGCGGTGTTCTTTGATGAAGATGAGGTAATAGGCGGCGGCTGGATCGTCTAGAGATCATCCGGGCCGCGTCGTTTCATTCGCCGAAGTCGTCCTCTGCTCGTGGCGCATGGTTTTTACGCACAAGAACCTCGAACCCAGCCTTTAGACCAGCGACCACGGCTGAAATCTGGCGGACGGGCACGGCAAATGCATGCTGCACGGCCTCGGTTGCGTGCGCCGCGGAGTCAATACTGGCGGTCACGATGCCGTCCACGCGAGCAGCCTGCGCGGAGGTCTTGTGTAGCAGGTCGTCGATCGCCGCATTGACGTGCTCCGCCTCATAACGCAAAGACTTGCTTGCGTCGACGATGTTGGTGGAAGCGACCTTCAGCTTCGGGGAAATATCCTGCAGCAGGTCGCGAGCGGTTGCAATGGTGGGCAACGCGTGCTGCTTTAACTCATCGGTTACCTCATGAAGCTTGCTCGTGGTTTGCCTGAGCCCAATGTACATGGCAAGCAGTACGCAGGCCTGCAGCAGAACACCGAATGAGGTGATAGCCGTAAAAATGATGTAATAGACCGGCGGTAATTCCGTATGCATGGCCGCTCCCCGGTCGGCGTCTTTGCCGCCGTCCCCGGACCTCTGAGATTAGGGTTGCGTGTGCTCGCTCTCGCTTGGGGTAGCAGTCTGGTGATAGGCTTCCTTGCCTGCGCCAACGGCTGCCGACACCTTATCGGCCTGCTCATTGACGAACTGACGGCCCTGATTGACGAAGTCATCCCACTGGGCGCGGCTGCGCTCGACGTATTCCTTGCCACGCTCGACGTATTCGTTGACCTGCACCTTGCTTTTGTCGACGATCTGGTTGATCTGGTCGGCGGCCTCGCGGGAGCGCTGGCGCAGGTACTCGGTTCCCTCGCGAGCGTTGCTGGCGATCTCTTCGCGCGTGTCCTTGCCGGCCTTGGGTGCATAAAGTACGCCGATGAGAGCGCCGAGGCCGAGGCCGGCCAGGAACCAGCTGAATCCGCTGGACTGAGTTTCTTCAGACATGATGTTCTTCTCCTTGGAGTTACCGGAAATCGGATGGTACCAAATGGAATCCTGCGCGGCAACTTTCCAATCCCAGTTGGTTGGATGCTGCATAAAGGAGCGAAGCCGCCCCAAATAGCGCACTTCCATCGCAAACGTGCGACGCGTTCACGATTCGTGTTGCGTGCGTTCAGTCTATTCTCCTGGCCCAGAGCGCGGGGTCGATGTCTGCAAAGATGTTGTCGCGTTCTTCGATTTCTTTGAGACGCGCCTCGGTCTCCGGTTCGAGCCCGCCCGTGGCGGCGAATTGATCCCAGGCTGCGCTGACATCGCGGAATTGACCCAGATGGGTGTTGAAGCGCTTGATGGCGTAGTCCGCGGCAGCCTCCGTGGTGATGAGGAATTGCCAGTCGGAGGATTCGAGCAGGAGCAACTCACGGCAGAGTTGTTTGGCGATTCGCTCGCCCGGACCCCCGTCATTCCAGAGGCCTCCCGTTGCGACGTCGCGCACCCTGGCTTCGGCCGGATAGATGTGAGTCCAGGTCCATGCCGTATCGGGGTTAAGCCAAACTTCGTTCGTGCCGCTCTTCCCCCAGGAGCCTTCTTCCAGACTCAGATAGCCCAAGGACGGATGCTGCTCGAGATAGGCGCCGCAGGTGATCAGGCTGATGGGTATATCCTCACGGGCGAAGGCGCGGGCCACATGCTCCAGCCACATGGGCCCCTCATACCACCAGTGTCCGAAGAGCTCGGCGTCAAAAGGCGAGGTAAGGATGGGTGGGTTGTCTTCGCTCAGGCAATCCTGAAGCGCCGACTGCACGACGGTCACGAAGTGCTCGGCGTGGTCTCGGGTACGGGCGGCCGCGCGCTCCGGGCAGTAGGGTGTCTTGAGGGCGAGATCGGCCTCGGCATGGGTGACCTGCCAGTAACGGTGGCCGCCGGGCCAGCGCTTCTTATGGAAGTCGAGGTAGTTGCCGTCGCCGGGATAGCCCTGGTCGCCGCTCCAGACCTGGAAACCGGTTTTGGGGTCACGCGGGAAGGCAGAGACAGGATGAGCGCCGGCAAGGGGTTCACCGACGTAATAGGGATGGTAATAAGCGCTGCTCCCGGTGAGCGCTACCTCGATGGCCGCGGGGGCTCCGACAGGGCCTCCTGCGATATTGGGCTCGTAGGGGTTGAAGTGAACGGACTCTTCAATAAGATGGCTGTCGACGAAGAAGAACTCGATCCCAGCCTCGGCAAGGGCTTGCTCGACGCCGATGCGGCTGAAGGTTGGCCAGGGTGCGGCGCTGCCTTCGGGGGTAACTGGTGTCTGCCAGGGGCCGGCGGGGCGGTAGCCGCACTCCGGAGCCCAGATGCCGCGGGGCTGGCGGCCGAGATGCCGCTGGTGCGCGGCTACTCCGGTCTTGACCTGGGCTACGATGCTCTCGTCGGTGCCGAGCAGAGGCATGTAACCATGCGTGGCTCCGCAGGTGATGATCTCAATCAGGCCAGCATCGTTGAAGTGCCGGAAACCCGCGATGATGTCGCCTTCGAGAGCCTCGAAGTCCTGAAGCGCCTGGAGGAAGAAGTCGCGCCAATAGACCGCGGTTTCGGCGAAGTGCTGCTCGCCTCCCATGCGGAAGTAGTTCTCGTCTTCCAGGGCGGCGAGGATCTTGCGCTTCACATAGGCGGGAAATTCCGCCTTGAAGGTCGGATGAGCAAGTTGTTCGAGCAGGACAGGCGAGAGGTTGATATTGGCGTTCAGGGCGATGCCGTCGCGCTCGAGATTTCCCAGGACGCGAAGCAGAGGAAGATAGGTTTCCGCGGCGGCTTCCAGGAGCCACTCCAACCCGTGCGGCCAGGTTCCGTGATGGACGACGTAAGGCAGATGGGCGTGCAGGGTAAAGGTCAGGTAGCCTTGCGGACGTCCATTTTTCATTGGGATCGCTCTTTTCCTCGCGAGTTCTAACCTCGAAGTTATGGAGCCTCTGGATACAGGGCGCTGGATCGCATTGGGGGAACATACCCCCACCCCCGCGTTTTGGCGTGTATCAGATTCTAAAGGCTTTAGCGCACACATTAGCGCTATTTATCAGAAAACAAATGACTTACAGTCATCTATCAGGTGATGTTGGACTTGCAGGAGCGGGCGTTCACGTGGCCGGGCCCTTTGTCTTTCTCTATTTGTAGCCTATTTCTATTGTAGTGGGTGGAGGAAATCAGCCGGTCAAGTTTCTTTGGCAACTATGTCTTTAGAATGAGCGGCCTGAAGTGAATCTCGGAGGAGAGGCGCTTGACAGCGCAAAAATAGCCGGGGATCAGTAGGGACCAGCAGATCTTATTTGTTCTTTTCCGCATGCTACCCGACGCGCGGGACTTTGGCTTCAGATTGGAATGAGCGGAGATAGAAATCATCAGCGGCAACGAAGGCCTCCGCAATGGCTACAGCGGCGACCGTGCTCTTCGACGGCGGCATTAGCAGCTATCGCATCCTGGGCGGCACGATCAATGCGAATCACCAGGCTCGCAGACAGCATGTCCAAACCTCGATCGCAGCTCTGCGCGGCCGACAATTCTGCGACAGCCGAATGAAACAAATCAACAAGAGCGGAGCCGACCATGCACATCGCGGGAGTCTACCTGAGAGACTGCAGCGGGAAAGGTCATCTAAGCGACATTGGACGCACTTTCGTAATGGGGCTGATTCCGCGCGAATACATTCAGGCTGCCATGTTTTCGGGGGATTCCCTTTCCCCGACACAGACCAGGCAATGCTCGCCATGTGCCTGCCGAGCGCGAAACACGATCATGGCCACTCGCCGGAGATGTGCGCGAATTTCTGCTGACTGATGCATAACATCCGCAACTACGACTTTTTCAAATGCGGCCTGTTGGTCCGCACGAAGTAACAATCCTAGACTGCATCCGGGGGACATGAATCTAGCCTCCGCTATGGTTAGAGGTTTCAGTGGGGGGAGGACTGGAAAGCGCGATGAAAGGGTCAGGCCCATCGTGAAAAGTATCTGGCCGTATGCGACTAAGCAGCTATTTTACGGCTTTTCGATACTTGGCCCATCTCTTCCGCTGTGCTGCAGCGATTCGTAGTCTGCCTCGTTCACTCAAGCCCTGTCGGACCGGCTTGCCAGCAAGCAGAGCCCGGGCTTGTTGCAGGCGAGCAATATTAAAGTCAATCACGGTGATCAATTCGAACGTACTCATAGCTCTGTCTATCTACCTCCTTTACCTCGCGTAGAGATGGATGCAACGAGTCAAGGAGGGGTTGCTGCGTGAACGCGCAGACTGGGCATTCGTCAGGCTGGCCGGGTTGAAGGAGACTGCGCACGAGAAGGCCGGAGATCGGGATGATCTCCGGCCGTGGATGGAGCGCCGGGTTGCGGTGTTGGTTAGAAGTCGTAGCGAAGGCCGAACTGCATGCGCCGCGGCAGATTCTGTACGGCGCTGTAGACGCCTAAATTGCCGCCCGTAAGTCCGGAACCAAGAAACAGTGGGTTTGAGTTGAACTGGACACTGTTGGTGATGTTGAAGACTTCCCAATCGAATTTCAGAGCACCATACTCTTTGATCTGCCAGGTCTTGGCCAGTCCGGAATCGATGCCAAAGATTCCGTCGCCGCGGAAGTTGTTGCGCTCCCCAGCATCGCCGGGGTAAGGAAGACGGACGGGACTACCGATAGTGGTTCCGCTGTTGATGGCGTTCGGATTTGCAAAGACCTCGGGAGCCCCGTTGACAACGTGTTTTTGCATCTTGACATTGCCGGTTACGACACCGAAGCTCTCGATCTGCCAGTTGGTGGTAAAACCGGGTTCAGTAAGGCTGAAGGGCAAACCGGTGGACCAGCGGTTGATACCCGACCACTGCCATCCGCCAATAAGCGCGTTGACCGCAGTGTTGGCCGAGGCCAGGTACTTCCTTCCCTTTCCGACCGGTATCTGGTAGACCCAATCGGCGGTAATAAGGTGACGGACGTCGAAGTCGGAATGGGCACGGTTCAGGTATGGCTTCCAGGTGTTAAGGATGTTGCTGAAGTTGCCGCCACCAGAAGTTGCAGTGTTGTTGAACTCGGTGCCTCGCTCAGCGTCAGAGCCCATGTCAATGGAATTAGAGAAGGTGTAGTTGAAGTCGAGATTGAGGCCGTAACTCGTGGGATGGTGGATGACCAGCTGAGCGGCGTTGTAGTAGCTCATGCCGATCGTATTCAGCACATAGAGCGAGGAGAACTGATCCTGCCAGAAGCGGGGAACGTGATTGGCTGGACAGGGGTAATTCACCCCCAGCGTACCGCTGAAGCAGTAGAAGTCGAGATCGCCCAAAGCAGTTGTTGCGCCGAGATTTGAGCGGAAGGGCGCCCATTCGTCGTTGTAGATCGCCTGGGTTGCACTCTCGCCCGGGTAATCGAAGTTTGCCATATAGGGAAATACATCTTCAAAAAATCGAATGGCGGGCACGGGGGCAGGGAAGTTTCCGCCGTTCTCATCCACCAGCCGGGAGAGCTGGCTCCCCGCGGTGTAGTAGTCGCCGCCGCCATTCGAATCGACGAAGTCGACGGGCTCTGCAAGATCCTGGCTTTGCAGAAGATGACGGCCGAGGCGGCCAACGTAGTTAGCCTCGAGAGTGAATCCAGCAGGAAGCTGACGTTGGACAGAGAAGTCTATCGACTCGGAATAGGGTGTCTTCAGTCGATTGTCGAGGCCCCAGGTGATGGCGAAGTTTCCTTGAGGCGCGGTGTAGGGGTAAGTGATCGTAGCCGGAGAAGGGGTAAAGGGAATGTCGGGAAAGGTCCGGCGGTTGACGAAGCGAGGAGAAGTCTCATAACTGTACACGCCCGCAGGATTCGTAACTGAGCTGTTGATGCCGAAGGATCCGTTCTGATCGAAGGTGCTCACCAGCTGTTGGCCGTAATGATCGAAGAAGATGCCGAATCCGGCACGAATGGAAGTTTTGGGATCGGGAGAATAAGCGACGGACAGGCGAGGCGCGAAGTTGTCCTTCTGCTTCGGCCAGTAACCCGGTTTATGGTAGAACGGCCCGGCCGGGGCGAAGGTCAGGTCCGGTTCATAGATCTGCCCCTGCAGGGCGGAAGCTTCCCGCTGCTTATACCAGGCGTCTGTGTCGATCGTAGGAGCCACCTGCTGGCCATGTGTCTCCCAGGGAGTCTGCAGGATGGTCTGGCGCAGGCCGAAGGTCAGCGTAAGGTTGGGCAGTGCGCGCCACGAATCCTGGATGTACCACTCGTACTCGTTCGCTTTGAAATGCCGTGCCAACGGAGTTCCATCGGCGAGGAGGGATCCAGTGGTCGCACTGGTCACGTTGTAGTTTGACAGGATTGTAAGCGAGGGTACGGTGCCCACGAGGTTGGCATAGGCAATGGCGTAGGAATTCGTGAAACCGCTGTCCACGGGCAGGCCGCCCACAGTGGAGGGGTCAGGAAAACTGCCTCCCAGCCAATACGGATTGGTGCTGGCGCTATCGAAGGAGCTATCGCCCGAAGTTCGGTTTTGATGGACAAGCCGCCAGTTTCCGCCGAACTGGAAGGTATGTCTGCCCTTGTTCCAGCTCAGATTGTCTACGATGTTGTTTACCGGCACGCTGAAGATAGTATTACGGTTCTCCGATGTGAGCGTCGTCATGAAACGGAAGTCGGTGTAGTCGCCGGTTCCGGGGCCGTTATAGCCATAGCCCTCGCGGATGTAGCCATAGCGCAGGTCGTTGACGAGGTTCGAAGTAAACGTGTAGGTATAGCCGGCGGCGAGCCCTTTGTTGTTGTATACCTGCTCGTACGACGGTCCCTGGCCAGGGAACTGCTCGGTTCCCGTGACCGTGTCCTTCTGCAGATTACCGCGGACGAAAACAACCTGTTTCTGGTCGGGAGTGAAGTCGATGCGCGCGATACTGGTGTTCAGGTATATCGGGTTTGGCGAGGAAAAGGTGAATGAGCCGGTGTTCAGGCCATCACCCAGGGACGTGCCGTTGGCGGCCGGAAACATCTGGAGATACGTGAGCGCGTTAGGATTGGGACCTGGCCCCCAGGGACAGACGCCGTTTGCGATGCAGGGCTGGTCCAGGGCCGTGATCTGGGCGGGAGTCAGCGTGGCGTTCACGATGTTGCCAGCGCTGTCGTCACCCTGGTACTGGATGAACCCCTGCTGGTACATAGCGGTGGGGACGGTCTGGCTCACGACCTGGTTTTCGGCTTGACGCTGGCCCTCGTAATTCGCAAAAAAGAAGAGCTTGTTTTTTAAGATGGGCCCGCCGACTGCAGCTCCAAAGTTGTTGCGTATGAGCTTCGGCGGCACGTTGGGGAGGCCGCTGCTCAGCTCGGCTTGCTTATTGAACCAGTCATTGGCGACGGTCAGCGTGGGCCGGTTGTACCAATACACGGCGCCATGATATTGGTTGGTTCCCGCCTTCGTCACCATGCTGATCTGCGCTCCGGACGATCTGCCCTGATCGGCGCCAGCATTGCCAGTGGTCACGCGAAACTCTTCGACCGAGTCCTGGGTCTCGCGCAACACCCCGGTAAAAGCAAAACCATTGACCTGATCGTTGTCGTCGAGGCCGTCGACGGTGATGTTGCCCTGATCCGACCGGCCGCCATTGACTGCGCCGCTGCGGGGATCGTTTTGCAGCGTGGGGTTGAGGGGCCTGCCGGAATCCTGACCGAGCGAGAGCACGCCAGGCTGGAGAGAAAGCAGATCGGGCACGTTGCGACCTTCGCTGGGAAGGGCCTGGATCAGCGTATTGTTCATGGAATTGCCCAGGGAGGCGTCAGAGGTGTTCAGGGTCTGCGCCTCCGCGCTGACGTTTACGACCTCCTGGGTGACCTGGACCGAGACTGTGAAGTCGATGGTGGCTGGTTGATTCACGAGCAGTTCAGCGACCTTGGTCTGGTTGCTGAATCCCTTCGCCAATATCGTGATGGTGTATTTGGCAGGCGGGATCTGCTGGAAAACATATTCGCCCGCCGCGTTCGTTGTGGCTGCGAAGTTACGCCCATTGTCGGGGTCAGTGATGGTGACTTTTGCCCCCGGTACGACCGCGCCACTGGGATCTTTCACGGTGCCGCGAAGCGATGTGTTTGCATTCTGGGAAAATGAGGTAGCCGCGAAGGCAACCAGTAGAAACACGACTGCTATACGCAAACCTTGTCTCGTCACAATCTCCTCCAAATAAAGCAATGCAGATTCGGCTGCCGTCGTGGGTGCGGAAGCCGGTTTTCTTTCCGATGTGGATTCTAAAAATTATGACGAACCCACAGGGTTCCGTGGTGAGTGATTCATTTTCTAGCAGAATCTGAGTGTCTGCAACATAACTGGGACGAACTCACAGGATTCCGTGGTGAGTGATTTATTTTGTAGCAGATTGTTAACGATTGCAACGCAAAAATGGTCGTAAACGGGCGGGTGAGGTTACCAATTCTCGATAGGCTCGAAGTTGCCGGCCCTGCAGGATGAGCTTCAAGCCTTGAGCTGAGGTGTGGCCTGATGGGCGAAGCGATCGACGACTCCGATGGAAAATTTGCCGAGCGTCATGATTACTGAAACCTGCCGCGGTATGCCCAGAGACCGAGTCCGGGATTTGCGATGAAGAAAACTTCTTCGCCGTCGATCATGTTGTATCCATTCTGGAGCTTTTCCGGATTGTAGCGGGCCATCATAGTTGCCAGGTCACCGTAGCTGAAGCCAACGCCCTCGACTTCTTCGTGGGTGAGATGGCCGGGGCACCAGGTGATGTTGAATCGGCCCTCGGAGGAGGCATGAATAAGGTGCGCGGCGGCGCTCAAATCGGCGGCCAGGTCGGCGTTGTTTTCGACGGCGGCGAGGGTGGCAGGCGTGCCGCGGTATCCATACTTGCGGATAAGGCGGTCGATGGTAGGGTCTTCGCCGAACTCCTTCACTCCGGGCGCGAGAACGATCAACTCAGCACCGTCGGCCAGCGCCATGCGGGTGCGATAAACGGCCTTGTTGCCGAGCCAGGTGCTGTGGAACTCCTGGGGATCGAGATAGACGACGGCTTTGTGGATGGGCGCGTCCAGCATCTCGAAATTCACCTTGAGGCTGAGGTCGGAGGCGAGGTGGAAGCACTCCGCGTCGTCACCGATATACAGACCGCGCACAGCGAGGTGCCCCTCGGGCGCCAGTCCGACGACCGTGAGCACGTAGACGATGGGGATGTTGCCGAGGAAATAATCAGAGGCGTAATTGAGGACTGCGCGGACGGGATTTTCGGCGCGTCCCATGATGCGCTCCATACCGTAGACCGCGCCGAGGTAGTGGCTGCGGTTGATGCCCTCGGCGCCACCGGCTCCCACCAGGATATTTTTGGTGTAGTTGGCCATGCCGATGACCTCGTGAGGCACCACCTGGCCGATGGAGAGGACGAGATCGTGATTGCCCCGCGAGATGAGGCGATTGGTCTGCGCCGGCCACGGGTAATGGAGCTTTCCCTCTGAGACTTTCTCGATGAATTCGGACGGTACTTCGCCCAGGGCTTCGACGTCTGTGCGCCATTTGTGGACGCGGAAGAGCGAGTGCGGGACGGGACCGAACATGCGCGTCAACTGTTCGGCCGACATGGGCGCGTGCGTACCGAGCGCCGGCAGCACGGAGTGGAGGCGAATACCGTAGTACTCCCAGGCGTATTGCGTCAGATCGCCGGCACGCGAATGGAAGCGGGTCTGATCGGGAGGGACGACGAGCACGCGGCATCGCTCACCAAGTTTGCCGAGCCCTTCAAACAGAAGCGACTTCAGCTCGGCGGCGGAGAGCTCCAGATCGGGGCCACCTTTGGCGATGTACAAACTCATGCGCTGAACTCGACTTTCTTTAAGCCGGGCGCGAGCAGACGCATCATGAGCAGCGCCAGCAGATAAACGCTGGAGGAGAGGACAAAGAGGATCGAGTAACTATGAGTCCGTTCAAGAATGTGCCCGGTAACGAAGGCGAGCAGAGCGCCGCCCACTGAGCCGGCCATTCCGCCGATGCCGACGACTGCTCCGACGGTATTGCGTGGAAACATATCCGAAACAGTCGTGAAGAGATTGGCGGACCAGCCCTGGTGGGCTCCGGTGGCAACGCCGAGCAGGCCAATGGCCGCCCACTCCGAGCTGATGTGTCCGAGAGTGAAGACAGGCACAACGAGACAGGCGCAGAAGAGCATGGCGGAAAGACGCGCTCCCGAGGCCGAAAGACCCAGCTTGCGGAAGGGCGCAGGCAGCCAGCCGCCTCCAATGCTCCCAACTGCCGACATGTTGTAGATGAGGACGAGCGGAAGCCCGAGGTGCGAGAGATTCAGGTGGAATTTCGCGCTGAAGTAGGAGGGCAGCCAGAAGAGATAGAACCACCAGATGGGATCGGTGAGGAACTTGGCAACGGTGAAGGCCCAGGTCTGCCGGTAGCCGAGCAGCTTGAGCCAGGGCATGCCGGGCCCCATCTGAACGGCAGCCTCTTTATAGATATGGCGCAGCTCGCGCCCGCTGAGGGTCGGGTGGTCGGTGGGCTTGCGGTAATTTCTGTACCACCAGGCGATCCAGATCATGCTGAAGACGCCGGTGGCAAGGAAGGCGGCGCGCCATCCGTAGTGCACGGTGATCCAGGGCACGATCAGGGGCGCAAGGATGGCTCCTACATTGGCGCCGGAGTTGAAGATGCCGGTCGCCAGCGAGCGTTCGCTTTGCGGAAACCACTCGGCCACAGTCTTGATGGCGGCGGGAAAATTGCCGGATTCGCCTATGCCCAGGAAGAAGCGCGCGATGCCGAATTCAAAGGCGGTATTGGCCAGGGCGTGGCCCATGGCCGAGAGGCTCCAGATGCCCATAATGATGATGTAGCCGATGCGGGTGCCGATCCGGTCGACAACGCGTCCGGCGACGAGCAGACCGATGGCATAGGCAACCTGGAAGGCGTCGACGATGTAGCCGTAATTGATTTCGGTAAGGCCGATGCTCTGTTGAAGCGTCGGCTTGAGCAGGGCGATGACCTGCCGGTCCATGTAATTGATCGACGTGGCGAAGAAGAGCATGGCGCAGATCGTCCAGCGAACACGGCCGAGGCGGCCGGTGAGGCCCGACTCCTGCTCTTGATCCACGACATCCTGATTTGGATTCATGACTTCGCCCGGACTCTATTCCCTGCCATTCTCACACGACTTCATAATTTGTACGCGCTTCGAACCAACTTGTACGTCAGATCGTGCGCGACCTCAAAGGCCTCGTCTTCGTCGAGGCGGTGTTCGACCACCAGTTTCGCGAGGAGGCTGCAGTCCGTGCGGCGAGCCACATCATGCCGCGCGGGAATGGACAGGAAGGCGCGTGTGTCGTCGTTGAAGCCTACCGTGTTGTAGAAACCAGCCGTCTCCGTGACGTATTCGCGGAATCGCTGCATGCCCTCGGGACTGTCGTGGAACCACCAGGGAGGGCCAAGGCGGAGGCAGGGATAATGTCCGGCGAGCGGCGCGAGTTCCCTGCTATACGCGGATTCGTCCAGCGTGAAAAGGATGAGCGTGAAATTGGGTTCGTTGCCGTAGCGGTCGAGCAGCGGGCGCAGCGCGTGGACGTAATCGGTCGCAGTCGGGATGTCCGCGCCCATATCGCGACCGTAGCGCTCGTAGACCTGGCGGTTGTGATTGCGCGCGCTGCCCGGATGAATCTGCATGACGAGTCCATCCTTGACGCTCATGCAGGCCATTTCCGAGAGCATTTGAGCGCGGAAAAGCTCCTGGTCTTCGGCTCTGGCCCGCCCGGATAGGACGAGGTCAAAGAGCTTTGCGGCTCCATCGAGCGAGAGGTTCGCGGTGCGGGCGGTGGGATGGCCGTGGTCGGTCGCGGTGCAACCGAGCTGCTTGAACCGGGCGCGGGTGCTTTCGAGCGCGCGCAGGTATCCCGGAAAAGTGCGGGTATCTTCGCCGGTCATCACTCCTAGGCGCGCAACGTTTTCGCGGAAGCCGGCGAATTCAGGATCGACGACGGGATCGGGGCGGAAAGTGGGGATGATGCGCGCCTTCCAGCCGGAATCGCGGATGGCCTGGTGATCGGCCAGCGCTTCGAGCGGCGAATCAGTGGTGGCGAGGACGTCGAGACGGAAGCGCTCGTAGAGCGCGCGCGGCAGGAACTCCGGCGTGAGCAGCTTCTCGGCGATGGTGTCGTAGTAGAGGTCGGCAGTCTTCGAACAGAGGCGCTCGCTCAGACCGAAGAGCTCCTGGAAGGCATAGTCGAGCCATAGGCGCGTGGGGGTTCCGCGGAAGAGGTAATAGTAATCGGCGAAAATGCGCCAGACGCGTCGCGGGTCCTTTAGCTCGGGCACGCCGATTTCGAGATCCTCAAGCGAGACGCCCTGGCTATATAGCATGCGGAAAACATAGTGGTCGGGCTGGACGAAGAGCTTCGCGGGGTCGGGGAAGGGCTGGTTGTGGGCAAACCACGCAGCGCTTGTGTGTCCGTGCGGACTGAGGATGGGCAGGTCGCGGATCGTTGCGAAGAGCCGGCGGGCGACGGCGCGGGGGTTCGAGTCTGCGGGAAAAAGCCGGTCTTCATGAAGCAAAGTCAATGCCTGCACTCGCCTTCCAACGGTTGACATGCGCCGCTTGACCGGGGCGGGTCCAAAGCCAACGCGACACGATCAAAAAGTTGATCCTATGATTTCATATGATCGAGAAGCAAGGGCTTCTTCGCGACATCGATCCCGCTATGCGGTATAGCTGCGCAGATTTCGCGCCAGGTCGACACGGGCAATCCGCTTCAACCTCTCTTGATCAGCAGATCCTGCGAGAGCGGGACAGAGGTCAGCACCTGCACAATTTTTTGTGACGCGCGGCCGTCTCCGTAGGGATTTTCCATGCCGATGAGTGATGCGCGGAAGTCGTCGCTGCGAGCTTCGGCGATTTTCTCAAGAATGGCGCTCGCCTCGGGCGCGGCGTTGAGGACGTTGAGGGCGCGTTCACGGCCCATCTGACGAAGGCCAATGTCGACCGTAGGCAGAGCGAAGGAGGCAGTTTCCATGATCCCGCTGCTGGAGTTTCCGATAAGCATATCGACGTGCCGGAGGAGGCTCCAATACAGGATGGCGCCGAGGTTGACGAAGACGTGGGCGTTCTGGTGCGATGCGGCGAAGGCCTGGGAGCGCTCGATGAGATGATGGCTGCCCGCATCGGCGTTGGGGTAGGTAAAGATGATCTGCCCCGGAATCTTATCGAGCGCCGCGAAGAGCGCGTTTGCCTCCTGCGTGGTTGCGCGAAGGAGGGTCACGGGATGGTACGTCACAAGAATGGTTGGCCGGTCGAGGCTGAGGCTGAGCCGCTCATCCACCTGATCGCCTGTGAGCAGCGTGCTGCGGCGCAGATGATCGAGCGACGGCGCTCCGGTGCGATGAACTCGCCACGGCTCTTCGCCCATGGCGATGACGCGGTCGCGCGCATTGTGGGTCGAGGTAAAGTGGATGTGGCTCATCTTGGTGAGCGCGTTCCTGATGGCGTCGTCAATGGCGCCTTCGCTGATTTCGCCTCCCTCGATGTGCGCTATGGGAATGCGCAGTGCAAGAGCCACGGAGGCTGGCGCGAGCATCTCATAGCGGTCGGCGATGAGCAGGAGCAAATCCGGACGCAATTGACTCAGCACGTCGGCGAGGCCGAGCACGGCGACGCCGATGGTCTTCGCCATACCGGTGTCGGTATCGGAACTGAGCAGGCATTCGACGCGGCCGGCGATGGGGAAGGCGTCGCGTTCGATCTCTTCGACCGTGAGACCGAAGGCGGAAGAGAGATGCGGGCCCATCACGATGAGCTGAAGGTCCACTTCAGGATGAGCGGCCAGGTCACGCAGAGGCCAGTAAAGGTGGCTGTAATCGGCGCGGGAGCTGGTGACTACCGCGATCTTGCGGCGCATCTACTGATTCTAGACGCAGGTGATTCCAGACGCGGGTGATTCCGCGCGGACTCGAAGCAGGCGCGCTCTTCTATAATGAAGGGCGAAAATGTTACTCCCAATTGATCGATGCAATGCACATTTGCCGGCTGCTCAAGCATCCGTTCTGAGGCAAATGGTTTCCCAAATTCGTAGCTTCGCACAGGATTATCCGAGCAACTTTCTAGTGCTTGTCGTGCTCTTCACAGCGGCATGTGCGCTGGGATGGTCTGCCGACCAGCAGCCGAATCCGGTGGAAGCGGCCCGCCTGAACGACATCGGCGTAGCGCTGATGAACCAGCAGCTGACCGAGAAGGCGATCGCAAAATTCGACGAGGCGCATGCGGCCGATCCGCGCAACGCGATTCCGCTGATGAACAAAGGCATTGCGCTGGTTTACCTGCGCAAGCTGCCGGAGGCGGAAGAGGCTCTGAAGCAAGCTGCGGCTATCGATCCGAACAACGCACGCACATGGTACAGCCTGGGCATTCTGCATCTTGACGCCGGCAATCCCAAGCTGGCAATCGAGGACATGCAGCGCGTAGCGAAGATCGATCCGAGCGATGCGGATACCTGCTATTTTCTGGGCACCTTTTATCTGAGCCTGAACGATTACGAACACGCGAAGCAGGAGTTCGAGGCGGCGTTGCGATTAAATCCCGTGCATGCCTCCGCGCAATTCGGCATGGCGCGAACCCTGCAACGGATCGGGCAAACCGACCAGGCTCGCGAGTACCTGAAGCGTTTTCAGCAACTGACGCAGGAGAAGATTTCGTCTCCGCTGAGCGCCGCTTACGGCGAGCAGGGCCGCTACGCGACGGTGCAGGATATGCTCGCGCCAGAGACCGCTGTAGGACCGATGATCCCGGTCAGTTTTGTGGCACAACCAATTTTGGGGGCCGCTTCCGGTCCGGCGGCAAGTTCTGAAAAAGAGCTGGGTGGCGGCGCTTGCGTGGTCGACATCGAAGGCGCGGGCCATAAGGACCTGGTGGTGATGGGCGACGGAGAGCAGGCAATCCGCGCGTACAAAAATCTTGGGAACGGTGGGTTCGAGGAGATTCCGGCGACGCAGACTGGGCTGAACGCGAGCGGCCACGGCGTTGCCTGCACGGTTGGGGACTACGACGCTGATGGTTTACCGGATCTTGCCGTGGCGATGAGCGATCGCGTAATTCTTTTTCACAATCTGGGCAAAGGCAAATTTGCAGACACGACAAAGGCGGCGGGCATTCAGACGCTGAATCATCCGGCGGGCTTGACCTTCATCGATTTTGATCACGATGGGGACCTCGATCTATTTGTAACCGGATCGGTGCTGAATTCGGGCGCAGGACCGAACGTGCTGTGGCGCAATAACGGGAACTCCACATTTACGGAGTGGACGGGACCCACGGGACTGGCGGGCGAAGGCAGCACAATTGGAGCCACGCTTTCCGACATCAACAATGACCGCGCTGTTGATCTCGTCGTGACGGGTTCGGGGAATACGCCGACGGTCTTTGAAAATGCGCGCGAGGGCCACTTCAAGGTTGTTCCACTATATACGGCTACGGATCTGGCTCCTACGGTTGGCGTTTCTGTCTTCGATTTCAACAAAGACGGGTGGATGGATGTCGCGGTCACACACGCCGGGTCGCCCGGAGTGAGCCTGTGGCGCAACGTGGATGGCAAGCACTTCGAGCGCGTTCCGCTGCCGATCAAGGACGCTAAAGCGGCGTGGGGGCTGACTCCTGTCGATATCGATAACGATGGCTGGATCGACCTGGCGGTGATCGTCGAGACAGACAACGGGCCGGAGCTGCGCGTTCTGCGTAATCGCGGGTCTGCTGGTTTTGAAGACGTGAGCAGCGCAGTCGGCGTAGACAAGTTGAAGCTGACGAATCCGCGATCGGTGATCGCTGCCGATGTGGATGGCGACGGTGCGGCGGACCTGATCGTCACGCAACTTAATCTACCCCCGGTGGTGCTGCACAATGTTGGCGGAACTCGGAATCACTCCATGCGTCTCGCATTCACGGGTCTGGCCGATAACAAGACAGCGCTGGGCACCAAGGTCGAGGTTTTCTCCAACGGCAAGTGGCAGAAGTTTGAGATTGCAGGCGGCTCAGGCTACTTGAGCCAGAACTCGACGGAGATACTGGCGGGTCTTGGACAGGCGGAGCATGCCGACGTAGTTCGGATGCTATGGCCGACGGGCGTGCCGCAGGACGAGATCGATCTCGCTGCTGCAAAGCCCGCCGCGATCACAGAACTTGACCGGCGCGGGAGCTCCTGCCCGGTGCTTTTTGCATGGGATGGCGACAAATATGAGTTCGTCTCCGATGTAATTGGCGCGGCGGTGATTGGACATTGGGTGTCGCCAACCGCGACCAACAAGGCCGATGCCGATGAGTGGATCAAGGTGGACGGCTCGCAGCTGAAAGTGCGCAACGGATACCTGAGCCTGCGATTCGGCGAGCCGATGGAGGAAATCAACTTTGTCGACCAGGTACGCCTGGTGGCTATCGATCATCCGGAGGGCACCGAGGTCTATCCAGACGAGCGTTTCCTGAGCGAGCCGCCGTTTGCCTCGGGACGCACGGTCGTGGCTTCCGCGGCGACGCATCCGCCGGTGGGAGCGTGGGACGACGAGGGGTGCGATGTGCTTGCGCTGTTGTCGACACGCGACCATAAATACGTGCACGATTTCACCAATCTGAGCTACGCGGGATACGCGAACAAGCATGCGCTCACGCTCGATCTTGGAGATTGGTCGCGGCAAAATCCTCTCCGGCTGTTCATGCACGGCTTCATCGAATACTTCAGCGCCAGCTCGATGTATGCGGCATGGCAGGCGGGACTGGAGCCGATTCCGCCATACGTGGAAGCACAGATGCCGGATGGAAGCTGGAAGCGGATTCTCGACGACATGGGATTTCCAGCGGGTTTGCCGCGCACGATTGTCGTCGATCTGACTGGCAAACTGCCGGAGGGCGCGCGACGTATTCGCATCACGACGAATCTGCAGATTTATTGGGATCAGGTGCTGGTCGATAACGGTCCGGACGAATTGAAGCAGGTTCGGCAAACCGAAGTGCCGCTGGGCATGGCCCATCTGGCGTTTCGCGGATATCCGCAGCAGGTGGACGGCGAAACTCCGGGTGATCTGACCTATCACTATGACAAGATCAGCGCGACCGGGCCATTCCAGTGGCAGCGCGGCAGTTATACGCACTACGGCGATGTAATGCCGCTGCTCGATAAGCCAGACAACAATTACGTGATTTTCGGGAGCGGCGAAGAAATCGACACTGAATTCAGCGCGGCGCCGCTGCCTCCGCTCCCCGCGCATTGGAAGCGCGATTACTTCTTCTACGCGAATGGCTTTGTAAAGGACATGGACTTTTACGAAGCTCTGCCTTTCACCGTGGCGCAGATGCCGTTCCACGAGATGAGCACGTACCCGTATCCGGTGAGTGAGCACTATCCCGATGGTGCGGCAGCGCTGCAGTACCGCCTCGATTGGAACGATCGCTTCGAGTCGGGCGAGCGCACGCAGCGATTTCAGTTCCGATACGTGCCCACAGAGTCGCAGCCGATCACGAGCAAGCCGTGAACATAACGCTGCTGCCGGCGGTCGAACAACTCGCGCTCTTGGAACAACGCAGAATATCTGCGCTTGAGCTTGCCGAGGAGCACATTCGACAGATCGCGCGGTTGAATCCGCGGCTCAATGCGCTGATCGAATTCGATGCCGAGCGCGTTCGCGACCAGGCACGCGAAGCAAAGCGCGGACCTCTGGCCGGATTGCCGCTGACGATCAAGTCTTCGATCGAGGTGACAGGGCACCGGTGCGAGATCGGCAGCATGCTCAATCGCGGACACATGGCGCATGATGATGCGGAATCGGTCGCGCGCCTTCGCGATGCCGGCGTGACGGTGTTGGGAACAACCAACTGTCCCGAATTTCTGATGGCGTACGAGACGGACAATCTGATCTATGGGAAGACGCGCAATCCCTGGAGCCTGGAGCATTCCGCGGGCGGATCGAGCGGCGGCGAGGCGGCAGCGATTGCGGCAGGATTGTCGGCGGGAGGCCTGGGCAGCGACAGCGGTGGTTCGGTGCGCGAGCCGGCGCACTTTTGCGGAATCGCTTCTCTGAAGCCCACGCCGGGGCGCGTGCCGGGGCGCGGCCATCGCCCGTCATCGGTTGGGCCGTTCTCGATTCTTGGGGCAGTCGGTCCCATGGCGCGCACGATTGCGGATGTAACTTTGCTGTTCCGGACACTATGCACGCAGGATCCACTCGATCCGGGAAGTGCGCCGCTGGGCTATCGGCAAATCTCGACAGATGACGCGAAACGAATTCCGATCGGTTGGTTTGAGGACGATGGACTGACGCCCGTCACGGAGGAAACGCGACGGGCGGTGAACGACGCGGCGCAGGCGCTTGAACGGCAGGGCTTCAATGTGCAGCGCTTTCGTCCAAAGGCGCTCGAGGAGGCGCGCAGGCTCTGGTGGATTTTCTTCGTTCAGTGCGGCGCGATGTTTTACCAGCAAGCCATCGAAGGGCGGGAAGGGCATCTCAGTCCGATCTTTCGCGGATTTCTGGAAATCGCGCGCGCAGAGAAACCGTTGTCCGCAGATTCGCTGCTGCGCGCATGGGCGGAGTGCGACATGGTTCGACACAGATTGCTGGCCGAAATGCAGCCGTTCCCTATTCTGCTTTGCCCGGTTTGCGCTGTGCCGGCGTTTCGACATGGAGAGCGCGTGTGGAGCGTTGATGGGCAAACGGTGAGCTATCTCGACGCCATGCGATATACGCAGTGGTTTAATCTGTTCGCCGCGCCTGCGGCCGTGGTTCCGGTGGGACGGTCACCCGAAGGATTGCCAATCGGTGTGCAGATTGCCGGGCGCCCTTTCGAAGATGAAGCGGTACTGGCCGTTGCGGCCTGCGTAGAGCGCGAGTTTGGGTATCAGACTCCGCCGGTTTCCTGAATAACATCGAGGGTTCTTTCAAGCCTGACTCCGCGCGAAGCCTTGAGCAGGACAATATCGCCGGGACGCAGCTGTTCGCGCAACCATTGTCCGGCCAGGTCGGGCGAGTCGCAGTAAATGGCTTGAGTCTGGGACGCTGCTTCAACGATATGAATCGCATGGCCGCGAACTCCTATAACGATGTCGATGCCGGCGTCTGCGGCAGCCTTCCCACTGGAGGCATGAAGTGCGGCCGATTCCGATCCGAGTTCGAGCATTTCGCCGGCGACCAGAATGCGCCGGCCACCATCTGAGACACTCATTGAGGCCAGCGTGCTGATCATGGCTCTTAAGGCTTCGGGATTGGAATTGTAACTGTCGTTGATGATTGTCGCGCCGCGCACCTTAGTGATCTGTCCGCGCTTGTCTTCGGGACGCAGTTCGGCGAGAGCATCGCAGCAGACTTCGACCGGGATACCAGCTTCCATGCCTACGGCGATTGCGGCAAGCACGTTCGAGACATTGTGCTCGCCTAGCAAATGCAGATGAAGGGTCGCGTGCGCGTCGCCCGCGCGTATTCCGATACGCTGGCCGTCAGTGCCAAGGGATTCGATCGCCTCAGCCCGCGGATCGGAGCACGGACCCCGGCCAAAGTAGACGGCCTTGCCACGAAAGTCGCGACCGAATTGCGAAACATACGCATCGTCGCAATTGAGAAAGGCAACTCCGTGCGCGGGCAGCGCTTCGACGAGTTCATATTTGGCGCGTGCGATGCCGGCGATTCCATCGGCAAAGAATTCGGCATGGGCATTTCCTACATTGGTGACGACGCCCCAGTCGGGCGTTGCGATGCGGGCGAGAGCGGCAATTTCTCCGGCGCTCGACATGCCCACCTCAATCACAGCAGCTTCGTGGTGCTGCTCAAGCTTGAGCAGCTGCAACGGCAGGCCAAAAGCATTGTTCAGATTGCCCTGCGACTTGAGCACAGAGAAGCGCGCGCTGAGAACTTTGGCAATGGCCTCCTTGGTCGTTGTTTTACCGGCTGAGCCGGTGATGGCTACGACACGCCTGGCCCAATGCCGCCGCACCGCCATTGCGAGCTGCTGCAGCGCGGCGAGTGGATCGTCCACGATGAGCAGGGGATGCTTGCCTGCCTCTTCCGGCAGCGCGGTCAGTTTGCCCCGCGCCACGACAGCGGCGACTGCTCCGCGATGAAACCCAGCCGCGACGAAGTCATGTCCGTCGAAGCGCTCGCCCTTGACGGCGAAAAACAGGTCGCCGCTCTGGAGCGTGCGTGAGTCGATGGAATAGCCGGTTGCGGCCAGACTCGCTTCCGAGTGAGGCAGCTCCGCGCTGGACCACTGGGCTATCTCGTGGAGATCGAGCTTCATGCTTTCACTCTCGCTTGCAATTCGTTCAAGATGGTTGCGGCAACCTCAGCGTCATCGAAAGGAATAGTTCCATTTTTTAGCGTCTGCGTCTTTTCGTGACCCTTGCCCGCGATGAGGATGATATCGCCGGGCTTGGCAGCTTTGAGAGTCATGCGGATGGCGCGATATCGATCAACTTCTGTTACGAATTGTGCGTCAGTCATCTCAAGACCCGGCAACACGTCGCAAAGAATCGCTTGCGGATCCTCGCTGCGGGGGTTGTCCGAGGTGAGAACGACGATATCGCTTCCCTCTCCTGCGGCGCGGCCCATGAGCGGGCGCTTGGTTTTGTCGCGATCGCCTCCGCACCCGAAGACGGTGATTACTTTTCCACCCGTAACGGTTACGAATTCCCGAGCCAGGCTTGTGAGATTGCGGAGGGCGTCGTCGGTGTGCGCGTAGTCGACGACAACAGTAAAGGGTTGGCCCATGCCGACGGTCTGGAATCTTCCGGGGACGCACTGGAGAGATGCAACGCCGGCGTGAATCTCTTCCAGCGACAAGCCGCGCGCAAATGCCGCAGCGGAAGCAGCCAACAGATTGTAGACATTCACTCTGCCGGTGAGCCGTGTTTCAATCTGCACGCTTCCCGCGGGGGATTCCAGCATGAAGCGCATGCCTCCGGCTGCCATCTGAATGCGTCCCGCACGGAAGTCGCCTACTCCGATGCCGTAGGAGAAGATCTCCGAGCCGACTTCGCGGGCAACCGACGCCAACTGCGCACCAAATGGATCTTCGATATTTACAACCGCAACGCGTGGAGGAGTCACCAGGCTGCCGTCGAAAAGTTTTCGCTTCGCCGCAAAGTAGTTCTCCATGGTGCCGTGAAAATCGAGGTGGTCGCGAGTGAGGTTGGTAAAGATGGCCACATCAAAGGGCAGGCCGTGAACACGGCCCTGGGCGAGGGCGTGCGAAGAGACTTCCATTACTGCCTCGGTGGCTCCGGCGTCCGCGCCATCGCGAAGGAGCTCGAGCAAATCGCGCGACTCGGGGGTAGTGTGAGGCGAATTGCGAACTGTGCCGGCCACGTGGTACTCGATGGTTCCGACCAGAACGGTCTTGCGGCCTGCGTGGTTCAGCATCGCGTCGAGCAGGAAGGCGGTTGTGGTTTTGCCGTTTGTACCTGTCACGCCGCATAAAGCGAGTTGCTTTTCCGGATGCGAGAAGAAGTTCGCCGCGATCGACGCGAGAGCGTTGCGTCCACGTGCAACTTCAGCGATTGCGATATGCGGGTGATTAAGCGCGAGGTCGTTGAAAGTTGCTGATGAATCGGTGACGACGGCCACAGCACCCTTGTCGATTGCGTTCTTGACGTAGAGATTGCCGTCCGTCGTCTCGCCCTGTATGGCGACAAAGAGCGAACCGGGGGCGACGCGGCGCGAGTCATACTCAACGCCGGTGATATTGGCGCTCGCACCTGAACGCCGGAGACACTCAACTCCCTGCAAAATCTCTTCGATCTGCATAGTGAACCACGTCTATTCTACGGTGGCAGGAAGCGGAAAACCGCGAAGGCTCAGCGCCCGAATCGTACGACGACCTCGGTGCCGGCGGGAACCATCGTGCCGGCGGCAGGGGCCTGTCCGCGTGCGATCCCGGTGCCCAACACCTGGACTCCAAGGCCGACTCCGCCGGCCTGCTCGATGACCTTGCGGATGGGCTCGCCTGCGAAAGACGGCACGGCGACACGGGCACCGGAAGCCACAATCACAGAGCCTCTGTCAGACGATAAGGATGGCGGCTTGCCGGGTGGGGTTGCCTGCGCGATCAATGCTGGCGCGGGCTGCAACGCGGGTTGAGGTTGTGATTGCAGGTCCACGGACGCGACCGTGGGCGACGAATGGGGTGGCACTGCCGGCTTTTGATCGAGTGGCTGCGACGCATTGTCGTCTTTCGACTCAGGCAGGCGAGTCTGCGCAGGTGGGCCTGCACGCAAGGGGTCGTCGGCGGGCAGATTGTTCACTTCGGCGAAGAGCGAATCGAGGTCATCCACGTTCTCCGCGGGCACGTCTTCATCTGCGACCTGCATTATCGGCTTTAATCCTGGAGACAGCATGGGCTCGTCGTGCGGAACGCCGAGGTATTCCAGTATTTGTTGTGCCAGATCCTGGAAAACGGGCGCGCTGGCCTGCGCTCCAAAATGAAAGGCGTGGTCGGGCGAATCCATCACAACGGCGATCGTGATAGCGGGATTGTTGACCGGGGCGAATCCAACGAACGAGGCGACGAAGTTAGTCTTCGAATACGTGTGGGTGCGGGGATCAATCTTCTGTGCCGTCCCGGTCTTGCCTGCCGCGCTGTATCCGTTTAGATGAACGGCGCCGTGCGCGGTGCCCATGAGCACTACATCCTGCATCATCTTTCGCATCTCGGCCGCAGTCAGTTCCGAAACCACGCGGTGCGCGCCCTCCGGCAATTGTTCGGGCAAGCTGTTCTCAGGATGAAAAACCGCAGGCTTCAGCCTTGGATCGCCCTTCATCTGTTCCGTGCTTTCCAGAAGGATGTGAGGAGGCAGGTAGACTCCGCCATTGGCCATAGTGGAAACCATGGTGGCGATCTGGATGGGCGTAACAGCGATTTCCTGGCCCATGGGAACAGCGCCCATCGTGGCCGGGCCCCAGTGCTTCAATGGTTCCAGCAATCCTCTTGTTTCGGCGGGGAGCTCAATGCCGCTGCGGTCACCAAAGCCAAATGCACGGATGTATTTGTAGAGGTGCTCGGGACCCACGCGTTCGCCTACACGGATAGCGCAGACGTTGCTTGAAACCGCAAGGGCCTTCCATGCCGGAAGCATCCCAAAATGCTCACCGGGAGCATCGTGGACGGTGTGGCCGGCGATGCTGAGCGCGCCGCCACCGCAATCCACCATGGTGTCCGGAGTGATAGCTTTTTCTTCTAGCGCCGCCGCATAGGTCACCGGCTTGAATGTGGAACCGGGCTCGTAGACATCGCTTACGGCGTGATTTTTCAGCAGATTTGTCGTTGCATGGCGGAAATCATTCGGATTGAAGGTAGGGCGGACAGCAAGAGCAAGAATCTGCCCGGTGTGCGGATCCTGGATCACGATCGTGCCGTATTGTGCGTGTGTCCGCTCCATGTTGAGATCCAGGGCCTTCTCGGCCATGAACTGAATGTTCTCGTCGATGGTGAGGACGAGATTTTCGCCGGGGAGCGGTTCGCGTTCTTCGCTGCCCAGCACATGCCTGCGCGCGTCCAGAGCGGTCAACATGCGTCCCGGTGTGCCATGCAGGTCTTCGTCGAAATTCTGCTCCAGGCCGCCCAATCCGTTGTCGTCGATGCCGACGTAGCCGAGGACCTGGGCGGCAATCTGGTTATCCGGATAGAAGCGCTTGAATTCATTTTGAACGTAGACACCGTGCAGATTCAGCGCTTTTACCTTGTCGATGATCGCCGCGTCCTGCTTGCGCGCGACCCATGCGAAGTTGCGAGAGGCGTTCAGGCGAGCAAGGATCTGCTGCTCAGAAGTGAAGCTGTCAGTAGGATCGGTGTGAACGATCTTCGCGAGAGCGGCGGCAGTCTGCGGCCTGTCCGCGCCGATTTCGGAGGGCACCGCGTAGACCGAGTCCACAAACACGGTCATGGCCAGTTCGTGCAGGTTGCGGTCGTAGAGAACGCCGCGGCGTGGAGCCACCTCAAAACCGCGCTGCTGCTGCTTCGCGGCGCGCTCGACGAACTCCTGATGGCGAAAAACCTGCAGCCACACGAGACGGCCGCAAATCAAGACTGACCAGAAGAGAAACAGGAGGAGAAGGTTGAGCACGCGCATGCGGTTCATGGGCGTGACGACTCCTGTTTTCGAAACCGAGGAAGGGATGGCGGGAGAAAATGAAAGACTCTTCACTGCGGCGGCGATCCCCTCCCGAAAGACTAGAACTAGCGAATAGCTGGAAGCATGGGCGTGACCTGAGCCAGTGCCGGGGCATTCGGATCGGCGGTAGCGTCGGGGCGAACGACCTGTCCGGGATGAGGAGCCGACAAGCCAAGCTGACGCGCCATCTGATCGATGCGTGCCGGATCGCCCAGCTGCGCTTCGGTGAGGCGAAGCTGGCGGTTCTGTTCTTCCAGCTGCAGAAACTGCTGTTTTTCCGACTCGATGCGGTAGCCGCATTCGATGGCGCTGAGGTGCTGCCAGCCGTACATCATGATGAGGCCGAAGAGCAGTGCCATGGCGCAGGCGAAGGTGCGCATCTCCTTGACGCGCTCCGGATCGGCGGCCTTTACAATCCGTGAATTGTCGAACCGCTTAACGAAGAAGACTTCCGGCGTAGGTCCGCGGCGCGAACGCTGCTGGGCGGCCATTAGCGACGTGTTGCGTTCCACGATCCGGTCATAGCTGTTGCGGCCGATGCTGTTAGGCGCCGCGAATGCCTGTGTCGCCATGATCTTCTCCTAAGTGCGGGTACCATTGCTTACGTGAGAAACCTGTTGCTTTCCCCTCTTACGACCGGGCCTGGGTCGCTAAGTACAGGAGGGAAGATTACGAGGTTCGTCTTGATTTACTTTCGCCATTTGGTGCGGTGGGACGACCCGGCCCGATTTCTGTTGTTCGTTGCCAGTGTTCAGTTGACGGTCAAAATCACTGATGACTGTGACTGATCACTCGCTACTTTCTCTCCGCGGCCCTCAGCTTCGCGCTGCGGGAACGCGGGTTGCGATCCGTTTCCTCGGCGTCGGCCGTTGCCGGCTTTCGCGTGAGGACTTCATAAGCACCTTGCTGCGCGCCTTGGCGCAGTGCATCTTTTGCCAGCCGGTCTTCGAGAGAGTGAAAGCTGATCACGACCAGCCTTCCTCCGGGCTTCAGAAGCCCCGGCGCTGCCTTGAGCAGCGCGCCTATTTCCTCCAACTCGGCGTTCACGTAAATTCGGAGAGCCTGAAAGGTCCGCGTTGCGGGATGCAGAAAATGCCGGGCGCCCTTGTGTTTCATCGCCGGGGCCGCGGCCGCTACAATTCTGGCCAGTTGTGCCGTCGTCGTAATCGGCCGGGCCCTGACAATGGCTCTGGCGATTCTCCGCGACCTCCTTTCCTCTCCGAATTCGTAAATCAGATCGGCGAGCTCTTTTTCGCCGGCCTGGTTTACCACTTGTTCGGCGGTCGCGCCCTGGCGAGGATTCATCCTCATGTCCAAGGGCCCGTCCGCCTGAAAACTAAATCCTCTGTGCGCATCGTCGAAGTGCATGGAGCTGGCTCCGAAGTCGGCCAGCAATCCATCCAGACTCGCCGGCTGCAACCGCTCCCCTGCCTGCGAAAACTCGACATCGTGCAGGATGACCTCGGGCATGGCCGCTCCCAGCTCGTTACGCAGCGCATCGAGCTGCTGCCTTGCGAGAACCATCGCTTCGGGATCGCGGTCGAAGGCAATCAGCTTGCCTTGCGGCCCCAATTCGCGGGCAATTGCGCTCGAGTGGCCTGCCAGTCCCAGGGTGGCGTCTACATAGGTGCCGCCCCGGCGCACATTCAGGTATCGGATCGTTTGTTGTAAAAGAACCGGCACATGGCGTTCATACTCGTTCATGTGCTCCCCCTTGGGGGTAGTTACAGCTTGAAATTCTCGAGCTCCCGCTCGTCCGCCTCGGTCATCGGCTCGAGGCTGGCGACAAACGCCTCGCGGTTGGTGACCTTTAAAAATGTCTGCATGCCAAACACCAGCACATCGCCCAACGTGTTCGTCTTCTCGCGCAGGATCTGCGGCAACAGCACCCGCCCCTGCGAATCCATCTCGGTCGTCTGGCCGTAATAATTCACGTAATTCAACAGCTTCTTCTTGGCAGGATTGAAATTGGGAATCTCAGCCAGCTTCTGTTCGAACTTTTCCCATTCCTGCATCGGATAAATCTCCGCGTCCCTGCCATCGCGGCTGGTGATGTAAAACTGCGTTCCGTATCTCTCCTCAACCACGCGCTTGAAGTCGGCCGGCAGCTTGAGCCGTCCTTTCTCGTCAACCCGGGTTGGGTGATTTCCACGGAACATCGATTCCCATTCGGTCAAAACCGCTCTCAGACTGCCCACTCTGCCTGTCTGTCGTGCTGTCGGATTTAATCTGACCCAAAAGCAAGCTTGTTACTCCCTTTTGGACCTCTTTTGACCGCTTTCGACCACAATCGTAGCGCAGGAATAAGCCGTGTCCAAGCGGAAAAACAAGAGATTTCGGGGCTAAATCAAAGGAATCAGAGGGGATTGGTGGATGTCTTGTGGAAACATCAACCTGTTGCGCTGAGAATCGCCGTGAGGCACAACATACAGTGTTACTTGTTTTGGTTCAAGGTTTGAAGAACGCCCTTGCCAGATTGGAGAACTCAAGGTAAGGCGAAAATTTGGCGATAATACATGCATTTTTTATCGCTCATTCCTCTCCCTCGCATTCTCTTCGCTGCCGCGTTTTCATTTGAACATAAAAAACGAGGTAGACGACAACAGCAATATTCAGAAGCGTAAGTACGATCTTGATCCATGTGACGTGACGGATGATTTCAAAAATCTCCCACGGCAAAAACGACGCGGTCAGGATGAGAGTGACGTACTCGGCCCAGACTTTTCTGAGCACCAGTCCGATGCCTTCGAGAAGATGGAGGCCAGCGGCGGCGAAGATCGCGAGGCTGATCTGTTTCAGCCGGTGGGGATCGATCATCGCCACCTTCTCGAGAATGAGGCTGGCGAAGCGGCCCTCTGTATCGAAGCGCAGGTCAACGATGAAGCGCGTCACCATATCTACAAGATCAGTGTGCAGAAGCTTGAGCGCTCCAATGCCCAGCAGAATGAAGAGGGCGGCTTCGAGCAGCTTCCAGATACCGATCGCCACGATCCATCGTTCGCTTGCTGAAACGGGGGCGTGTTTTTGGACGGAGGCGGAAGTGGACATCGTGGGTGTGATTCTCCGCTCGCCTGCCTCAGAATTTTGAGGCTCGGCAAGTGAGCGGAAGTCTTTACAGGATAACCGCTTGGTCCACATTGTGTGCGCTCAACATTCTGCCTGACTTTTTTTCCTTCCGGAAGTGGGAGGCGTGCGATTGGGAGCGAAACTCATCGTCGCAGCGCTCATCCAGTTGCATCTTTTAGCGCATCGACCTTCAGCATAGCCAACTTTTATGAAGAAGACGGCATCGTATGTGTTGTTGACACGGCACTCATGCCGAGCCAAGTGTGCATTATTCAAAAGGCGGGCCCTGGTCGACCCGCCTTTCTTTTTTTGCCAATTGGTCAAGTTGATAAGGTGGGACGATGCTCCACACCTTCACCACCAGCCAATGGATTCCCTGCCCCGTTGGACTGGTTTTCGGATTTTTCGCGAACCCTCAGAATTTGATACAGCTAATGCCAAGCTGGAATAGTGCGCGCGTGGAAGAATCGCGTATCGTTGCTCCGCCGGGATTTTCTGTCGCCGGCAACGCTGACGGGATTGCCGCTGGGGCCGGATCGATTGTGACGATCAGCTTTAAGCCGCTCCCTCTGTTGCCGATTCGTTTGCGGTGGGAGGCAAGAATTTCAGAATTCGCGCGCAACGATCATTTCTGCGACGAGCAAACGAGCGGGCCGTTCGCGTACTGGAAGCACTGCCACCGGTTTCGCGAGGAATCCGGCGATGGGGTGACTGGCAACGAATCACCGATGAAGTTGTTTACGAGATGAAGATGGGGGACGCTGTCGAACTGGCGCATCGTATATTCTTCGCCGGGCAAATTGGACGGCTCTTTGCCTATCGGCAGGCGCAGCTGGAAAAGATTCTGGTCGGAGGCAGTTCTCTCCGGACTTAACGCGCGACCAAACGCCTCAAATCTCTGCGCTTCAGGTGAGGTGCCAGCTTCTCCATGGCGGCCTCTACGCTGATGCCGTGGCGGGCGCGCAGCTGATCCACCTTGCCGTGTTCGATAAAGCGGTCTGGCCAGCCTATTCGGACGACAGGGATGACGAAGCCCATCTCGCTCAGCGCTTCGAGGACCACGCTGCCGAAACCGCCCATGAGAACATGATCTTCAAATGTAACAATGGTGGTTACACGTTTTGCGTACGAAGCGAGCAGATCGCGGTCGAGGGGTTTCACAAATCGGGGATTGATGACCGCCACGGAATGGCCCTGCCGCTCGAGGGCATCTGCAAGCTCACCGGCCATAGGTAGCAGCGCGCCGAGGCCGAAGATTGCAATCTCGTCCCCATCACGGATGACCTCAGCCTTGCCGATGGGCAGAGCCACCGGATGCTCCTTGACCACTGCTCCCGGGCCTGTGCCGCGCGGATAGCGCACCGCAGCCGGACTGTTGTGCAGCATCGCCGTGTAGAGCATGTCGGCCAGTTCGTCCTCGTCCTTGGGGTCCATGTGAATGATGTTAGGAATGCCGCGCAGGTAGCTGATGTCGAAGAGGCCGTGGTGTGTTGCGCCGTCATCGCCGCTCAGACCGCCGCGATCCATGCAGAAGACGACGGGAAGGTTTTGCAGGCAGACGTCGTGGACGATGGGATCGAAGGCCCGCTGCAGGAAGGTGGAATAAATCGCACAGAAGGGCCTGTAGCCGCGTGTGGCCATGCCGGCGGCGAAGATTACCGCATGTTCCTCAGCAATGCCCACGTCGAAATATTTTTTTGGATGGTGCGGACGGAAGAGGTCGAGCGCCGTGCCGTTGGGCATGGCTCCGGTAATCGCTACCAGCTTCTCATTCTCGTTCGCGAGCTTAACAAGGGTGTCAGCGAATACTTCGGAGTAGGTGCGCTGGCCAACTGGTTTTGTCTCTCCCGTTTCCGGATCGTAGGGGCCGAGCCCATGGAACTTCTTCTGCTTGTCGAGCGCCGGTTGAAATCCGCGGCCCTTTTGCGTAATGAGGTGCAGGACAACTGGTTTGTCCTGCTGCTTGAGAAACTGAAAGGTCTCGATCAGTAGCGCCATGTTGTGGCCATCGAGAGGGCCGTAGTAAGTCAGACCAAATTCCTCGAAGAAGACTGAGGGCCATAGCAAGCCCTTGGCGGCTTCTTCGGCACGGCGCACGACACTGATCGCCTTCTTGCCGCCAATCCGCTCGAGCAGGCGCGCAGCGCTTCCATGCAGGTGCGAGACATGCTCGTTGGTCACGATCTTATGCAGGTAGCGTGCGATGGCCCCCACGTTGCGGTCGATCGACCACTCGTTGTCGTTCAGCACGACGATCATCCGCCGGGTCTGGTCGGCGATATTGTTTAGAGCCTCGAAAGAGATGCCGTTGGTGAAGGCTGCGTCTCCGGCGAGCGCGACTACGTGCTCTTTGCCTCCGGCCAAGTCGCGCGCGACGGCCATGCCCAGCGCGGCTGAGAGCGCCGTGCCCGCGTGCCCCGCTCCATACGCGTCGTGCTCGCTCTCGGTGCGCAGCATGAAGCCGTTGAGGCCGCCGGGCTGGCGAATCGTCTCAAAACGCTCGCGACGGCCGGTGAGCAGCTTGTGAACGTATGCCTGATGGCTTACATCAAAGACGAACTTGTCGGCGGGCGTGTCGAATACATAGTGCATGGCGAGGGTCAGTTCGACCACGCCGAGATTCGGACCGAGGTGTCCGCCAGTCTTCGAGAGTGTGAGAATCAACCTCTCGCGAATTTCCTGCGCGAGGGTTTCAAGCTGCGGGATCGAAAACTTCTTGATATCTGACGGAGAGTGGACGGAGTCGAGTAAATTGCCCATGAATAAGTGAAGACGCCCGTCAGACTTGAACCCGACGAGCGCGACCATGTTGCCCGATATCAAAAAAGACCCCGCATCCGGGGCCTTTACCGCCAGGCGACGGTCTTTCTTCTTTGAAGTAGTATACCAACTTGCCGGAAGCAGCGCAGCGGGGAGTTTGTTTGCGGTCGTTACTCCGTCAACGCCGCAACCGCTTCAGGTGACGGCACTTCCGAGCGGAACTCTCCCTCCCAACGCGCCACCACCGCCGAGGCGAGGCAGTTCCCCACAACATTGATTGTGGTTCGTCCCATGTCCATGAGGGCGTCGATTCCCAGCAGGACGAAGATCGGCTCTTCGGGCAATCCGAAGATCGAAGCGGTCGCCAACAGTACCACTAGAACGGCGCGAGGAACTCCGGCGACGCCCTTGCTGGTAAGCATGAGCGTGCCTAGCATCACGATCTGCTGAGTGAGACTCATATGAATGCCCGCCGCCTGAGCGACGAACATCGAGGCGAGAGCAAGGTAGAGCGCCGATCCGGCAAGGTTGAAGCTGTAGCCAGTGGGAATTACGAAGCCCACGATATTGCGCGGCACACCGAAGGCTTCCATTGATTCGATGGCGCGGGGCAGCGCTGCCTCGGAGGTGCTGGTGGCGAAGGCAATGGTTGCCGGTTCGGCAACTGACCGCAGAAACTCGCCAATGGGAATGCGCGCGAGCAGCGCCGCAGGCAGCATGCCAAACACGGCAAATGCGATGAGCGCGACGTAGAGCGTGATGAGCAGCTTGCCGAGGTTGAGCATCACGCCCAGTCCGGAGTGGGCCACAGTATACGCGAGCGCTGCGGCGACTCCGATGGGCGCGAAGTACATCACAAGGTTGGTGAAGGCGAACATGGTTTCAGTGAGCGACTCGGCAAGGCGCACCATCGGGGCGCGATCGTCTTCGCTGAGCCGCCCTAGCGCCAATCCGAAAAGAATGGCGAAGACCGCGACCTGGAGAATCTGGTTGTCGGCGACGGCCTTGGCGATGTTTTCGGGAAAGATTCGCAGCAGGAACTGCTGCCACGAGAGCGGCGGCTCGTGTTCTGTCCCGGTTTCTGCTCGGAGATCTGTATGGGCGCCGACAACAGCCACGGTCTGAGCGGTGTTCAGTCCGACTCCGGCCTTCGAGACGTTAATGGCTGCCAGTCCGATGATCAGAGCTACAGTGGTCAGCACCTCAAAATAGATGAGCGACTTCAGGCCAAGGCGTCCGACAGCGCGCAACTCTCCGTGGCTGGCGATGCCGGTTACAAGCGTGCCGAAGATCAGCGGGGCGACAATCACCTTGATCAGTCGCAGAAAAATATCGCTCAGTACGCGGATGCTGAGGGCGACCCGAGGCGCGTCGATACCGAGTTCCACGCCGGCCAGCATTCCGAGAAAGATCCAGCCGGTGAGGGAGCGATTTCGCGCCGCCGTAACAGAAAGAAGGAGCAAGCCAGCCACGCGCAATGCCATGCCCAGGTGGAGAGCTCCAACGGCAGCAATCGCCACCCCCATGGCGTAGAGCGCGACTCCGCCCGCAATCAAAATCGCGATGCCTCGCTTGTGTGCACTCAATACCATCTCGCTGCTAGCATTATGCTTCAGGCAGCTTCAGTCCGCGGTTTCGACCTGCGATGCTCACCTGCAAATACCCGGAGGCTTCCTCAGCGATGCGACGCTTTGCCCTTCTCTTCCCTTGCCTGCTGCTTGCTTCGCCCATTTTTTCTATTGCGCGGGCGCAGCTCGATCCCGCTGCGAAGCCTGCTCCCGGCCCCAACCCGCTGACCAATCCGTCTTACTCAACCGGCGTCTCTTTCCTCTTCGATCTTGAAGCGAAGTTCGCGGCCGACACGGCAAAGCGCGGCGGCGCCGCATTCGAGCAGTGGTTTGCCGACGACGCCGTGACGCTGAACAACGGCCAGGCTACGGTGATTGGAAGGGCCGCGATCGCCGCGGACGCGACGTGGTCACCTGCCGATTATCAGCTCACATGGACTCCGGACGGCGGCCGCATGGGCCCCGGCGGAGACATGGGGTTCACCTGGGGACACTTCGAGAGCCACTTCAAAGATCGCGACGGGACGCCCAAGACAAAGACTGGCCGCTACATGACGGTGTGGAAGAAACAGGCTGACGGTACCTGGAAGGTTGCGCTCGATGCCAGTAACGATGAGCCGCCGAAGAAGGACGACTGCTGCAAATTGCCGTAGCCGAGACCCGCAATTAGAGCCCGCCCAAACATAGATACTTGGTCTGCAGGTACTCGTCCATCCCGTAATGTGAGCCCTCACGGCCGTAACCGGACTCCTTGACGCCGCCAAAGGGCGCGACTTCGGTGGAAATCGCCGCCTCGTTGATACCGATCATGCCCGCTTCCAGAGCAGCCGACACTCGCATGACGCGGGCGAGATCGCGCGAGTAGAAATACGCTGCTAAACCAAAGGGCGTGCCGTTCGCCGCCGCAATCACCTCATCTTCGCTGTGAAAGTGGAAGAGAGGCGCCACCGGGCCGAAGGTCTCTTCGCAGGCTACATCCATGCCGGAGTCGACGTCGACGAGAACCGTAGGTTCATAGAAATATCGGCCCAGAGCATGACGTTTGCCGCCGACGAGGACGCGCGCGCCGCGTGCGATGGCGTTGGCAACGTGCCGCTCCACTTTTTCGAGGGCGCGGGCGTTGATGAGAGGACCGATTTCCGCCTCACCTGCGCCGGCTTGACCCACGCGCAGCTTCGACACCGCTTGAACGACGCGTTCCGCGAAGGCATCATAGATGGCGTCAGCCACATAGATGCGGTTGGCGCAAATACACGTCTGTCCGGAGTTGCGGAACTTGGCGGCGATCACGCCTTTTACCGCTGCATCCAGATCGGCGTCGTCGAAGACGATGAACGGCGCGTTTCCGCCGAGTTCGAGCGACAGGCGCTTGAGCGTGGGCGCGGATGCCTGCGCCAGATGCTTGCCTACGGCCGTCGATCCGGTAAAGGACAGTTTGCGCACGCGCGTGTCGCCCAACCATTCATCGGCTACGGCGGCGGCGCGTTCACGCGAAGCGGGGACGACATTGACGACGCCCACGGGGATACCCGCTTCGGCGGCCAGCAGAGCCAGGGCAAGGGCTGACAGCGGCGTGTCTTCCGCCGGCTTGGCGACGATGGTGCAGCCTGCTGCGAGCGCCGGCGCAATTTTGCGGGCCAGCATGGCGATGGGAAAATTCCACGGGGTGATCGCAGCCGCGACCCCCACCGGTTCTTTGGTGACGATAATCTTGCGGCCGGGCGCGGTTTCAGGAACGACGTCGCCGTAGGCGCGTTTGGCCTCTTCGGCAAACCACTCGATATAGGCCGCGCCGTAAGCGACCTCGCCCCGGCTCTCGGCGAGCGGCTTGCCTTGTTCGAGCGAAATGAGGCGCGCGAGGTCTTCCTGGTTTTTCCTTACCAGCGCAAGCCACGCCTGCAGGTGCTGAGAACGCTCCCTGGCCAGAAGCTTTCGCCAGCTTGCGAAGGCGCGATACGCTGCGTCGGTTGCCGCCTGCGCCTCAACTGCTCCGCAGTTGGCCACCGTGGCGATAACAGAACCGTCGGCAGGATTCTCCACGGTGAAGGTGCCTCCATCGCTAGAGGGGACGCGCTCGTTGGCGATCCAAGCGTGGGCGAGGATGAGGTCATTCCGGTCAAGTTGCAACATACTGTCTCTCAATCTTCGGTTTTCTTTGTCTGATGATCTGCCGATGCCATTCGATCTAAGGAAGCAGACGATGAAAGAACCAGAAATGCTCTTCGCGAACGTAACCAAGCTTGCTGTAAACGCCCTGTGCGGCGAGGTTGTCGTGCGCGGTCGCGAGAGTAAGGCGCTCGGCACCGGTTTTGCGCGCAAATTCCTCTGCATGCTTGAGGAAACCAGTCGCAATGCCCTTTCTGCGAGCGGAGGGATCGACGAAGAGATCTTCCAGAAACCAGATAGGCCGCATGGCGAGTGTGTTGGTTGAGGGCATGAGGTGCATGAAGCCTACGGCTTTGCGTCCGGCGCCGGAAGCGGTCCAGGCTAGAAAATACTGGGCCACGGAAAACTGTCCTGCGGGCTGCCCAGAGGAGAGCGCTATACGGTCGCGAATAAAGATGAAGGCTCGTGCTTCGTCCGGCGCTTCGCCATAAAATGCGCGGTAGGCGTTGTAGAGACGTACGACCTCAGGGATGTCCCGGGTAGACGCCAACTGAATGCTCACGTTGCTCTCACTCATGGGATAATTCTCCCATCCCTTCGACTTGTGTTGCTCGCACCCGCAAGTTATTCGCAAACGGAGTCAGTCGCTTTGTTTTCTCTGCGCATTTGCCGCTCTCCTAAAGCGCGAGAGACGCCAAGTTTTGCTTGACAGCCATCAAAATTTCACTAATCTTGCTGAATATATGTAAGGTTTTCGCTCCCTGCAATTGTTCGCGTTTCGGAAAACTTTCGCAATCCAACGAAATTCGGTTCACAGGCAAAGATTCGTCTTTATTCTCCTCGCATGAGGTATAGAGAATGCTGTTTTCCGCAGGTCGCTGTCGCCGGAGCTCTTTCTTCTTCCTCGCTCCCACGCTTTTCTTCTCGCTTCTCCAGTTTTGCCTTCCCCATTTATGTACTGCACAATCCACGGCGGGCCGCGTTCAGGGCCGGGTGCTCGACCCTACGGGCGCGGTGATTCCCGGAGCCACGCTTACCCTGACCAACACGAGTTCCGGCGTAGCCCTCAGGGCCGAGGCGGGGAAGAGTGGCGATTACATCTTTCTCTCCGTACCGGTGGGGCAGTACAAGCTGCAGACACAAGCCGCAGGCTTCCAGGAATCGATCGCAGATGGGATCAACGTGCAGCTCAATGCAACGGTGAGTTATGACGTTCACTTGAGCGTCGGCTCAACCGCGCAATCAGTCGAGGTGACGGCATCAGCGCCGCTGGTCGATACAACCAGCACGCAGTTGGGCGCAGTGATGGATTCGCGGACCGTAGAGAACCTGCCCCTCAATCAGCGAGACACCTATCAGCTTTTGCAGCTACAGCCCGGCGTGACGGGTGTGGGCGGCTCAGACCTGTTCTACGGCAGCGATCAGGCGGGCGCGGTTTCGGTGAATGGTGGCCGTGGGCGCTCGAACAACTTCAGCGTGAACGGCGGTGACGGCAACGACCTGTTTGTGAACGCGCCGGGAATTGAGCCGTCTCCCGACGCGATCGACGAATTTCGCGTGATTACCAACACCTTCGACGCCGAGTACGGACGCAATTCCGGGGCAGTGATCAACGTGGTGACCAAGGCGGGAACCAACGATTATCACGGCAGCATCTACACTTACGTCCGCAACCAGGCGATGGATTCTAAAGGCTATTTTGATCTGGCTACGCCCGATGACTCGCAGCTCCAGTTCGGCGCTACCATCGGCGGCCCCATCCGCAAAAACAAGACCTTCTACTTTGTTTCCTATGAAGGACGGCAGCTTGTCAAAGGCATCAGCTCCGACCGCGTGCAAGTGCCTACCCAACAGGAGCGCGACGGCATCTTCAACGACTCGTCGCCGTTTTCCGGCAACCTGACCGATGCCACCGTTGCCTCGATTCTGCAGAATCGGGCGGGCTGCGCCGCCGCCATTTCCGGCGAGGGCGGCACTCCCCCGAATCCGGTGAGTGTCGCGCAGGGCAATGCCGCACCGTGGAGCGGGGTATTTCCGGGTAACGTAATACCCACTGCCTGCTTCGACCCGGTCGCAGCGAATGTTGTCGACAATTATGTGCCGTATCCAAACGTAGCCGGCGATGAGTTTGAGGGCGCGCCCAATCAGCATGCGCGTGAGAACCAGGGTACGGTGCGCATCGATCACACATTCAACGAAAAGAATACGTTGACAGGCTACTACTACGTTGACGATGACTTCGAGGAAAATCCATTCACCCGCTTCCAGGCGGAAATCCCCAATCTTCTGCCCGGATTTGGCAGCAACGACGCCACTCGGAATCAGCAGATCAATATCGCGGAAACCTGGACGATAAGTCCTACGACGCAGAACGAAGCGCGCGTGACCTACTATCGCGAAGGCCAGATGACCTTCCTACATCCACAACGAACGAATCTGGTGACCGCCTCCTGTACAGGAGTTGCAGCGGCCTTCTGCTTCAACGGAAACACCGACACGCCGCTCAATTCCTACGATAATTCCGGCAATGCAACGCCGATTCCAAACAATCCCAAGCTTGGGATTACACCTGGCCTGACCGCGGCTCGCGAAGGTCTTCCTTACATCAGCATCAGCGGCGGGTTCACGATCGGCAACGACAGCGAAGGCGAGCTGCCGCAGACGGGAAATACCTACTCCTTCATGGATAACTTCTCCAAGACGATCGGAAGACATTCCCTGAAGTTTGGCGTTGACTTCCGCAACCAGCGATTCGATCAGACCCTTTATTACAACCTGAACGGCTTTTACGGATACAGTGGCGGGAGCGAAAACGACCTGGGTGCGTCGAACCTGTTCGGCAATTACTACCTCGGCCTGCCCGACAGCTATTCGCAGGGCTCGCCGCAAACGGAGAATATTCGCGCCAACGCGCTCTACCTTTTCGCACAGGACAGCTTCAAAATTTCTCCAACCCTCACCCTCAACTACGGCCTGCGCTGGGAGCTGAACCAGCCGCTCGCCGATGTATCGCACCGCGTCCAGACCTTCCGCGCCGGACAAGCAGACACCATCTTTCCGTGCCAGCTGTCTGCCGAAAGCCAGGCGACCCTCGGTACGGACACGGCTGACTGCGGCCCGGGCAGTGCGAACGAGTCTGTCTTCCCGCTGGGGCTCGTGGTTCCCGGAGACAAGGGCATTCCGGCCGGATTGACCGCAACTTACTACAAGGCTTTCGCGCCGCGGATCGGCATGGCTTGGAGTCCGGAGAGCTTTCAGGGCAAGCTGGTGGTTCGCTCCGGCTTCGGCATCTTCTACAACCCCATGGAGCAGTTAGTTCTTGAGCAGTTCCAGGGTGAACCACCGTTCGGCGGCAGCAACAGTTTGTCGGCGCCGCTGTTTCAAACTCCCTTCGTCAGTCAATCCGGCACCGTCAGCCCCAACGCCTTCAATGGCTTTCTCGAGCCGAAGCGCGGTCAGCCGGTGGACTGGTCTGCCTTCCGGCCCATTCTCATGTTCGGTGAGCTTGAGCCTAATCTAAGAACGCAATACACGGTACAGTACAACCTTCAGATCCAGCAGCAATTGGCCACGAACCTGGTCATGACCCTGGGGTATGTCGGTTCGCAGGGACATCGTCTGCTGGCGACTTATGACTTAAACCATGGCAATCCTCAGACGTGTCTCGATCTAATCGCAACATCCGCCTACAACAACGACTCGAGCTATAACTGCGGGCCTTACGGCGAAGATTCCGAATACATAATCCCAGGCGGAGAGACGATCGCGCCGCAGGGACTGCATCTTCCCTATGGATCGACATCGTTCATCCCAGGCGGAACTGTGGTGCAGAGCCCGATTACACTGGTCGGCCTGCGCCAATATTCTTCGCCGTATTGCGATCCCATCTCCGGCGCGAATTGCCCACCGGACGGCGTGCCGGTCTTCTCCAGCATCTTCGCGCAGAATGTGGTCGCCAACTCTGCGTACAACTCGCTGCAGGCATCGCTGGAAAAGCGCTTTTCCCACGGATTGCAATTCCTGGCCGCCTACACGTGGAGTAAATCGGTGGACGATGCGTCCAGTTTCGAGCAGAGCCTCGATCCTCTGGATTTCGCACGCGATCGCGCGCTCTCACTCTACGATGCCCGCAACCGCTTCGTATTCAGCGGCGTGTGGGATCTGCCCGTGCCGAAGTATTCAGGGGCACGCGGCGTAATGCTTGATGGCTGGCAGACCTCTGGGATTCTCACTCTCCAGTCAGGTTTCCCGATTCGCTTCGACTCCAACCTCGATCAGGAACTGCAAGGCAGCGCCGACTTCGAGAACCCAGGCCGGCCCGATCAGGTCCTGCCCTTTACGCACCGCAATCCACGCACGCCGTTAAACGGCTCGACCGGCTACTACTTCAATCCTTCGATCTTCGCTGTTCCCGCTCTGGGCTCGGCCGGCAATGCGCCGCGCAGCATCTGCTGCGGGCCGGGGATCGCCGATACGGACCTGGCGGTGCAGAAACTAACCCCTGTCGGTGACAGAGGGACAATTCAGTTTGTCTTCCAGGTATTCAACATCTTTAATCACACGCAATTCCTGAACCCTGACGGCCAGTTGGGAGATGCGCAGTTTGACTACAGTACGAATCCCAACGGAACGCCGGTGGCCGGCGGGCTGTTCGGCGAAATCACGCGTGCCCGCGATCCGCGCCAGATCCAGCTGGCCCTTCGCTTCAGGATGTAGGGACTGCGCGTCCAGGCGCCAGTACTCATAGAGGCACAGAGACCTTACTCTGCCTCAAAATGTCGGAGGCGTGTTGATCCACAGCAACACCGCCTGCTGTTTGTAGGGATTGCTCCAGCGATGGGTCTGCGAGCTGGAAAAATAGAGGCTGTCGCCGGTGCAAAGCTGATAGTGCTCGACTTCATCCAGCCACACATCGCAGCTGCCGCTAACGACGAAAATGAACTCCTCGCCCTCGTGATGATACGAGCCGCCGCTCGATGTTCCGGGTGCCAATCGAAAAAGGTGTGGTTCCATCGCCGTCGAGCCGAAGGCAAGCAGCTCAAGGTGAACTCCCGGTTCGCTCGAAAGCTCGATGCGCTGGCCGGGCCGCACCAGCTTGCCTGACTGCTCTGCGCCACCAAAGAACGAGAGCACGTTCGTCTTATAGAAAACCGCCAACCGCTGCAGCGCGGCAACCGAAGCGTGTACCTGGCCGCGTTCCAGGCAGCTGAGGAAGCTTACGGACAGATCAGTTCCCCGGGCAGCCTCTGCGAGCGTCATCGAGCGCTCTCTGCGCAGCTTGCGCAATCTGTTGCCGATAGGCACGACGTTCGTCCCGTTTGCAGACCGCCCCGCGCCGTTAGTTGAAGCACGCCGCGCCGCACTGCCCATCAAGTGGCGGATGGCGTCAACATTCAGATTCTTTTCAAAGCGCAGATGCTGGATCGACTTCAGCCGCTCAACCTCTTCGCGCGTGTAGGTGCGATACCCGCTCTTGGTGCGCTTCGGATGCGTCAACCCGGCATTCTCCCACTGGCGCAGGGTCGACGAGCTGACACTCAGCATCTTCGAAACCTCGGAGATGCGAAAGGACAGATTGCTCCTGCTCGACGATTTTTGATGGGTGGCGTTCTTCGGCATCCGGCAGCCAGGCAAAGCACTCAAAAGTATCTTTGTAGCAGCCCGGGAGACGAAGGGCAATATTTGATTGGCATTGCATCTTTTCTGTAGGCTTTTAGTTTCGCAGTCATTCTGTTCGAGCAGGGAGTTCATTATGAGCACGGCAGTCGCAACCCCGCTTCAATTGCCGCAGTACGTCAATGGCGAGTGGATTGAGTCCACAGCAACCGAGTGGCTGGACGTTCCCAATCCAGCGACTGGCGATGTTCTCGCCCGGGTGCCTCTATCCGGCGCGGAAGAGGTGAATAAGGCCGTAGAAGCGGCTGCAGCCGCCTTCCCGGCGTGGCGCAGAACTCCTCCCGAGGACCGGATTCAGCCGTTGTTCAAACTGAAAATGCTGCTCGAAGAAAACATCGACGAGCTCAGCCGCGTCATTACGCGCGAAAACGGGAAAACCCTCACCGAGTCCAGGGCCGAGTTTCGCCGCGCGATCGAAAATGTCGAGGTGGCCTGCGGAATTCCCATGATGATGCAGGGCTTCAACCTTGAAGATGTCGCTCGCGGCATCGACGAGGTCATGATCCGGCAACCGTTGGGAGTAGTCGCAGTAATTACGCCGTCGAATTTCCCCGGTATGATCCCGTTCTGGTTCCTGCCCTACGCCATAGCCACAGGAAACACGCTGGTCCTGAAGCCCTCCGAACGCGTGCCGCTGACGATGCAGCGCGTTTTTGCCCTGCTTGAGAAGATCGGCTTGCCGAAAGGCGTCATCAATCTGGTCAACGGCGGACGAACCGCGGCGGAGACGCTCATCGATCATCCCAAAGTGCGCGCCGTGAGCTTCGTGGGATCGACTCCGGCGGCTCGCGCTGTTTATGCTCGCTCTGGAGCCAACGGCAAGCGCGCGCAGTGCCAGGGCGGCGCGAAAAATCATGTCATCGTTCTGCCCGACGCCGATATGGAGATGGCCACGCAGATCATCAGCGACAGCGCCTTCGGCTGCGCGGGTCAGCGCTGCCTCGCTGTGTCGGTTGCCGTCACCATCGGGGATGCACAGCGCACTTTTAGAGACGCGATTGCCAACTCTGCCAGCAAACTGAAGGTCGGCAATGGTCTGGACGAAGGCGTGCAGATGGGTCCTGTAATTACGCAGCAGAGCAAGTCGCGCATCGAGTCGCTGGTGGGACGCGGCAGAGATGAAGGCGCAAAAGTGCTGCTCGATGGGCGCGGCGCGAAGATCTCCGGCTATGAGCAGGGCAGCTTTGTGAAGCCCACGATCCTCGATGCTGTTCCCGCGACGAGTGAGCTGACGGACACCGAAATCTTTGGACCAGTGCTGAGCCTGGTGCACGCCAACGATCTGGACGAGGCGCTGGCGTTCCTGGAACGCAGCCCCTATGGGAACCAGGCTTCACTCTTCACGTCAAGCGGAGCGGCGGCAAGGCGATTCCGCTACGAAGCACCGGCGGGAAACATCGGCATCAACATCGGCGTGGCCGCTCCCATGGCCTACTTCCCCTTCAGTGGCTGGAAAGACAGCTTCTTCGGGATCATGCATGCGCAGGGCCGAGACTCGGTCGAGTTCTACACCGAGAAAAAAATCGTAGTGGAGCGCTGGGCCAAAGAGCATTCGCGCAAGTTCTAGTCGCGCAAGTTCTAGTAAGGTCAGTGCGCGGCGGCTATCGCTTGCGAGTCAAGCTCCGTGGCGACTGCATTGAGTCCGCCTTCGATCACATCAAGGGCTTCGCTGAACTCTTCGTCTGAGATGGTGAGAGGCATCAGCAATCGGATGACATTGTCATACGTGCCGGCGGTCAAAATCAGCACTCCGTTGCGAAGACAGTGCTGCGCGAGCTTTTTCGCAGCGGCTGCATAGGGCGCACCATCGGCCTGCACAAATTCGATCGCCTGCATCGCTCCAACGCCGCGAACATCACGGATGTAGGCATGCTGCCGTTGCCAGCTGAATGCCCGTTGCTGAAAGCGCTCACCGAGTGAGCGGGCGCGCGCCAGCAGGGTTCCGTCGGCGAACTCCTCGATCACGGCCAGCGCCGCTGCGCATGACGCGGGATTACCCCCGAAGGTGCCGCCCAGGCCGCCCGGGCCGGGAGCGTCCATGATTTCGGCACGTCCGGTGATGGCGGCAAGGGGCATGCCTCCGCCGAGTGACTTGGCAGTAAGAATCAGATCCGGCTCGATGCCGAAATGTGTGCACCCAAATAGTTCGCCGGTGCGACCGAAGCCGGTCTGCACTTCATCCGCAATGAAGACAATGCCATGCCTGTGGCAGATATCGGCCAGTGCGGGCAGAAATCCCGCGGGTGGCACGACGAAACCGCCCTCGCCGAGTATTGGCTCAACAACGACAGCCGCGATTGATTCGGCGGAGACAACGCGACGGAAAACACCATCGAGCAACTCCTCCACCTGTTCCTGACTCATCGGGGCGCGGCTGCGCAGGCGTAAATCCGCGGGGACCCCGAACGGGATGCGATAAACGTCCGACAGGAACGGCCCGAAGTTTTGCTTGTACGGTTGAGTCTTGCTGGTGAGCGTGAGGCCCAGCATGGTTCGCCCGTGAAAGGCGTCTTCGACGCAGAGCACAGCCGGACGGCCAGTGTGAGCGCGCGCAATCTTCACCGCATTCTCGACTGCCTCGGCGCCGCTGTTCACGAGGAGGGTCTTCTTGGCGAATTTGCCCGGAGTCAGAGCATTGAGCCTCTCCGCTAGCTCCACATAGCCTTCGTATCCGGTGACCGAAAAGCAGAGGTGGAGAAAAGCATCGAGCTGCGTGCGCAGGGCCTGCAGCACACGAAGATTGCGATTGCCGACATTATTAGTTCCAATGCCGCCAGCCAGATCGATGATGCGATTGCCGTCCACATCTTCAAGAGTCGCGTTTTCGGCGTGACGGATAAAGAGCGGGGCAGACGCATACACGCCGCGTGGAACAGCCTGCGCGCGGCGTTCGGTGAGCGCGCGCGATTTGGGTCCGGGAATTTCTGTTTTAAGTTTGATCGTGGACATATCGCTCTTGAACCTAACTGCTCTAATACCAGCCAATCGGCTGCTCGTTGAGATTGATGTGAACCTGCTTGGTTTCGAGATACTCGTCGATGCCATGAACGCCGAGCTCCCTGCCGAATCCAGACTGTTTGTAACCGCCCCACGGCGCTTCGACATACGTCGGTTGCATGTGATTCACCCACACGATGCCGGCGCGAATCGCCTTCACCATTCGCAATGCGCGATAGATGTCACGCGACCACACGGCAGCGGCGAGGCCAAAGGGCGTGTCGTTGGCGATCTTCAACGCGTCGGCCTCATCGTCGAAGGGAATGACGGCAGCAACGGGTCCGAAGATTTCCTCGCGGGCGATGCGGGCAGAGTTGTCGACGTCATAAAAGATGGTCGGCTCAACGTAGTAGCCACGCCCGAAGGACGCGGGTTGTCCGCCGCCGATCGCCACCTTCGCTTCGGACTTGCCGATCTCCTGATATTTGCAGACGCGGTCGTACTGTTCACGGCTGACGAGCGGCCCCATCTTTGTGTCGCGATCCAGCGGGGGGCCGAGCTTGATAGAACGCGCCTTTTCCGTCATGGCTTCGACAAACTTCGGATATATCGATCGCTCGACGAGAACGCGACTGCCCGCCGAACAGACTTCGCCCTGGTTGATGAAGACTCCGAAGAGAGCGCCGTCGATCGCCGCCTCGAAGTCGGCATCGGCAAAGAAAATATTCGGCGACTTGCCACCCAGTTCCAGCGTTACGCGCTTGAGCGTGTCCGCTGCCGACTTCATGATGAGCTTGCCGACAGCGGCAGATCCTGTAAAGGCGATCTTGTCCACGTGTGGATGCTCGACGATGCGCGCACCGGCCGTTTCTCCGAGGCCGGTGACAATGTTGATCACGCCCGGAGGCACACCGCATTCGCCGAGCCATCCCGCGAGTTTGAGCGCAGTCAACGGCGTCTGCTCAGCGGGCTTCAACACACAGGCGCAGCCGGCGGCCAGCGCTGGCGCAAGTTTCCAAGCGGCCATTAGCAGCGGATAGTTCCAGGGGATGATCTGTCCCGCCACGCCAACCGGCTCCTTGAGCGAAAGGCTCAGCGCATTGTCCGGCACAGGATTGACCAGGCCGGAAACCTTCGTGGCCAGCCCACCGTAATACTCAAAGCAAGTAGCCGCGTCGGCGATATCGAACTCTGCCTCAACAATGGGTTTGCCGGTGTTGCGCGATTCGAGTTCGGCAAGCTGCGGAGCCTCGGCGCGAATCTTCTCGGCGATGCGAAACAGAATGCGTCCGCGCTCCTGCGCCGTTGTCTGCGGCCAGCCGCCCTGGTCGAAAGCGTGGCGCGCGGCGGCAACAGCGGCGTCCACATCCGCGACGCTCGCGTCGGGAATCTCGGCGATGACTTCTTCGCTGGACGGATCGCAGACCGGGATGCGATTGCTCGACGAGCCTTCGGTCCACTCTCCGTTGATAAACATGGCTTCCGGCTTGCTTTGCGTAACAGACATATGAAAATCCTTTAGAGCGCAGTCTCCGCCAGCGGTTCGACCATCGGCGCAGTCTTAAGCGAGTTGCGATAGAAGAGATACGCCGACCCAAAGACCAGCACACAGCCGGCGATCAGCTTGATCTCATACAGCCAGATTGAATTTACCTGGCGTGACGGGATGAACGCTACGATCAACCCAACTGTGGCTGCGAGCAGTCCGCCCACTCCGTTCGCCAGCAGGTAAGGTTTCGACGCGTTCAGCCTGCTTTTCCCGTCGAGCGTGTGCTTGAGCAGCGAGCCGAAGAGATAGCAGGTTGGCAGCAATTGCAGGATCACGGCAAGATCGAGCAGAGTGAGATACGCCTCGCCGACCGAAACGCCAAGAAAGCTCATCAACGTGAGGAGTGACGACAGCACGGCATAGACGATCAGGCTGACGTAGGGAGTTTTGTAGCGGGGATGAATCTTTCCGATGACCGGCGGCAGGTAGCGATCGATGCCGGCGACAAACGGTAGCCGCGCCGCGCCGCTGAACCAGGCCGAGGCCGTGCCGAGAATCGCGATGCACTCCAGAAACGCCAGCGGGGCAACGATGAACAACAGCCCGTTATGCCGCGCCATCACATTAATCGCCTGCAGAATGCCGGAGAGGATGCCGATCTCCTCGTGCGGCACGGCAATCAGCATGGCGCTCGTCGTTCCGAGATAGATAATCGCCGCCGCCAGACCGCCCCAGAAGATAGCAATAGGTAGATTTTTCTTCGGCTCGCGAATCTCATCGCCCATGATCGACGCGAGATCGAGTCCGACCAGGCTGTAGCAGATCGTTCCGAAGACCGCGAACAAGCGCCAGTCATGAAACTCCACGTGCAGATCGGCGCGGTGCAGCGCAGAGCCGTGGTGATGCAGCGTGAGCGCGGCCAGCAGAATGACCACCGCCCCTCCACCCACTGTGCCCACGCCGCCGAGGTTGTTGATCCACTTGCCGAGAGAGAGCCCGCGAATGTTGAGGGTCAGCAGAAAGAGGAGAATCCCGATGGCCAGGCTGGAGGTGAAGTACGGATTATGCTCCAGCGCCTGGATGTTCGGCCCGAAGACATAGAGGCCAACACCGATGCAGGAAAGCACGACCGTCGGCAGGTAGAAGACATTCGAGAGCCAGTAGCACCATCCGGCGAAGAATCCGTGCTGCTCGCCGAAACTGCGCTTGGCCCAAAGATAGATGCCGCCTTCGCCCGGCCATTTCTGCGAGAGCTCGGTGACGGCCGCTCCTTGGGGCCAGAAATAGAAGAGCAGGGCAGCCACCCATAGCCACAGAGTGATCGGTCCGGAGGCAGAGATGGGCGGCACCATGTTGAGGTTTGCGACCGCAACAATGAACAGCAGAATCAGGTCTCCGCGCCCCAGTACGCGCTTGAGACTCGATGTGTGATTGGCGCCACCGCCGATTTTTGGCCCGATTTTTGCCAACGGCTGCCTCCAGCCCGAAAATACCCGCTTTGGACTAGCCGACCACCTGCACCGAGCTCTCCTGCTGCGCCTGC